>JBFFMY010000016.1:0-49232 GCA_041563475.1 Salibacteraceae bacterium
CATCATGTTTGGCATGAGATTCACATGGAATTTGCTTTTGGTGACTGGTTTGATTTAGATGCGTCCTTAAATCATTGGATAAATGATGGATTAATGGCCATTTTCTTTTTTACGGTTGGTCTAGAAATTAAGCGAGAGGTGATGGAAGGAGAACTAAGCTCCTTAAAAAAAGCCTCAATGCCGATAATGGCCGCTATAGGTGGAATGATTTTTCCGGCCTTAATTTTTGTAGCGCTAAATTACGATCAACCTCAAAACATTAAGGGTTGGGGGATACCTATGGCTACGGATATTGGTTTCACTTTAGGGGTACTATCTCTGCTGGGGAACCGAGTGAGCATGAACCTAAAAATATTTTTAACTGCTTTGGCTATTGCCGATGATTTGGGGGCTATAATAGTTATTGCTTTATTCTATACAGATCCTGCAACGATAGATTATACGCAGCTTTGGGTAGCATTTGGTTTTATTTCGGTGTTAGTTGTAGCCAATAAATTAGGAGTGAGAAGTGGGACTTTTTATGGTTTGGTAGGTTTGTTTGGGGTTTGGATTGCATTTATTTATTCCGGAATTCATGCCACATTCGCTGGAGTAATGATTGCTATGACTGTACCTGCCCGTTCGAAAATTTCAGATACAAAATTCATGGAATTAGCTCGAGGGCATGCAAAATCGTTTAGTTCCAGTACACGTGAAGGCAAACTGTTAACTTTAGACCAATCTCATGCCTTAGCCAAATTTGAGAAGGCGGTTGAACAAGTCCAAACACCTTTGCAGAAACTAGAACATACTATACATCCATTTGTCGCATTTTTTGTATTGCCTTTGTTTGCATTGAGTAATGCGGGTGTTGAAATAACAGGTTCAATAATAGATATGATACTCGATCCGGTGTCGTTAGGAGTGATTTTCGGATTGGTTTTAGGTAAATTTCTAGGTATTTCTATCTTGTCAAGATTAATGGTCCTTTTGAAAATATCTTCCTTACCTGATAATGTAAAATGGCCTGAAATATATGGAGCGGCAATGTTAGCGGGTATTGGATTTACGATGAGTATTTTCATCAGTGATTTAGCGTTTGATGATGTTGATATAATTCAAAAAGCAAAGGTCGGAGTAATGGTGGCTTCTTTGATATCAGCTATTTTGGGAATAATTATATTGAAAATACACTACAATAAGCGTGACTCTAAATAATTCTACTCGTTCTTTGACTCGAAATTTCGTCCTTTTTGGATTCCTAATTTGTAGTTGGGGAAGTGTGTTTTCTCAATACCCTGAGCATCATTTTGCCGCTTACGTAATGCAAGATGGAGTAAGACTAAATACAGACCATCAAGTAGTAAAAGTAAAGCGTAAACCCTTCGTTATAATTGTTGATTTACCCGATAAAGAAGGGGTCTTTGTAAACATTTCGTTTAATAATAATACATTTAATCAAGCGCTGGAAAACATTCCAGTTAGAAAATTGGATGGGTTTAAAAACACCGGATTACCCGAACTTTGGAGAAACCCGAATGGTGAAATTTTTGTTTCTGATGAAAGTCCGTGTTACTGGTTTATAGAAACCAAATACATTAACAAATTTTCTGAATACCAATATATTAATAAACGCTATTACTGCAGACGAGAGGTTTTTCGTTTTTATGACATGGATGTACACGAAGAAAAACACCTTTATTCAATGATTTCACCCGTCTATTTTACTTTGATAAAGTTTAAATCTATAGAAGATAACAAAAGGAGTTCAGAGCTTATGCGTCATGCCTTTAAAATTGAATGGATAGATTAACCTATTTCGATTCCACCAGTAAAAATAAAGACCCTCAAATTACAGAAGGAATTATGACGAAATAATAAATCAAAAAATCGTACTTTCGCAGCTCCAAAAATTGCAATAATTATGACCAATCCAGAGGTGTATAAACCAGTAAATAAAGTGAGAATTGTAACTGCAGCTTCATTATTTGATGGACACGATGCGGCAATCAATATTATGCGAAGAATTATCCAATCTACTGGTTGTGAGGTTATTCATTTAGGGCATGATAGAAGTGTAGAAGATGTTGTGAATTGTGCCGTTCAAGAGGATGTTCAAGCTATTGCAATAACTTCATACCAAGGAGGGCACACTGAGTATTTAAAATACATGCATGATTTGCTCAAAGAAAAAGGTGCAGGTCATGTGAAAATTTTCGCTGGTGGAGGTGGAACAATTTTACCATCTGAAATTGAAGATTTAGAAGCCTACGGCATTGAGAGAATTTATCATCCAGATCATGGGCGTGAAATGGGACTGCAAGGAATGATAAACGATTTAGTTCAACGCTCTGATTTCCCGTTAGGTAAAGGACTGAAAGATGAATACAAGCTTTTAAAATCGAAAAACAAAGTGGCTATCGCTAAGTTGATTAGCGGTGCGGAAAATTACCCGGAAGATTATTCCCCTTTATGGAAGGAGATAGATAAATTGTCGGAAAAATCGGTTACGCCAATTTTAGGAATAACCGGGACAGGAGGGGCTGGGAAATCGTCTTTAGTGGATGAGCTGGTTCGAAGGTTTTTACTCGATTTTACCGATAAAGATATTGCTATTGTATCTGTTGATCCCTCAAAAAGAAAAACAGGAGGAGCCCTTTTGGGTGATCGAATTAGAATGAACGCGATTAACAATAACCGTGTGTATATGCGTTCGTTAGCTACGCGGCAAAGTAATTTGGCCTTGTCAAAGCATGTATCTAAGGCCCTTGATATTTTAAAAGCAGCAAATTTTGATTTGATAATCCTTGAAACTTCAGGAATTGGGCAATCGGATACGGAGATTATGGATCATTCAGATGTTTCATTATACGTGATGACTCCAGAATTTGGAGCGGCTACCCAATTAGAGAAAATTGACATGCTTGATTTTGCCGACTTGGTAGCTATCAATAAATTCGATAAACGGGGTGCGCTTGATGCGATAAGAGATGTGAAAAAGCAGTACATGCGTAATCATAATTTATGGGAGGAAGAATTGGATTCTTTACCTGTATTCGGAACTATAGCTTCTCAATTTAATGACCCAGGGATGAACAGGTTGTATAAAGCTGTAATATCTAAGGTGAATGAAAAAGCAAAGCATAAATTATCTTCTAAAATGAAAATCACGAAAGAAATGTCTGAAAAGGTATTTGTGATTCCTCCTTCTAGAGTACGTTATTTATCTGAAATTGCTGAAAATAATCGAGCATATGATCTCGATGCTGAAAAACAAGCAGAAATTGCCCAAAAATTATATGGGATTTTTAAAACTATGGAAACGGTTTCTGGCTCGACCCTTACCACTAATAAAACGGGCTTAGATACGGATGGATGTACTATTGATTCCAAAAACAAACAACTTTTTGAACTGCTATTAAAGGAATTCGATCGATTGAAAATGGATCTAAACCCATATAATTGGGAAACTATAGTTTCATGGAAGGATACAGTTAAGAAGTATAAGGACCCAGAGTTCAGGTTTAAAGTTCGAGATAAGGAATTAGCTATAAAAACTCATACAGAATCCCTTTCTCATTCTCAAATACCAAAAATCTCCTTACCCAAATATACCGCTTGGGGTGATTTATTAAAGTGGAACCTGCAAGAGAATGTACCTGGCGAATTTCCATATACTGCTGGATTGTTTCCTTTTAAACGAGAAGGGGAAGATCCAACTCGAATGTTCGCTGGTGAAGGTGGGCCAGAACGTACCAACCGAAGATTTCATTACGTAAGTGCGGGTATGCCGGCTAAACGTTTGTCAACCGCTTTTGATTCGGTTACACTTTACGGGAATGATCCAGATGTAAGACCGGATATTTATGGTAAAATCGGAAACTCGGGAGTGTCTATTTGTTGTTTAGATGATGCAAAGAAATTATACTCTGGTTTTGATTTATCTCACGCCTTAACTTCTGTATCGATGACTATCAATGGTCCTGCGCCTATGTTATTAGGATTCTTTATGAACGCAGCTATTGATCAGAATTGTGAGAAATACATCATAGATAATGGTTTAGAGAAAGAAATTGAAAATAAAATAAAAGAAATTTATAAGGCAAAAGGAGTTAAACGGCCAGCTTACCAAGGGGAATTGCCAGAAGGTAATGATGGTTTAGGTTTAATGCTTTTAGGCGTTACAGGAGATCAGGTTTTGCCCGCTGATATATACCAAGAAATTAAAAGAGAAACGCTGACCAAAGTTCGTGGAACGGTTCAAGCGGATATTTTAAAAGAAGATCAGGCGCAAAACACATGTATTTTCTCTACGGAGTTCGCATTGCGTTTAATGGGTGATGTGCAAGAGTATTTTATTGAAAATGGTGTTAGAAACTTTTACTCCGTTTCCATTTCAGGATATCACATTGCAGAAGCAGGCGCAAACCCCATAACACAATTGGCCTTAACCCTCGCGAATGGGTTTACTTATGTTGAATATTACATGAGTAGAGGAATGGACATCAATAAATTCGGACCAAATCTTTCGTTCTTTTTCTCCAATGGAATTGATCCAGAATATGCAGTAATTGGACGCGTTGCACGTAAAATTTGGAGTAAAGCGCTTAAAAATAAGTATGGAGCCAACGCCCGTGCGCAAATGTTGAAATACCATATTCAAACAAGTGGTCGTTCCTTACATGCGCAAGAGATTGATTTCAATGATATTAGAACAACTTTACAAGCCTTGTATGCGATAAATGATAATTGTAACTCTTTGCATACCAATGCTTACGATGAAGCTATTACAACTCCAACGGAGGAGTCGGTTAGAAGAGCTATGGCTATACAGCTGATTATAAACAAGGAACTAGGTTTATCTAAAAATGAGAATCCAATTCAAGGGGCTTTTATCATTGAAGAGTTAACCGATTTAGTAGAAGAAGCGGTTTTGGCGGAATTTGATCGAATTACGGAAAGAGGAGGCGTTCTTGGTGCTATGGAGACCATGTATCAACGAAGTAAAATTCAAGAGGAATCCCTTTACTATGAAACCTTAAAACATACAGGTGAGTTTCCTATTATTGGAGTGAATACCTATTTAAGTTCTACCGGATCACCAACAGTTCAGCCAAAAGAAGTTATTCGTGCGACCGAAAAAGAGAAGCAATATCAAATTGGTATGTTAGAAGAACTCCATAAAGGGAATGCGGATAAAATAAATGCGGAATTGGAGAAGGTAAGAATTGCAGCCATTCAGAATCAAAACATTTTTGAACAGTTAATGGAGGTTACTAAAGTGTGTTCTTTAGGCCAAATCACTGATTCTTTGTTTTTGGTTGGGGGGCAGTATAGACGAAATATGTAATATTTTCTTCTTAACATTAAACCAAATACTACGAATATCATCTAACACGATATTTTCATCTTGAAAATAAGTAAAGTATGAAGTATTTATCTGTACTCGTTTCATTTTTTCTTTTGTTTTCGTCTGTTTACTCTCAAGAAGGTAAGGGTCGAAACTCTGGTGAAAAAGGCCCAAAACCTTCAGGCTCAATTATAGGGAAAGTACTTGATTCTCAAAATAATGAAGGATTGGAATATGCGAATATTACTGTACGAAAATCTACTGATAGCTCACTAGTTACAGGGGTTATTTCATCTCGTAATGGAGAGTTTTTAATTGAAAAAGTGCCTCCTGGTAAGTATTATGTTTTGGTAAATTTTATTGGATATAATGAAAAATTCATTCCCAATATTTCGATATCTCCAACCCATATTTTTGTTGATTTGGGTAAAATTGAATTGGATATTAAATCCGAAATTTTAAAAACTTTTGAAGTAACTGCCGAAAAGGAAGGGATTGAATTTAAAATCGACAAAAAAGTAGTGAACGTTGAAAAATTTTATACGGCTACTTCTGGTACTGCGGTTGATATATTAGAAAATGTACCCTCTGTTTCGGTAGATGCAGAAAGAAATGTAACTCTTCGTGGTAGTGCAGGTTTTACAGTCTTAATAGATGGACGACCAACTGTTATGGATGCGGCAGACGCCCTTGAACAATATCCATCAACTTCCATTGAAAGCATAGAAATTATAACCAATCCTTCCGCTAAATATGATCCTGAAGGGACCGCAGGAATCATTAATATTATCACGAAAAAGCAAAAAATGCAAGGAATTAGCGGTATTGCTAATTTGAATATAGGAATGTATGATAATTATGGTGCCGATGCACTAGTTCAGGTTAAAACAGACAAGACCAACTGGTATGTCGGTGTAGATTATAATAGAAGAGGAGGAGTTGGGACGCAAGAAACGTATAACGCAACGAGGCAAGGTGAAACAGTTAGTATTGTTGGAGGTGCTGGAGATTATGATAGACATAGAACCAATGCTACCGCACGGGCAGGAATTGACTTAAAATTATCCAATAAAAACTTTTGGTTAATTGAAGGTTCTCTACAAAGCTCGAACAGGTTACGAACCAATAACTTAGATTATCAGGAAACCCTTAATGAAAATGTAGTGGATAATTATAATAGTTTAAATGAGAGTAGTCGGGAGTCTTTTTCATGGAATGTGAATACGGATTACGCGCATAAATTCATGGGTGAGGATAGGAAATTTACTTTTCAATTTTCGTATGGAAAGATAAATGGAGATGAGTATACATTAAACGAATTATTTGATTTTGACGATAACGCCCTGACTTATGGACAAAAAACTACCGAAGTGGGGCCAAATCACAAAGGACAAACACGTTTAAATTATGAACATAAAATAAACGACTCACTGAAGTATGAGGTTGGTTTCCAAGGAACTTATGATGCGAGTAGCGATGAATTTACAACATCCACATATGATACTACTTCTAATGCGTACCTTCAAATTGACTCCATAAACAGATCGTCTTCCTTTTATAGATTTATTAGTGCTCCATACGCTGTTTTTACAGGAAGTAAAAAGAAATTTGGGTATCAATTTGGATTAAGGGGAGAGTTTACCAATAGAAATGTGAGCGTAGTAAATAACCCTAAAGATTATACCATAAACCGAATTGATGTATTTCCAACGGCACATTTTTCCTATGAATTTCCCAAAAAAGCACAATTAATGGCTAGTTATACCCGTAGAATTGAACGTCCAAGACCTTGGTATTTAGAGCCATATATAACAGCTAGAGATCAATGGAACTATCGAGGGGGAAATCCAGGTTTGAAACCAGAGTACATTGATGCCGCTGAAATTGGATTTCAAAAGAGGTTTGGAAAAATGTTTGTTTCTTCCGAGGTTTATTACCGCTATACGCACGATAAAGTGGAAAGAGTAAGGCAGGCTTATCCAGAAAAAGGTCCTGGAGTAACTTTACAAGTTCCTGAAAATGTAGGCCAAGATCAATCTTTAGGACTAGAATTAATGGTTAAAACCCCCATTACCACTTGGTGGGATATTAGTTTTATGACAAATGTGTATGATTATAGAGTGACTGGTAGCTATACCGATGTATTTGATGGTCGGGTATATGATTTTGATAATGCAAGCACAAATTACACCCTCCGTTTGAATCAAAATTTCTCGCTTTTTACGCATACAAAACTCCAATTTAATTCAAGTTATAATAGTCCAACCGTTACCGCTCAGGGTAAAAGCTATGGGTTTTTTAATTTCACATCAGCTATTCGTACTGAAATTCTTCCGAATAAGCTAATTTTCAATTTATCTGCACGGAATTTATTTGGAACCATGTTTCATAAGTCAGAATCTTTCGGGCCCAATTTTGAATCTAGAAGTTTATTTGAAATGGCAGGACCAGTGGTGCAATTTACAGCGATCTTTAAACTGAATAATTACAGAGAAAAGAAAAAAGTTTCTACTGAAATGGAGGATTAAACCTCGTTTGTTTTTTGAAGTAAATCTTCTAAACGGGTAGGGAGGTTTTGTTTTACCCACTTGTCATAATCACCATCATAACCCACTTTGCGTTGCAGTTTTTCAGTCCGCTCCAGAATCGAATTAATCTTATCGTTGGTAGGTAAGGGTTTGTCTTCTAAGGCGCATAATATGTTCCCTAACTTTACATTTACTTCGGTTTCTACATTTCTGAACCAATCATGGTATTTCTTCTCCATTAACACTTTCGTAAGATCTTCATCTGGTTTAAAGTGATCCTCAATTATTTTACCAGTGATTATTCTACCATGTTTTTTTGATTCAAGTATATTTCCTTTTCCCGTAACTACATTTCCAATGGCGAAAACGTTTTCATAACCCATTACCTGACATCCAAATTCACCAAACGTTTTTAAAAGGTGACCGCTATGCGGTAAACAGGGGGTTTCTTCAGGTAAACTTCCGATAGAAGAAATGATTAAATCCGTTTTAAATGTATAAGTATCACCCTCAATGTTTATCAATTTGCCTTTTTCTTGTTTTACCTTTTGAAAAACCATACCCGTCAAGTGACCATTTTCGGTTAAAACTTCCGTGGGTACAGATAAGGGATGAAAATCAAAAAGAAATTTATCTCTATAGGTTTCTAAGAGTTTTTTTGAGACTCTTTTGGCACGAGACACATCTTCTTCTCCATTTGATTTTGTTGGCTTTAGAGGCATGTCTTGGGCCTTTCTTCGGTAAAACAAACTAGCGCCCTTTAATCCTAATTCTTTTAAGGATGTATTATGGGTTTCTAAAACCGATTTTACGCCTTGTTTTTCCAAGTTAAACATATCTACCTCAATATTCAATTTATCTTTTAGAGCTCTTTGTACAAGTTCAATCATTACAATTTTCATTACATCAAGAGAAGCTAATCCGCCACCAACGACACCAGTTCCATCGGGGATGTTAAATTTAGGTCCAGAATAATTTTTTTGATGTTTATGATTGAACCAATATAACAAGTCGTTTTGGTAAATTAAACCTTTGTTACGAATGGCCTCAATTCCCGGGATTGGTATTCTGCGATCGTGCCAAGCACCAATAGCAATAATCACTGCGGAAAACCCCCAATCATCTAAAAGGTCATCTACCGTAGCATCTCTGCCTAAACGGAATTGAGGAACAAAACGAACGTTTTCGTGTGCTAACCGAAGGTCAATGTTTTT
Source organism: Salibacteraceae bacterium (assembly GCA_041563475.1). GTDB lineage: Bacteria > Bacteroidota > Bacteroidia > Flavobacteriales_G > Salibacteraceae > CAJXZP01. Next base: position 9,072 of record JBFFMY010000016.1, read on the forward strand.
TTCTTCTTTATTGCGTAATCCAATATGCCACTTTGGTAAGCCGTCTTCAATTTTTCCGTAAGACAAATTCTTTTGATCAAAAACAACAACCCTAAACCCTTCCTGAGCCAATATGTAGGCCGCTTCCGAACCTGCTACTGATCCGCCAACAATTGCAATAAAGTGTTTATCGTAATGATTCATACCTAAGATTTTAAATGCACAATTAGAATTATGTCAATTCTAAAGAATTTACCTTTAAATCTCTGTTACTTTTGTTACAGGCATTTAAAGTTACTAAAAGAATAGGTAAAAAACCAATTTTTTGAGGACGAATAAATCCGGTTTATTTACTGTGTAATTAGCTTATTCCCATGGAATGGGCAATAGCTCCAGGCGCCATTTAATTCTACATTATCTTCTGGGCACTTTTTTAAGGGTAAAAGGGCGTGAACTGGGGTTTTCCATTCATACTTTTTTTCAACAACTTTTACAGAAATCAAACCTACTTTCATGGGGTCAAAATTCCTTTTGTTTTTCTTACTTATATCTTCAAAAACAAAAAAGTGCATATTCTCACCCAGTTGACCCATGGCATTCTTAAGAATTGGTTTTACCATAGATAATAGCGATTGAACTCCAACGGATAGCTCATCATAGGCTAACGGCTCTATGGTTTTACCATTATTTCCAATGGCCGATACTTTGTTCTCTAATGAATCAAAGGAGGTATATATGAAATCACCAAACTCTCCTGTTTTAGCATCCACTATTGCAAAAATCACATATGGCTCTAGTAATTGAATAACATTATCAATTTGTTCTTCTGTAACGTCTGGTTGCTTTCGTAAGGCAATTTTCCAAAATTCAGTTGGAATCCACCACGCAATATCTACTCTTCCATCATTGCTATTAGAAATTTGTGTTTGTTTTAAAAATGTATTGTAGTCGGGTGACGGATTTTGGGCATTTACTGTACCGCTCGTAATAAGTAAAACGAAAATTAAAATAGGTTTCATTTAATTGAAATTAAAGGGGGTATGTATAAATAGGATTAACAAATTACAGCAATAACTTTTCCGGTTAGAGTTTGTCCGATACTTGGAGTGTTTTTAGATTTAGATTTGATTTCTTTTTCCGTAACCTCCCATTTATCCATGGTGTCGAACAATGTGATATTTGCTTTATTACCAATCGCAATACTGGAAATTTCTTGTTTAAAAATCCTTCTAGAGTTTAGACTTATTGCCTTTACCCAAGTCTCTAAGTCTATTTGGTTAGATAAGTGGGTGTTATATAGTGAGTATGCTGTGTCTAAGCTTGTTTGACCAAAAGATGCATGGTCAAATTCACATTGTTTTTCTTCAATGTTTTGTGGGTTGTGATTCGTTACAATTGCATCTATAATTCCTTCATTAATGCCTTTTATTAAGGCTTTTCTATCCTTCTCAGAACGTAGTGGAGGCCAAACCTTGTAATTGGAATTAAATGAAGTAAGTACGGTGTCGTTCCATAATAAGTTAGCAATAGCTACATCGCAAGTCACGCGTATTCCGCGTTTCTTAGCGCGTTTTATTTGGGCAACAGAATTCGCAGAACTTATGGTCATAAAGTGGATTGGAGCTTCGCAGTACTCTGCAATTGCAAGGTCTCTTGCAACCATAATTTCTTCGCTAAGGGATGGGTCTGACTTTAATCCCAAACTCGTGCTCGTTGGACTTTCGTTAACTAAACCACCATGTGATATTCTTTTATCGTGCGGAAAACTGACAATAATACCGTTAAATGTTTGGCTATATTGCATGGCACGTTTCAATAAATCCGGATTGTTTATTGGATGCAGACCATCTGAAAACCCAACTGCTCCTGCAGATTGAAGATCATACATTTCGGAAAAATTCTGCCCTTTTAAACCTTCGGAAAGGGTTGCGAAAGTTTTGATTTCAATAGGAAGCTTGGCTGATGCATTGGTAATGTAACTTATTTGGGCCTTTGCGTCTGTAACTGGTTGATTATTTCCGGCAATAATTACCGTAGTAAAGCCTCCGTTTGCAGCGGCTGCAGCACCTGTTTTAAGACTTTCTTTGTGCTCAAATCCTGGGTCATTAAATTGTGCGTGAACATCCATCCAGCCTGGAGAAGCGAATAGGGAAGGTCCTTGAAAAACCTTTTTTGCAGAAAAGCTGATATTGGTTTTTATATCGGTTATTTTACTATTCTCAACCAAAATATCCACTTTTTTTAGGTGGTGTTTACTTTGAGGATCCACTACCGTTGCCTTTTTAATCAATATGCTCATAGTACCGAAGGTTTAAAATATCTAATCAAAACAATTTCTATAGCCAAAAATAATAAAGCCAAAATCACAAACCATTTCCATAATTCAATTCCAGTTTCTAGCTTTTTAAACTCGGATGAAAATTGATCTAGGGAATTATGAAAAATCGTAAAGTTGGAGAAATTAGCGTTTTCAATTATTTCCTCTAGTTCAGTTATGGAATAAAAATCGGGATTTGACTCTATTCTAGAATAGTTGAATGAGATGTATTTAACAAGGCTATCATTAAATGTAAGTTTATAGTTACCAGATTTTTGAATTGAATTATGTAAAGCTAATTTCACCTGATTATTCTCCGGAATAATTTCAGGTATTATATCTAAATTATAGCCGGAATTAAGTACATGAAACAATGATTCATTGGAGAGTTGAGTAGTTTTTATAGGGATAAATTCATCTTTTCCAATAGTGAAATAGGGAAGTGAAACTGGAGAACTTTGAAATGCAATCTCATAAAATGTGGGTAAAAACAAACTGTGTTTAGGAAAGTTTGAAAACTCTGTGTGCATCGTAGTAGTAAACAAATAAAGCTTTCCTTTTCCAATCTCCCATTCTGAAAGGATGTCTTGATTATTTACAGTTTGTAATAGACTCGTTTTTAAAGGAGAGTTGGTTTCTTTTGAATTGAAATATTTATACACCTCAGGTAAGTTAACTTTAGATCGTTTTGAAGAAAAAACGTTTTTATATATGGGATTCTCTACGTCTATATTTTTTATTCGCGAACTATCTGAAGCGATTTTGGTTAGGGCTCCAACACCCATTATAGTTAATAAGGAATTCAGGTCTTGTTGTTGGTCATTGTTGTTGGGAACAACAATTAAATGTCCGCCATTTCTTACATATTTATCCAAAGAGGAGATCATTCCTGAGCTAAAACTGGAAACCTCATCTATAATGACCAGATTGGCGGTATTTAATTTGTCATAGGGTAAATTTGATTCCGCAAATTCTTCATAATTAAAATAAGGTTCAAGGCTATACGCTTTCCCTATGAAATTTGAACTTTGTGTTGATTTTACGGATAGGATTGATAATTCATCAGATATACCAAAACTAAAGTACTGGGTATTATCGAAAAGAATAGGGGAGTCATCAATTTCAATTTTCCCTGCAAATTCACCTGAAACAGAATTGGTATACACCATAAATGTATCGATAAAGTTTTGGTAAGGAACCGTAATGTTAGTGAAGGATTTTTGTTGATCATTTAAATATAAAGTTGTTCTTACCTTTTGGTCGCTTTCGCTATAATTACGAATTCTAAAATGAATTTGTTCTGGCTGATTAACTCTGTGAATAGGATTTGTGAACCAAACCGAATCAACTGAAACATTCTCATTTACCGCTGGTTCTATAGGGATTAGGATGTATTGGTTATTAGAGTCAACCGAAATCTCCTCCCAAGCAAATTGCGATTTTTGAAAATCAGAAATGATAAAACTCGTATGCGGCTTTTGGTCAAGCGCACTTTCTTGACGCTTTAGAATTCTTTTCAAGCTTTGAGAATTCGCGGAAATTTCAAAATTGGAAATTTTTTGATTTATTTCTGCTTTTGGATATAAATGTTGTTCGTTACTTTCAAAGTTATTGGTAAGAACTTGATGGTTTATGTGATTTGGTAATTCACTAACTATTTTGTGCCCGTATTCTCTAGCGATCTCAAAATTTCTACCCTCGGTACTTTTATTTTCCATACTAAAGGAGTTATCAATAAAAATGGAGGCATTTGTAGTTTTTGAAGCATTTTTTGAAGATTGAAGGGGGATGTAAGGTTGCGCAAACGCAAGAACAATAGCCGTAATAGCAAGTATTCTGCTGATTAGGATTAAAATGTGCTTTAAGTTGGATTTAGCTTTTGTCGAGTGTTTAATTTCCTTTAAAAGCGTTACGTTACTGAAATTAATCTTGCGATACCTTTGGAAATTAAAAAGGTGAATAATTATGGGAATAATTATTGCAAAAAGTGCAAAGAGAAACTGCGGATAGAGAAATTTCATTAAAACACAAATTTAGGATAGCCGCTTTAATTTCAAACCTTTTATGCGCTTTAATTTAGAAAGTTTTCATCTAATAATAATACGTGTAGTTTGTTTCATTTTTTGAATTCATAGCTTTGATTATGCGTTTCTATTTCTTAATTTAGTGATAATTATCAGGCATTATTTTGTAACATATATAATTTTTAATATATTTCGGCTTGAATAGATAGTAATAACGAATTAAAAGGAAACAAAATGTACGTAGAGCAACTTTATACTGGCTGTATTGCCGTTGGAACTTATTATATTGAATCAAATGGAGAAGCAATTATTATTGACCCTCTAAGAGATCCGGAACCTTATATGGTAATGGCTGCTGAACGAAATTCAACTATTAAATATGTTTTTGTCACCCATTTTCACGCTGATTTTGTTTCTGGCCATGTTGATTTAGCACAAAAAACGGGTGCTACTATTGTTTTTGGTCCTTCAGCGAAACCAGGTTACCCTATTCATGAAGGTACAGATGGTGAGATATTTAATATCGGAAATGTAAAAATTAAATTACTTCATACTCCGGGTCATACGCTTGAATCTTCTACTTTCTTGTTGTTTGACGATAACGGTAACGAACATGCTATATTTACTGGAGATGCTCTTTTCCTTGGAGATGTAGGCCGCCCAGATTTGGCGGTGAAGTCGGATTTAACGGAAAAAGATTTAGCAGGAATGCTATTTGATTCATTACGTAATAAACTTATGCCGTTACCTGATCGTATTTTGGTATATCCAAATCATGGTGCAGGATCTGCTTGTGGAAAAAGCATGAGTAAAGATACAGTAGATACTTTAGGGAATCAAAAATTGACGAATTATGCATTACGAGCAGACATGACTAAAGAAGAATTCATCAAAGAAATTCTTACTGGATTAACTCCACCACCTCAATATTTCCCAAAAAATGCAATGATGAATAGAATGGGAACGGTCAACTTTGATGATGTTTTAGCTAAGGGAATGCATGGTTTATCATGTGATCAAGTTGAAGCGAAAATGAAAGAAGGTTATTTATTGTTAGATACAAGACCCCATGCGGAATTTCAACATGGCTATGTTCCAGGTTCAATGAGTATAGGATTAGATGGAAACTTTGCGATGTGGGTAGGTGCTTTGATTGAAGATATTAATCAACCAATTATTGTTATTACAGAAAAGGGTAGGGAACAAGAAGCGGTGACGAGATTGTCTCGTGTAGGTTATGATAACTGTCAAGGACATTTAATTGGTGGTTTTAGTGCATGGAAAGCAAGTGGAAGGGCAATTGAAAACATCCACGTTGTTCATCCTTCAGATATTGGAAAAATTAAAAAAGAGGAAAACGGAATTAATATTATTGATGTAAGAGCTCAAGGGGAGTGGGAAGCACAACATGTAGTTGGAGCCACACATTTTCCATTGGCTAGAATTCATTTTAACTTATCTGAGTTAGATAAAAATAAAAAAATGTATTTCCATTGTGCCGCTGGATATCGTTCTATGATGGCTATTACCATTCTGAAAAACCATGGTTACAACAATGATAACCTTGTGAATATTGATGGTGGTTTTGATGAGATTTTAAAATCAGACCTTGAGGTTACCGATTATGTATGTCCATCAACAACAATGGCGACTTAATATTCAATTTAACTTTTAAAAAAAAAATGCCAAGAATTTTTCTTGGCATTTTTTTTAGCTTGTTTTTTTCGTCCCCCTATACAAGGGATAATGCACCAACCGAGTTTCTAATGGACCGTTATACAATTTGATTCGTTTTGATGTACGTAATCCTAAATGTTTTAGTGCCTCTTTGTTAGAGGTTATAATCCACGCATCCCAACCATCAAAATGTTGCTTTAAAGTATCGCCCATCATTTGATAAAATTCATTAATATCTTTAGGGTCTAAACGTTCTCCGTAAGGCGGGTTCAAAATAATCACGCCTTTCTCACTTGGCTTTCGTAAATTTTCAAATTGTGATAAACTTGTAGTAATATATGATTCCAATCGCGCATTCTTAATATTGTATTGCGCTGCACGCAAGGATATTTCAGAAATGTCACTTGCAAAAACTTCTGTTTCAAGAGGTTTTACTTTTTCTTTGGCTTCATCCCGAACAAGTTTCCATAAATCAAAATCATAATTTTTCCATGTCATAAATCCAAATCGTGGTCTATACCACTGAGAAGGAATATTTCTTGCTTGGTAAACTGCTTCTATTGGAATAGTTCCAGAACCGCACATTCCATCTAACAGGGGAGTTGTGCCATCCCATCCTGAAAGTTTTATAATAGCCGAAGCTAATGTTTCATTCATAGGTGCGGTAACAGCCTCATCTCTATAGCCTCTTCGGTTTAAAGTTTCTCCCGAAGCATCTAGGTACAGAGAAACAAATTCATCGGAGATATGCAATAGAAACTGATAATCTGGAAAATCTTTATTTACTGAAGGCCGAATTCCTGTTAACTCTCTAAATCTATCAACGATAGCGTCCTTTAATTTTAAAGAAGCATACATTGTATGAGAATAATACTCAGAATGAATGGCAAAGCTTATAGCGAATGTGTCTTTTGGACTTATAATATTCTCCCAAGGTAATTCTTTCGATTTCTCGTACAATTCGTCTGGTCCTTTGGCTTCAAATTCATCAATGTAAACCAGTACACGTATTGCATGGCGCAGATTCAAACATGTTTTGTAAATGGTTTTTAGATTCCCTTTACAATGAACAACCCGATTGCCAATTTCAACATTTTTAGCCCCTAAGTTTTTAAGTTCTTCTGCAAGCAACTCTTCCAGACCATATAACGTTGTAACGGCTAAAGTTTGTATTTCCTTTGATTCGAAAATATGCGAATATTTCATTTTACAAAAGTAGTTTCAATTTTAGAACTTTTGCCAGATTTAATTATAAAGTAACCGTTTGGTAGTTTTTGAAATTTGATATATTTTGCAATGATTTGTACCATCTAGACCGAATACATTGGAATACACCTTTTGTTATTCAAATTTGAACTGCCATTAAAGTAGAAAAATCCATACAGGTTTTTGTTGTAGTATTGATTTTGTTGTTTTGTAAACAAGCTCAATCTCAAGTGTATGCTGGCTTTTTTAGTAACGATACTAAAGGATGTGCGCCACATGTAGCAAATTTTCAGGACACCTCATCTTCAAATGTAGTATATAGGAAATGGATTTTTGGGAATGGAAATGTTTCTATAGGAAATGCAGTTTCTCCCTCTGCTATCTATAACGTTCCGGGTTATTATACCGTTACATTGATTGTTTCCGATGGAATTGATACCGCTGTAGTTACTAAGACTAATTACATTCAAAGTTTGGCAAACCCAACAGCTAATTTTTCAACGCAATCTCAAGTAACTGGTTGTGCTCCCTATGAATTTCAGGTTTTCGATAATTCTACATACGTTAATACGCCAATTTCATCCTGGTCATGGGACTTTGATGATGGAACGGTACAAGACACAAACCAAAATAGCAATCACACGTATGCCACGGCTGGAAATTTCAATGTTTCATTAACTGTTACCGATACTTTTGGATGTTCAAATACGTCCGTTTTGAATAATGCGGTAACCGTTTTACCAAGTCCATTTGCCAATTTCGCTTCCAATATACCTGTTTCAGCATGCGGAGCACCACTTCTAGTTAATGTATATAGTACATCCACTGGATCAGCTCCATTAACTTTTAATTGGACCATTGGAAATAGTACACAAGGTTATAATACATATAGTTCCGCAAATATTACAGATACAATTTGGCAACCGGGTGGGTATGATGTTGAATTGATTGTTGAAAATGGAATAGGATGTAAGGATACTCTGACCCTTCCCAATTATTTTTGGATTGGTTCTATTCAAGCCACTATGAACGTTCCGGATACTGCGTGTAAAAATGAAGTAATTGATTTTTATAACACATCAAATGGGGGAGTCTCTTTTATATGGGATTTTGGGGATGGAACCGTTGGTGTAGGTCCGCATGAAACCCATGCTTACAGTGCTCCTGGAACCTATGTAGTTACTTTGATTTCTTCCGTTGGTTTAGCATGTGCAGATACAGTTACACATAATATACATATTGAAAATGTTCAAGCCGCTTTTACATCAACACCCCATTTCGGTTGTGCTATGACACTAGTGGTTTCATTTACCGATCAATCTATTGGTAATATTGGAACTTGGGAGTGGAACTTTGGACATCAAGCCGGATTAATTGGAGGTTCTTCAAATATTCAAAACCCCGTGAATCAATTTGTTGGTATTGGAACTTTTGACGATACGCTAACTGTAACCACTGTTTTTGGTTGTTCAAGTACGGTAGTGAAACCGGCCAACGAAGAAATTTTTATTACCCAAGCAAATTTCCTTGCTGATACTGTTAAAGGATGTGCTCCCTTTCAAGTTAGTTTTAATAATAACTCAACACCCTTTGATTCAATTGATTATGTGAATTGGGATTTCGCAGATGGTAGCCCAATTGATACAAATTATCATACTACTCATGTTTTTGCCACCCCCGGAACCTACACCGTGTCTCTGACTATTTTTTCGGTTTCCGGTTGCATGTCTGTTTTTACAACCAAAATTGAGGTTGGTGCAATTCAAAATGCCCTTTTTTCTGTGGATACCCTGATTGCTTGTGGCTCCGATGAGGTGAGTTTCACTAATTTATCAACGGATACAAACCTTATTACGAATTATTTATGGGATTTTGGTGACAGCACCATTTCTTCTGATTTTGAACCAACACACCATTTTAATGACACGGGTTATATGGACGTCATGCTCGTTGTATATTACAATGGGTGTCCCGATACCTTGCTTCTAGATTCAGCTATTCAAATACTTGGACCATTAATTACTTATACGCCTTCATTAGATTGTGATACTCCAAATCACTACTTTTTCAATCCCAATACTCGAGGAGGCACGGATTTTCTATGGACCTTTGGAGACTTATCTCCCCAAGATTCTGTTAATGTTAACGTAGATCATTATTATCCTGCGTATGACGGAAATTATACTGCCAGTTTATGGGCTTATGACTCTACAAGTGGGTGTAGTTATACAAAGAATGCGAATATCCGCGTTAGGTATTTGGAGGGTGTTTTAACTAGTGGAGACACCAATGTTTGCAAGGGACAAACTGTTACTTTTAATACATATAACTCTGTAAATGCTATTTCAAATGTGGATTGGTCACTAAATAATCCAACAAATTTCAATAACGGTACCACCGATCAGGATTTTACTTTTAATATCACTGGGAATAATGACGTTTATGCCATCGTGTATGATGTAAACAGTTGTTCTGATACTTTGCATCAAACAATTCAAGTGTATCAACCTGTTTCAAATTTTGGGGCATCTCCATTAATTGGATGCGCGCCTTTAGCTGTTCAGTTTATCGACTCCTCTACGAGTGACACGAATATAGTGGCGTGGAAGTGGAATTTCGGGGATGGAAGTACCTCCAACGTGCAAAACCCTTTGCATAATTTTAATGGAAACGGGGATACTTATTTTGACATAACTCTTGTTGTAACAGATACGTTCGGATGTTCTAAAACCTTCAAAAAATTTGACTACATAAATGCTTTGGAACCACCCTCTTATTTTGCGGCCACACAACGCTTATTATGCGATGGAGATACTGCATTTTTTCATAGTTCACCCGTAGGAAATTATTCTTATTTATGGGATTTTGGAGATGGAACCACAAGTACACTATTTCAAGATCAGCATCCGTATACTACAGGAGTGTATACGGTGTCCTTAACCGTGACGGATGCGCAAGGGTGTGATTCTACTTATGTAAGAACCAATTACATCAAGGTTCAGGATTATCCTATTGCTAATTTTACCGCAAACCCGCTTTCTACCTTTTGTTATCCATCCAACATTACATTTATGGATTCAAGCATAGCTCAAAATGTATCCCATTGGAATTGGAATTTTGGGGATTCACCTAATTGGGTTTTTTCTCAAAACAATTCAACACAAAACCTCTATACAGCCCCTGGATATTATGATGTATCAATGGTTATTACAACCACTTATGGGTGTAGTGATACCATTACCAAAACTAATTATATAGATATTGGTGGGCCAACAGCAAGTATAGTCATTGACCCGGTAATTGGTTGCGTCAATGAAATTGTGAATTTTGATGCCGATAATACAAATATTGATGCAGAGGTATTTGTTTGGGATTTTGGAGATGGGAATTTGGATACCACAAATGCGATTTCTACCATGTTAGAACATACGTATCCAAATTCAGGAACCTATAATGTGGTTTTACTGTATTCTGATTCTTTGGGATTGTGTCAAAAAACGGATGAAGTGGATTTAGTAATTCATGAGGTCATAGCCAATTTCGATCCAACAAAAGATTCAGGATGTTCTCCGCTAAATGTTGGGCTTTTAAATCAATCGACAGGGTCTGATAAGCAACAATGGTTTATGGATAATGGAATTTTTTCAAGTTCTACCAATTCTGTTGTAACTATTGATTTTGCTGGAATACATGAAATTCAACTTATTGCTTGGGATGATTCAAGTACCTGTGCTGATACCATTATTAAAACCATAGAGGTTTTTCCTGCGCCTGTTATCACGGCATCACCGGATCAAGTGGTTTGCATAGGAGATGAAATCCAATTAAATGCTTCGGGTGCGGAAACCTATAATTGGTCGCCCACAACTTATTTAAATTACTCTTCCATTTCAAATCCTTTTTCTACTCCGTTAATGGATATTCAATATGTAGTTCAAGGAATTGACACCAATAATTGTAAAAACTTTGATACCGTTAAAATTTCGGTACAGGAAAAGCCGGAGTTATTGTGGTTTCCAACCGATACAACCATTTTTACTGGATCTCAATTATATATAACCACTATTGCAAATATGCCTTTAATTTATTCCTGGTCACCTTCCGCAATTTTAGATTGTGATGATTGTGCGAACCCAATTGCAAGTCCAACGAATTTAACGGACATTCATTTATCTTACAGTGATCAAAACATGTGCTTCTTATTGGATACCTCCTTTGTAGTTAGAGTAGAAGAGGAGTTTAGTATTTTTATTCCAAATGCTTTTACTCCAAATTGGGATGGAGACAATGATGTGTTTAAACCTGTGATGTTTGGAATTGAGGAAGTTATATTTTTTAGAATTTTTGATCGTTGGGGAAAAATGGTTTTTGAAACAACAAACTTGGGTGAAGGCTGGGATGGTAGAATAAATGGAGAAATTTCTGCGCATAACTCTGTTTTTTCATATGTATTGAAGGTTAAAAGATTCAATGATGAGGTAAAGGATTTTACGGGAATGGTAGTTTTAATTTCCAGATAAATTTATCATACCTTGTAAATTGAATTACAGAATGATCAAGACAACCAAAACCAATAAAATTACGTTATTAACGATATATGCTGCATGGTAATGTAAAAACTGTTCTTTCCTACCTTCTAATCACGTTTGTACTTTTGTACTCGCCAACCTATGGATTAGCCCAAGTTTTTGCAGATTTTAATAGTTCTGACCTATCTGGATGTTCACCTCATGTAGCTGCGTTTAATGATATATCAGTGGGAGGTATTGTTTATCGAAGTTGGGATTTTGGAAATGGTAATACTTCCATAGGAAACAACATAAACCCCTCAAATATTTATACCTCTCCAGGGTATTATGATATCACCCTAATCGTATCTGATGGTATAGATACCGCTACTATTACCAAATCAGCATATATTCATGTTTTAACTGCACCAACTGCTAGTTTTACAACGCAAAGTTTAACCTCGGGATGTGCGGAGTTCCCTTTCTCGGTTATGGATGCCTCTACATTTGTAACTTCTCCAATCGTAAATTGGGAGTGGGATTTTGACGATGGAACACCAATAATATCGGGACAAAATTTAACGCATAGCTTCACAAACCCTGGTAATTTTGGTGTTACCCTAACAGTTACCGACAATATTGGATGTTCTAATACTATTACTATACCTAATTTAGTAACGGTAATTGAAAAACCAACAGCAAATTTCTATACCACAGGTCAACTTTCGGCATGTTCACCTCCGTTGAATGTATTTATACAAAACTCTAGTACAGGAACACCTCCATTACTGTATAACTGGACCTTGGCAGGAACTTCATATACAACCCCAAACGTAAATACCCAATTACAAACTTCAGGAGGATATGATGTTGAATTGATTGTTACCAATGGGTTGGGATGTACGGATACTCTTTCTATTCCAAACTACATTTATATTGGAATGGTGCAGGCAGCAATGATAATTCCTGATACCGTATGCCCAAATGAATCGGTTGAAATGTTTGATAATTCATTGGGTGGAAATATTTTCTATTGGGATTATGGAGATGGCTCATCTGGCGTTGGGGATGTTGTGTACCATACGTACGCTACAGCTGGAACCTACACTGTAACTTTAGTTGCTAGTGCAGGGGTGGGTTGCATGGATACGATAACTCAAAATATTGTGGTAGAATATGTTCAAGCGGCTTTTTCTTCTACACCACATTTTGCTTGTGAAACACCATTGGTAGTTAATTTCACCGATTTATCTGTTGGAAATATTGAAAGTTGGTTGTGGAATTTTGGCAGTGTTATAGGTGTTTGCCCCAATTGTCAATCTGATACCTCATTGCAGCAAAACCCGACTAATATTTATTATAGTGAAGGGAATTATGATGACACATTAACTGTTACTACTTACAACGGTTGCCAAAGTACTGTAATTGTTCCCAATAATGAGCAAATTGAAATTGTTCATCCCTCCTGTATTCCGGATAAAATTGACGGGTGCGGACCTTTAACAGTTAACTTTTTAAATACAACAATTCCAACTGCTTTAATTAGCAATGTGTATTGGGATTTTGGGGATGGGTCGCCAGTTTCAAATACATTTTCACCAAGTCATACTTTTGTGAATTACGGTACGTATAACGTGCAATTAACGGTTCTTTCTACCACGGGTTGTTATACGGATACCGTTATTGAAATTAAAGTTGGGTCGCATCAAATTCCAAATTTTGCTATTGATACACTAGTGGCTTGTGGTTCTGATACTGTTGGGTTTGTAAATTTTTCATCGGACACAAACATTATAGATGATTACATTTGGGATTTTGGTGACGGTACTGGGTCTTTGGGTTTTGAGCCTGAACATAGCTTTTTAGATACTGGATATTTGTCTGTTATGCTTGTTGTTAATTCAAATGGTTGTAAAGATACTTTGGTAATAGACAGCGTCATTAACATTCTTGGTCCAATCGTAAATTTTGGGCCCGATATTGATTGTGATTTTCCAAATCAAGTAAATTTCTTTTCTGGAACTAAAGGAGGAACAAATATTTATTGGGATTTTGGAGATTCTACAGCGATAGATTCAGTAAATTGGAATACCTCCCATAATTACCCCGCTTCTGATGGGAATTATATTGTTACACTCCTGGTAACAGATTCAATTACAGGTTGTGAACAAACGAAAAGCAATGCGGTTCATGTGCGTTTCCTTGTAGGAAATATCATGGCATCCGACACCTCTATTTGTAAAGATGAATTGGTTTCTTTTACCACTGCATTTTCAACCAATGCCTTAGGAAATGTTTTGTGGTCAATAAATTCAACTACTAGCTTTAATACTGGTTTAGCCCTTATTGATACAGTGTTTCATCAAACAGGGATCTGGACTGTTTATGCTATTTTGAACGATGAAAATGGGTGTCAAGATACTGTGAACCAAGATATTTATGCTTTTGAGCCTAGTGCAAATTTTAGTGCCACACCCACAAGTGGATGTTCCCCATTAGCGGTGCAGTTCACAGATAATTCTTTTAGCGATACTAATATTGTTTCGTGGTCTTGGGATTTTGGAAATGGTGCTTCAAGTACTATTCAAAACCCAAATTTTGTTTATTCTACCTTTTCAAACTCTTATTTTGATATAGTGTTAACTGTTACAGATACTTTTGGATGTGAAAATTGGGTAGAAATTCCACAAATGATTTTTGTTCGAAATCCGCCTTCCACTTTTTTAGCAATTAATCCTTTAATATGTGATTTAGACTCGGTAGTATTCTATAATGCTCCCATAGGAAATTATACCTATTTATGGGACTTTGGAGATGGAACTACAAGTTCTTTAATTTCTCCAAAACATGGCTATTCCGCAGGGGCTTACACCGTTTCACTTACTGTTACAGATGTGGATGGGTGTGATTCCACTTTTATTCGACCCAATTACGTGAAAGTTCAAGATTATCCAATTGCCGATTTTGTTGCCAATCCAACAACCACTAATTGTTATCCCACAAGTGTGATTTTTCAGGATTCTAGTATCGCTCAAAATGTGGCAACATGGACTTGGAATTTTGGAGATTCTCCGACTAATGCGGTTTTAACGGTTCCGTTCGCCCAAAATTTATATACACAGCCGGGTATTTATGATGTTTCTCTTGTGGTTACTACTACTTACGGTTGTTCTGATACGATTATGAAACCTCAATTTATAGATGTCGGAGGTCCTACGGCTAACATTGTAGGTTACCCAACCATTGGGTGTGTTAATCAACAAATTGAATTTGACGTTAATCAAACCAATTCTAACGTCAATATTTTTGTATGGGGGTTTGGTGATGGGGAGGTAGATACTGTATACGCTCCTAACACTACCTTGAATCATTCGTATTCAAATCCTGGATTCTACACTGTTGTTCTTTTGTACTCTGATTCTATGGGCTTATGCGATAAATTAGATACTGTTAAGATTGAAGTAGATGAGGTAGTAGCAGATTTTATTTTGGAGGATTCTGTAGGTTGTAATCCGTTTGAATTTAAATTTGAAAGCACTTCAATTGGAGCGGATAAATGGAATTGGAAAATTGGAAATCAAATGATTTCGACTATACCTAAAGATTCAATAGCTATTTCGATATCAGGAATCCATAAAATTCAACTCATTGCTTGGAATACACATTCTCAATGTACAGATTCCATTATTAAATCGATAGAAGTATTTCCCTTACCAGATATTCAATCCATTCCAGATCAAGTAGTTTGTATTGGAGATAGCTTAAGGTTAGAAGCTGCAGGTGGTGATTTTTATGCGTGGAGTCCTACAACATATTTAGCGGACTCAACCATTCAAAATCCTATTTCCATTCCCAAACAAAGTATTCGCTATTACGTTGTCGGTAGGGATTCTAATGGGTGCGTAAATATTGATTCTATAGATGTTTATGTTCAATTCCGGCCAGTTTTGGAGTATTTTCCTATGGATACAACAATGTTCCAAGGCGATGAATTTCAAATACAGACACTGGCCAATATGAACCTGTTGTACCAATGGGTTCCATCAGACTTTTTGGATTGTTCAAATTGTTCAAATCCAATAGCCACTCCCTACACCACAACCGAATACACCCTGATTTATTCGGATGTAAATAATTGCTTTCAATTTGATTCTGCCTTTACTATAAATGTAAGTGATGAATTTAAAGTTTATTTACCTAATTCCTTTACACCAAATTGGGATGGAGATAATGATGTTTTTAAACCCGTGATATATGGAGTAGAAGAGGTTTTATTCTTTCGAATTTTTGACCGTTGGGGTAAAATGGTTTTTGAAACAACGAGTTTGCATCAAGGTTGGGATGGCCGGGTAGATGGTGAAATTGCAGCGCACAATTCAATATTTTCTTACAGTTTAAGGGTTCGTAGATTTAATAATGAAGAAAAGGTATTCACGGGGATGATTGTATTAATATCCCCCTAAAATCTATCCTTTTAGTACCTGTTTAAGTCCAATCATTTTTAAAGCGGTAACCCCTGCTTCCACGCCTTTATTTCCGTGAATACCTCCAGACCGATCAATAGATTGTTGTTTGTTATCATCTGTCAAAACACCAAAAATAATTGGCTTTCCTGTTTTTAATCCCACATCTTTTACTCCTTGGGAAACCGCTTGGCAAACAAAATCAAAATGAGCAGTTTCTCCTCTTATAACCGTTCCGATGCAAATCACCGCATCGATATCATTTCTTTCCGCAATCCATTGAGCCGCTAGAGGAAGTTCATACGCTCCTGGAACGTCAAACTTCAAGATATTGGAAGCCAACACTCCATTTTCTAGTAACGCAGATTCTGCACCATTAGCTAGGTTTTGAGTAATATCACCGTTCCATTCACTTCTCACAATAGCGATTTTGAAAGCTGCCCCATTTGGAACTAACTCACCATTATATTCTGAAAGATTCTGATTAATTGTTGCCATGGATTTTATTTTTAACAAATGTAATATTTACGGTTTTACCAGAGTTCATAACTGTATTTCCACATCAAAGCGAGAGCAATAAAACGTAGGGTTTTACCAAGTCCCATCCAAAATAAAGTTACCCAAGGGTTTATTTTAACAAAACCAATGACAGCGGCCAGCACATCACCAATACCGGGTAGCCAAGTGAAAAAAGCGTAAAGCCAACCATATTTTTGAGCCTTTTTCATGTGGTTCTCAAGTTTTTTATGATTTATACCGAACCACTTCTCTAACCATTCCCATTTCCCTAATCTGCCTATATAATAGGTAATCATACCACCAATGGTGTTACCAGAGGCAGCGGTTACGACTAAAATAAAGGGATCGAATTTATTATATAATAAGCCAATAAATATGGCTTCTGAACCAAACGGAAGGAAAGTAGCCGCAAGAATAGCGGATATAAACAACCCAAAATATCCTAATTCAATCCAGTCCATGGAAGTAATTGTTTCTAAAAGAGAAAAAAAAAGCCTTCGGTTATCGAAGGCTTAAAATTTTATTGGATTGCGATTATTTAGCAAATAACCATTGCACTTTTTTCTCCATGGCTACGTAATAAGAACCGAATAACACACCTGAAAATAAAACATTTGCAATCATAGAGTTTAACAAGAAAGGTAAACCTGCCTCATAAGCTAACATTAGACCAGAAACATCCTGGCTGTAAATAGGACTCCCCATCCAGGCACCAAAATTTGTTAAAGCAAAGAATAAAACTGAACCTGATAATGCAGTTCCAATAATAGGAAGTGCTTTAAATGATGTAATAGAGAAATGCGCCATTACAGCCATTAATATAAACGCTGAATATATCCAAGCGGATGCTTGTCCAAAAAAAACAAAACCTTCATAATAAGCACTGTAAAAAATGTTGTTAATCAACAAATCACTTATAAAAATAGCGGCCAACGGAACTAAAATTGCAAACCACGAATTTCGTAAAGTTGCACCGCCAAAAATGGCAATTGCGCCAACAGCAGTGACGTTTGGCCAATGTGGGATAATTCTAGTCATGGCTACCAAAAGAATGGTAATAAAAATAATACTCGCTTTTGGATTCATTTTTGACATCATAATCTAAGTTTTGCGCAAAAGTAATCAACTATTGTGTCTTTATTTTAATCTTTAAAAATGATTTTATTGAATTTGGTTATGCTAAAATAAGAAAGATGAAAATATTTGAAAGTTAAACACGTTTTTGGTCTTACTTTTACTCCCTTATTTTCAAAAATAAAATTACAACTTGCGGTGAACATGCAGCATATTGACATTTACCCATGACTAAAGATACTCAAAATGTTTTTAATTTAATTGGCGCGATATATATTGAGTTAAATTCTCAAAACGTAGTTACCCGTGTGAATGATTATGCGTGTAGAGTTTTAGAGTATTCTGAAAATGAAATAATTGGCGAAAATTGGTTTGAAAAATTTGTGCCTAAATCTGGAAATCCTGAGTTGTTTCATCCGGCCACTAAAACAGATGAGTTCTATGAAAAACCTGTTATTACGAAAACGGGAGTAGAACGACTTATTTCTTGGCGAAAGACGGAAATTAAGGAAAATGACCAACTAAGAGGGTACGTATGCGTTGGAGAGGATATAACCGCACATGAGAATTATATTTTTACGTTACATCAAATTTCCTCTTTGTTTCTGCAAAATTCTAATGTAGTTCCTTATAAAGATTTTATCAAATTAGTTGCCGAAGCAGCAAATTCGAATCACTCCTATATTTTTTTGAATTCTGCAGATGAAAAATCCAATGCTATTTGTAATAAATTTTGTGAATGGGGTAATGGAAAATACATTGAGGAAGAAGAAAAGGATGAGATTTTACAAAATTTCAGATTATCCGATCTACATGTAGAATTAGCTCGAAAATTAGAATCTGGATTGGTGATTCACAAGAGCACAAACAATTTCCCAGACTCTCTAAGAGAGTTTCTGTATAGATATAACATTAAAGCGATTCTATTAATTCCTATAATGATTGAATCCAGATTCTTTGGTTTTGTTGGATTTGATAACCGTGCAAATGAACGAGAATGGACGTATTCTGAAATTGAGTTTTTAAAAGCGAGTGTTAAAAGTTTAGAACAAAAAATCATTTTAACGAAGGCTGATGAAGCTTTACGTAATGAACACGCAAGGTTTCAGGCTACAATGGATGCTATCGAAGTGATCATTTTTGTTACGAATTTTAAAAGTAATAAAGTTATTTATGCTAATTCTTTCGCCTATAGAACGTTTGGTGATGTTTTAGGAAAAACCACCCCCGAAATTTTAAAAACACCCCATTTCATTCATTCCATTGGGTACCAAAAAGATGATTTGATTAAGGATAACCAACTTTCGAATTCTTTTAAAGAAGAAGTCGAAAGTGTTGGAGGAAATAAGTCGTATTCAGTCCAAACTAAGGCCGTTAAATGGACGAATGGCAAGTGGGTTAGGTTAGAAACAATAATTGATATCACGGAGAAAAAAAATACCGAAAAGCGTATTTTAGACAGCGAGTATAAATTCAAAAAATTATCATCTATTGCCGTTGAAGGAGTTATTATTCATGATAAGGGTAAAATAATTGAAATAAATAAAGCGGCTTTAGATATGGCACAATACCCATATCAAGAAGTTATTGGGAAAAATATTACTGATTTGGTGGTGGCTCCGGAATCTCATTCTTTGGTTAAACAAAAGATGATGGAAGTAAACCCTAAACCCTATGAAATTATTGGCGTCAGGAAGGATGGCGAGAATATTCCTTTAGAAATACATGCCAAAAATGTAACCTACGATGGTGAAAATTTGCGTGTAGTTGCAATCCGGGATATTTCTGAAAGAAAACGGGTGGAAAAGGAATTAATCCTTCAAAGAAATAGGGCAGAGGAGAGTAATAATTTAAAAACACAATTTTTAAATAACTTATCCCATGAAATTAGAACGCCACTAAACGGTATAGTTGGTTTTAGTCAACTATTGAATGATCCGAAATTAACGGAAGAAAACCGTAGACATTTTAGAAATATCATTCAAAATAGTAGCCTTCAATTATCAAGAATTATTGAAGATTTAATTGAAATATCTATTTTGGAAACAAAGCAAATTAGTCCACTTTTTGAAGAGGTGAATTTAAATACTTTGTTACATGAGTTGTTTTCAATTTTCGAATTGAAATCTAAAGAAAAGGGAGTGAAGTTATTGCTACAAAACGGATTGCCAGATGAAGGTAGCTGGATAATAACGGATAAAACAAAATTGAGTAAAGTATTAAATAACCTGGTAGAAAATGCCCTTAAGTTCACAACAAAAGGAAAGGTAGAAATAGGGTATGCACTAGTAGATGAAAAAATAAAAATTTGGGTTGAGGATACGGGAATTGGGATAGAAAAAATAAAACAAAATTTAATTTTCGATCGGTTTTCTCAAGCTGGTAAGAGTACGTCCAAAGAATTTGGTGGGCTTGGATTAGGCTTGTCTATTGCAAAAGAGAATATGGAGCTTTTGAACGGAGCAATAAAGGTGGAGTCAAAAATGAATAAAGGTTCTAAGTTCTCCATTCTTCTTCCATATAAACAAGGGTTCGAGCCTAAAATTAAAAAGGATAAAGCATCTAGTAATTTTGAATTCGATTTTAAGGTGCTTATTGCTGAAGACGAAGAGGTTAACTATACTTTTTTAGAGTTCATTTTAAAGAATATGGAAAGTAAAATCAATATTGTTCGCGCAAAAAACGGCAAGGAAGCTATGGCCTTGTTTTCTGGCTCACATGATTTTGATTTGATATTTATGGACTTAAAAATGCCACAAATGGATGGTATTAAGGCCGCTAAATTAATTAAGCAGAAAAATCCAATGATTCCTATTATAGCTATTACTGCTTATTCCAGTAAAGAAGAGAGGGATTTAGCTCTAAATGTTGGATGTGATGATATTTTAACTAAACCTGTTTCCGTAGATAAATTTAAGGAGATGTGCCAATTTTATTTTAGGTCGATAAAAAAATAAAACGGTAAAGAATTTATCTTTGAAACCTATTGAATAAAAATAGCGTATATAACTTGGTTAGTAGGTCTTATTAATCTAATTTTAGTTTTCGTATAACAAATTACATAAATTCATTTTTCGAAAAATGGAAGATTTAAAAATTCCACTAAAGAAATTCTTTGGTTTTAATAAATTCAAGGGCGATCAAGAAGCCATTATCCAAAGTGTTTTAGGTGGACATGATACATTCGTTATAATGCCAACGGGTGGAGGTAAGTCTTTGACCTATCAATTACCTGCCCTGCTTCAAGAAGGTACGGCCATTGTGATTTCACCCTTAATTGCATTAATGAAAAACCAAGTGGATGCTCTAAGAGGGTTTTTAACGAATGATAGCGTAGCTCATTATTTGAACTCTTCTTTAAGCAGAGGGGATGCGAAGAGAGTAAAGGAAGATTTGGTTGCAGGGGTTACCAAAATTTTGTTCGTTGCTCCGGAATCGTTAAATAAACAAGAAAATGTAGATTTCTTTAAGAGTTTGAAAATTTCATTTGTTGCCGTGGATGAAGCCCATTGTATTTCGGAATGGGGACATGATTTCCGACCAGAATATAGAAGAATTCGTGAAATGATTCAACAGATTGACGACACTATTCCAATTATGGCTTTAACGGCTACGGCTACTCCTAAGGTACAATTGGATATTCAAAAGAATTTAGGAATGACGGATGCCCATTTGTTTAAGGCTTCATTTAATCGACCCAATTTATATTACGAAGTACTACCCAAAATTCACCCTGAAAAACAAATTATTAAATACATCAAGGAAAATTTAGGTAAATCTGGGATAATTTATTGTTTAAGCCGAAAGAAAGTAGAAGAAATAGCTGAAACTTTACAAGTAAATGGAATTTCAGCCTTGCCTTATCACGCTGGAATGGAGGCGTCTAGACGTGCTAATTATCAAGACATGTTCTTGATGGAAGATGTAGATATTATTGTGGCAACCATTGCTTTTGGAATGGGAATTGACAAGCCAGACGTACGATTTGTTATGCATTATGATATTCCAAAAAGTTTAGAAGGGTATTATCAAGAAACTGGTCGAGCTGGCAGAGATGGAGGCGAAGGAAGGTGTATTGCGTATTATGACTATAAAGACATTGAAAAGTTAGAGAAGTTCATGTCGGGTAAACCAGTTGCGGAGCAAGAAGTAGGAAGTCAACTTTTACATGAAGTTGTGGCTTATGCGGAAACAGCCATGTCAAGACGTAAATTCTTACTGCATTATTTCGGAGAAGATTGGGATGAGGAAACCGCAGGTGAAGACCAATTAGATGACAATATTGTTAACCCTAAAGAAAGGATTGAAGGAGGAAAGGAGGTTGCCTTATTGTTTAAGGTTATTTCAGTGCTTAAAGAACGATTCAAAACAAAATACATTGTAGACTTTCTGATTGGTAAAGAAAGTCCAACAATCAAGGCCAATCGTTTAAATACACATGAATTATTTGGTTGTGGTAAGGGAAAAAATGAAAAATTTTGGATGGCGGCTATTCGCCAAGGCTATGTAAATAACTTTATAGGAAAGCGTATTGAAGAATATGGTACCGTTTTCCTTACGGATAAAGGCAAAGAGTTTTTGAAAAATCCAACCTCGTTTACCTTGATCGTTGATCATAATTATGATGAATTGATGAAAGGCTCATCAGTTGTGGTAGCTAGAGGTGGAGCCGCGGGAGACCCTATTCTATACGAAATGTTACGCGACTTACGTAAAGAAATAGGGCACGAAAAAAACTTACCTCCATTTGTTATTTTTCAAGATCCATCTCTTCAAGATATGGCTACTCAGTATCCTGTAAATATGGAAGAGTTGCAAAATATTGTTGGTGTTGGTCAAGGAAAGGCAATGAAATTCGGAACTCCGTTTTTAGAAATGATAGCTTCATATGTGGAGGAAAACGAAATTGAAAGGCCTCAAGACGTTGTAGTAAAAATGGTCGCTAAAAAATCGGCCTCTAAAATTGCTATTATTCAAGGAATAGATAAAAAAATACCGTTAAAAGATTTAGCTAGAACAAGAGGTCTAACGGATGATGAATTCATTACCGAATTAGAAAATATAGTGGCCTCGGGGACTAAAGTGGATATAGATTACTATTTAAATGATGTTCTCGATGAAGATTACCAAGAAGAAATAGTTGATTACTTCTTGGAAGCCGAAACAGATTCTGTTGAAGATGCGTTAGCTGAATTGGGAGAAGATGACTATACTCTGGAGGAAATCAGATTAATGCGAATTAAATTCATGTCTAATTACGCTTTGTAATTCTACGTTTAAATTCAGATTTTGTATTTATTCTAAAGGCAGAAAAACACATTTAGCATTCAATTTCGTTGTTAAAAAGCAATGTATTAAAAAGGGTTTGCCACCTTTTTAAATCACTTTTAATTCATATTTATTTTAAACATCCTTTAGGGTAATTACCACTTACGGATTAAATAAGTATGACTTTTTTGTTTTTCAAACTCTAGGTATAAGTATCTTAATTGCCCTCTAACCCGATTGAATTAGAGATAATTTCTTTATTAAAAACTAAATGTTTGGTTACAAATCATCAATAACTCACTTTTGCAGCCGTTTATGAGCAAAGTTCAAATACAAGGTATAAAACGTGAAATTGATGTATCCTTAAAAGATGATATAACATGTTACCATTGTGGGAGTGATTTTGAAGAGGTTATTGTAGACGCTTATGATCACAAATTTTGCTGTGAGGGGTGTAAAACAGTGTTTGAAATTCTTGATGAAAATGGACTTCAGAACTATTACGGAATAGAAAACAACCCTGGTAACAAGATCCTTAAATCTATTGGTAATAAGTATGCTTTTTTGGATAATGAAGACGTAAAAAAGGGGATACTTGATTTTAGCGATGGGGGAGTTTCAAGTTTAAAGTTCTATGTCTCCAAAATTCATTGTAGTAGTTGTATTTGGCTGCTAGAGAATTTACATCGGTTGGAGTCTGGTGTAATAAAATCCACGGTTAATTTCTTGAGGAAAGAGGTGTATGTGGTGTTTAAAGATGAAGAAATTTCACTTCGAAAGGTTGTGGAACTTATGTCGAGTATTGGATATGAACCGAATATTTCTTTGGATGATTTTAATAAGAAAGAAAACAAAAAGGAAAACAAATCTTTCTTTTATAAATTAGGAATTGCAGGGTTTAGTTTCGGAAATATCATGCTATTGAGTTTTCCTGAATATTTTGACACAGCAAATTATTTGGATGACAGTTTCACCAAATTATTCGGATATCTCAACTTGTTCTTGGCTCTTCCTGTTCTTGTTTATAGTGCATCTGATTATTTTGTTTCCGCTATTAAGGCCCTAAGAAAAGGGTATTTCAATATTGATTTTCCAATTTCCGTAGGCATTTTCACTCTTTTTTCAAGAAGTGCGTATGAAATTATAACCCAAACTGGACCAGGGTTTATGGATTCATTTACCATGTTTGTTTTTTTACTTTTGGTAGGGAAGTGGTATCAAAATAGAACATATCAGGCCCTTTCATTTGAGCGTGATTACAAATCGTATTTTCCTTTAGCAGTAATTAAAGTTTTTGAAGATAAGGAAGAACCCGTTCCTGTGGCATCATTAGAAATTGGAGATATAATCATGTTAAGAAATCAAGAAATTATTCCTACGGATGCTGAATTAATTAGTGATGAAGCACAGATTGATTACAGCTTCGTTACCGGAGAATCTGTTGCCATTAATAAGACAAAAGGCGAAAAGTTATTTGCTGGCGGAAGACAATTGGGTTCAACCGTTAAAATGAAGGTTTTAAAGTCTGTTTCGCAATCGTATTTAACGCGTTTATGGAATCAAGATGCCTTTTCAAAGGAAGACTCTCAATACCAAAGTGTTGTAAATAACGTGAGTAAGTACTTTACGTTTTTTGTATTGGTAATTTCATTAATTACCTTATGGTTTTGGTGGGGAGAAGGGGTTTCAAATGCCATAAAGGTATTCACTTCTGTACTTATAATTGCCTGCCCTTGTGCACTTGCCTTGACTCTACCTTTTTCATATGGAAATGCGATGACTGTTTTCGGAAGAAATAGGTTTTATCTTAAAAATGCGGATGCCGTGGAGAAATTAGCCAATGTTGATACCATTGTATTTGATAAAACCGGTACACTTACTCAAACGGGAAATGAACACATTTCATTTATTGGAAATGAACTAACCGAAGATCAGAAATTAGGTATTCATTCTCTCGTTGCAAATTCTACACATCCACTAAGTAAAGCCATATATTCTTCTCAAATTTATCCAAATGTTAAAAAGGTATTTGGGTTTTCTGAAATTCCATCCCAAGGGATTTTGGGGAAAGTTGGTGAGGTAGATGTAAAAATTGGGTCTTCCGATTTTGTACAATTTATTGGTGATTTGCCTAGCGGATTATCGTCCAGAGTATTTGTGAAGTTTGATGAAGAAGTTATCGGATATTATCTGATTAAGAAGAATTATAGAAAGGGTATTGATAATTTAATTACCAAGCTAAAAGAACATAATTTTGATTTGCACTTGATTTCTGGGGATAATGCATCGGAACTTGAAAATTTATCCCAATACTTTTTACCGCAAAATTTACACTTTAACCAATCTCCACAAAACAAATTAAACTACATTGAAGAACTCCAAAATGAGGGTAAAAATGTATTAATGGTTGGGGATGGGTTAAATGATGCAGGGGCTTTAAAGCAAGCAAATGTAGGTTTAGCGGTCAGTGATGATGTGTATAACTTTACTCCAGCTTGCGATGCTATTTTGGATGCGAAAAATTTTCATCAACTAGAAACATATATGGAATTCGCTAATCAAACCCTTAACACCGTAAAAATTAGTTTCGCTATTTCCTTGTTTTATAATTCATTCGGAATGTACTTCGCTATTCAAGGAATGGTAACCCCATTATTTGCAGCTATATTAATGCCAATTAGTTCAATTACAGTAGTTTCATTTATTACGATTTCTATTCGTCTTGCGGCAAGGAAAAAAAGTTTGTAAATAATTCCTACATATTACTAGTGTTATACTTTGTTAATTATTTTAGTGCTCAGAATGACAGGATTGTGACAATTGCATGATGAAAGTCATAATCATACTTGATTGGGCTCATATGTTATGATAATTGTCATTTAAATATTTGTACGCACAATATAATATCAAATAACGTAGGTGGGTGTAATTTTTATATTAGTAGGTTTTAGTTTATTAGCCGCTCTATTTTTCTTAGGTTCATTCATATGGGCTATTAAAAATGGACAGTATGATGATGAATATACCCCATCCGTTCGGATGCTTTTTGATGATGAAGCTGATTTCCAAGAAAAAAAAACGGATACTAAAAAAACGAAATTACCTACCACTCATATCAAATCTGTAAACAATTAAATCGCTGAATATGGCCGAAACTATTACCAATCCAGTTAATACTGGAAACGTAGAACACTTCGAGTACGATAATGACATTGTACGGAAGTTTATCATTGCCTCAATGGCTTTTGGGGTTATTGGGATGCTGGTGGGACTCACCGTTGCATTGCAATTTGTATTTCCTGCTTTAAATTTTGACTTGGCTTATACTACTTTAGGTAGAATAAGACCTCTACACACAAATGCCGTGATTTTTGCATTCGTAGGGAACGGGCTCTTTGCCGGGATATACTATTCCATGCCTCGCCTACTTAAAACTCCAATGTGGAGTAGAATGTTTTCAAATATCAACTTCTGGGGTTGGCAATTAATCATTTTATCTGCTGCCATTACTTTGCCTTTAGGTATTACTACAAGCAAGGAGTACGCGGAATTAGAATGGCCAATTGATATTGCAATTGCCTTGATTTGGGTGGTTTTTGGTGTGAATATGATTATGACAATCATTAAACGTAGAGAAAGACACATGTATGTGGCAATTTGGTTTTATTTAGCCACGTTTGTTACTGTTGCATTACTCCACATAGTGAACTCATTTGAAATGCCGGTGCATTTAATGAAGTCTTATTCGTGGTACGCGGGAGTTCAAGATGCCTTGGTTCAGTGGTGGTACGGTCACAATGCCGTTGCCTTTTTCTTAACCACACCATATTTAGGTTTAATGTATTATTTCGTACCAAAAGCGGCACGAAGACCGGTATACTCTTACCGTCTTTCTATTATTCACTTTTGGGCACTAATTTTCTTATATATCTGGGCGGGTCCTCACCACCTTTTATATACAGCTTTGCCAGATTGGGCACAAACGTTAGGAACAGCATTTTCTGTAATGCTTATATTTCCTTCTTGGGGTGGTATGATCAACGGTTTATTAACCCTCCGTGGAGCATGGGATAGAGTTCGTGAAGAGCCTGTATTGAAATTCTTCGTTATTGCCATTACTGCTTATGGTATGTCAACTTTTGAAGGTCCAATGTTATCTATAAAATCTTTAAATGCAATTGCGCATTATACGGATTGGATTCCAGCTCACGTCCATGTGGGCGCTTTAGGTTGGAATGGATTCTTAACTTTTGGAATGTTTTATTGGTTGGTACCTAAAATGTGGAAAACGCAATTATGGTCTAACTCTCTTGCAAATGTTCACTTTTGGATTGGAACCTTAGGAATTTTGTTCTGGGTTATTCCAATGTATTGGGCAGGTTGGACCCAAGCTTCAATGTGGAAACAATTTACCGCGGAAGGAATGATGGCTTATCCTAATTTCCTTCAAACGGTTACCGTTTTAAAACCATTATATGCATTAAGAGCTTTGGGTGGCTTGTTGTATTTCGTTGGTATTTTATTGGCTGTGTATAACTTGATTAAAACAGCTGCTTCAGGATCATTGGTGAAATTTGAAGCTGCGTCTGCTCCGGCATTAACTGGAGAATATCAAAAACACACCGGAGATCACTGGCACAGATGGATAGAAAGAAAACCAGTTCAATTTATTTTCTGGACTTTTGTTGCTGTGGCGATTGGTGGTGCAATTGAAATGTTACCGACATTCTTAATTAAATCAAATGTCCCAACCATTGCAAGTGTTCAACCTTATACACCACTTGAAGTAGAAGGTAGAGATATCTATATTAGAGAAGGGTGTAATAACTGTCACTCCCAAATGATTCGTCCTTTCAGAAGTGAAGTGGTTCGTTACGACCCAACAGGAATGGAATATTCTAAAGCTGGAGAGTTTGTTTATGATCATCCATTTCTATGGGGGTCTAAACGTACAGGACCAGATTTACATCGTATCGGTCAGAAATACGATAATGCTTGGCATTACCGTCATATGTACGATCCACAAGCAATGAATGAACAATCAATTATGCCTCGTTATCCTTGGATTATTGAAGATGATTTAGATGTTTCACATTTAGAATCAAAAATTAATGCTCTTAGGACTGTTGGTGTACCTTACGCAGAAGGATATGAATTGCAAGCCTTGGCAGATTTACAAAAACAAGCTGCTGAGATTACCAAAGATTTGAATTCTAAAGGAATCGAAGTTCCGCAGGAACGAGAAATTATTGCCCTAATTGCGTATTTACAACGCTTAGGAACAGATATTAAAAATAAATAATTGAATCTAATCCCATCCCGTTTTTCGGGATGGGCACATTCAAAACAACATGTTAAAGTTTATAAAATATCATATGGCAAGTATCGAAGGGATGGATGTGTTAGCATCATTTGCTTTGGTATTATTTATGGCTATTTTTCTATACGTTAGTTATTACGCATTTTTTGTTATGAGTAAGGAGTATAGTGAGGAAGTTTCTGAATTGCCGTTAAACGATAGTCAAGAAAATATTTAATTGAAATTGAAAATTATTTGGAAATGAGAGTATTCTACCAAAATATAAGTAAAGCTCCCAAAAGAATGGGGCTTAAATTAACCGCTGTGTTGGCCATGTGTGCACCTTTTGGGTTGTTTGCTAATAGTGTAAATGGCGGCTTATCAGACTCAAGTTTAACCATGATTTTAGTCGGTATGATGGTTATTCAAATCGCATTATTATATGTGGTTTCGGGAGTTTTTAAATCTTTAACGGCTAATGTGTCCTTATGGAAAAAATATCTTCCTGGAGAAAAAACAGCGGCAATTATTGCAGCTTTTATAATGTTATCCAGCTTTAATTTATTTGCTCAAGGTGCTGAAACCACTGGTTTCGTATTAGATTCAAGCCTAGAAATGTTATTGATATCTATTAATGGATTTCTGTTATTGGTCATCATTATTTTACTGGTAAATGTTAAAAAGATTACTGCTGCATTAAAAGCTGGAGCGCAAGAGGAAGTGTCTGAAGAAGATGTGTTTTCTAGCATGGGTCTTACGGATGCCGTGCCTATTGAAAAAGAAAGTGAAATTCTTTTAGATCATGATTATGATGGAATTCATGAGTTAGATAATAACCTTCCACCATGGTGGTTATGGGGATTTTATATCACAATTTTCTTCGCAATTGTTTACATGTGGTATTATTTTGATGCCGAACACCGATTAGTTGGTGAAAATGAATTCGTTGCTGAAATGCAAGTTGCACAGCAAGAAGCCGATGCTCGGGGAGCTAGCGTTGATGAATCAACAGTGAGTTTGTTAACAGCCGAAGCTGATTTAGCGGCAGGTAATGAGATATTCCAAACAAATTGTGCTGTTTGTCATACACCTACTGGAGCAGGGCTTGTAGGGCCTAATTTAACAGATGAATTTTGGATCCACGGTGGTGGAATTAAAAATGTATTTCGAACCATTAAGGTAGGTGTTCCAGAAAAGGGAATGATTTCATGGGAGTCACAATTGTCACCTAAAGATATGCAAAAAGTAGCCAGCTTTGTGGTAAGTCTTCAAGGTACAAATCCTGAAGGCGGCAAAGCACCTGAAGGCGATAAGTGGACAGGTGAATAATCCGAAAGGATATTCATGATTAAAAAACCAAAAATAGGAAGCATCATGGTTAGGGTAGAGATACCTAGCTGTGATGCTTTTTTAATTTTAATAAAATGAGTGATAATAGATCCAACTACGGAGAAATTTTAGAGGAGAAGGGTTCCTTTAGGGATTCAATTGCTACCATAAACGAAGATGGAGATCGGAAATGGGTGTATCCAAAAAAACCTAAAGGACCATATTATACCAAGCGGAAGATAGTTGCGTGGATTTTACTCGCATTACTTTTTGCTGGGCCATTTGTTAAAATTAATGGGGAGCCCCTTCTTTTATTCAATATAATTGAACGAAAATTTGTGATTTTTGGGAGTATTTTTTGGCCTCAAGATTTCTTTTTGTTTGTTCTTGCCATGCTTACCAGCATCATTTTTATTCTTTTGTTCACTACTGCTTTCGGTAGAATATTTTGTGGGTGGGTTTGTCCTCAAACCATTTTTCTAGAAATGGTATTTCGAAGAATAGAATACATCATAGAGGGTGATTTTAGAAAGCAAAAAAAGCTAGATAAAATGCCTTGGAATTCAGAGAAAATAATAAAAAAGGGAATTAAAAACCTTTTGTTTATTGTCATCTCTATTATTATAGCGCATACATTTTTATCTTATATTATTGGTTACGAGCAGGTAAATGAGTTAATAACGACAAATCCAGCCAGTAACCCTATTGGTTTTGCCTCCATGTTAATTTTTACAGGGCTTTTTTATGGCGTATTTGCACGTTTCAGAGAACAAGCATGCATAATTGTTTGTCCCTATGGACGTTTGCAAGGAGCTCTTTTAGATAATAAATCAATTGTAGTTGCCTACGACTTTGTACGTGGAGAATCCACAAATGGAAGATTTAAATTTAAAAAAGGAGAAGATAGAGATAAGGAAGGAAAAGGAGATTGTATTGATTGTGGGGCCTGTGTAGATGTTTGTCCAACCGGTATTGATATTCGAAACGGAACGCAATTAGAATGTGTAAATTGTACAGCGTGTATAGATGCTTGCGATGATATTATGCTAAGTATTAATAAACCTAAAGGGTTGGTTAGATACGCATCTATTGAAAATATTGAGAAAAAAGAGCCCTTCAAATTTACCCCTAGGTTAATTGCTTATAGCGCTGTTTTGGGATTAATTCTGTCTGCTTTTGTCATGCTATTATCCCTTCGTTCACCTGTGGAAGCTACTATTTTAAGAAGTCAGGGAACAACTTTTCAAAAAATTGAAGGAGGAAAAATGCAAAATTTATATTCGTATAAAATTATAAATAAAACAACAGAAGAAATTCATGCTAAATTTGAAATTGACGGTTTAGATGCTGCTCAAATCACATTAGTTGGGAAAGCGCCAGTTGTACCAAAAGGTGGATCAGCCGAAGGTGCACTTTTTATAATTATTGATGAAGTTGAAATAACTAAATACAAAACAAAAATAAAAGTGAATGTAATTGGAGAAAATGGAGTTTTAACAACAGTAAAAACCACATTTTTGGGCCCAATGAAATAGGTGGTTAAAATTGATTATATGAGATTTACTTGGGGACACGCGGCTATTGCAATGCCTGTTACGATTGTGGTAGTATTTACGGCAGTACTTATTAGAAGTATGTCGGATGAGTTTAATACAGAATTGGTTACAGAAGATTATTATGCTAAAGAACTAAAATTTCAGGATCAGATTAATCAAACCAAAAATGCACAATTGTTAGAGACTAAATTTACTTGGGAAAAATCAGGTGACTCATATGTATTAGGTTTGAAAGGAAATTTTGATCCCGAGCTTGCTTCTGGAAATGTACAAGCATTTAGACCATCCGATGAAAAATTGGACTTTGTTTTGCCCTTAAGATTAGATTCTAATGGAAATCAATCCATTCTTCGAAATCAATTTATGGTGGGTAAATATCAGATTCAAGTATCTTGGAATGTAAATAACCAAGACTGTTATTTAGAAAAAAACGTTTTTATTCAATAAATAAATGGTTGAATGGTGGGCTGCAATATCTATTGGACTAGTTAGTAGTTTTCACTGTCTAGGAATGTGTGGCCCCATTGCATTTGCCTTGCCACTGAATAGAAATTCGTTGCTCTCCCAATTATTAGGCGCGTTAGTATATAATCTAGGGCGTTTAACTACGTATGGCATACTCGGACTTGCATTTGGTTTGATTGGAAAAAGTCTCGTGTTGGCTGGAGCCCAAAGGTTTTTATCTGTTAGCGCTGGAATATTCATGATTTTAAGTGTTGTTCTTCCTAAAATTTCTGCCGCTGTAAATATTGATGCCTTTACATTTAAATATATCGGTAAATTAAAATCTGCATTTGGTCAATTATTCAAAAAGTCATCTTTAGAATCCTTATTCTTAATAGGCGTTTTAAATGGGTTGTTGCCATGCGCAATGGTATATATAGCTTTGGCAGGAGCCGTTGCAGAGGGTAACATGTTAGATGGAATGATATTTATGTTGTTTTTTGGGGCAGGTACTTTACCCATGATGTATACCTCATCTATCCTAGGCAGTTTTATAACCCTAAAAGTTCGAAACAAACTTCAAAAACTCATACCCATAATGATATTTATTATTGGCGTTCTATTCGTATTACGAGGAATGAATCTAGGTATTCCTTATGTGAGTCCAGCCATTGACCGCGTTGATCCTGAAGTTACTCAATGTGATTAACTTATTAAAGATTCAACCCTTGTAAAGCTAAGTATTTTTATTTTTTGTACATTTCCTATTCTATAAAGTGTAGCTCACATTCTATTTATGTGTACTTCGGATGTTAAATTTTCCAGATTACAATACATATCATCCGATTAACTAACTTATTTGCCAATCGTAAAACTTTATGTTTATGATGCAACACTTGCTCCCTATAGAGGGTTTTTATATTATAAATTTGAAACAATCAATTTGCTATGAGAATTTTAATTATAGAAGACGAAAGCCTACTTGCGAATGAATTGAAGAGAACTCTTCATAAAATTTGTCCAGATTGTGAAATAGTACATGTAATTAAAAGCATTAAGGAGGGAAAAAAGTGGTTTGACAAGGGTGTTTCCGTGGATTTGATAATATCCGATATACAATTGGCTGATGGAACTAGTTTTGAATTGTTTAAATACACCAATACTAAATTTCCAATTATTTTTACTACTGCTTATGACGATTTTGCAATTACAGCTTTCAAATTAAATAGTATAGATTATTTAATGAAACCCATTGAAGAAAGCGAATTAGAAAAAGCAATATCTAAATATAACAGTATTTGGAAATCAACAAATTCACTGTCCTCAGATGTTATTAATGACTTAATTTCACATTCAATTCAAAAGGAATATCGAACCAATTTTTTGATTAAGGTAGGAGATCAATATAAACGTGTGAATACCGATGAAATAAGTTTCTTTTTTGCTGAGGGTAACACTGTTTTTTTAGTGAAAAAGGATAATAAAAAACTGATTATTGATTTTTCCCTTGATTCTATTTATGAGCAATTAGATCCTAAATTATTTTTTAGAATAAATCGAAACCTTTTAGTGTGTAGTTCTTGTATAACCGGAATTCACAAGTATTTTAATAGTCGTTTAAAACTTGAAATTAATCCAAAACACAACGAGGATGTTTTGGTTACTCGGAGTAGAGTAAACGATTTCTTAGCGTGGTTGAACTTTTAATTCCTGTATTAATATTCCAGGTGATTTGTATTATTCCATGTAGTTGACCTAAAAAAAAAGTATAATTCCTTTTTTTTCATATCTGTATTTTGTTATATATTGACATCCTAATATATCATGAGTGTTTTTAAACATGATATATTTTTAGTTTTAGGTGAAATATTATAATAAAATAAATGAGAATTCTTGTTCCTACTGATTGTTCTGATCTTGCAGCTCTGGCCTTAAAACCAGCCAAATTAATAGCAGATAAATTTGGTGCAAAGATAATTGCTTTAAAGGTAATTAATGCCCCGGTTGATGCTGTTTTTAGTACCGAAGGAGAGTTAATTGAAGATGAAGAATTTGATACCGAATTTTTCAAAAAGCAGCTAAAAGAAGGAAACGCCACCATTTTAAAATGGGCTGAAAAGAGTCATGTAAAAGTGGAGCCTATTGTACGGACGGGGTTACAAATTGAAACCATTCTACGCGTCATTGAAAATCAAAATATAGATTTGGTCGTAATGAGTACCCATGGTGCATCTGGTTTAAAGGGAGCAATGCAAGGTTCAACTGCTGAAAGAATTGTTTTAAATGCAAAGGTTCCAGTTTTAACTGTTAAGGATCAATTTACCTCATTTGGACATATTGCATTAGCCAATAATTTCAGACGTTTAAATGTAAGGATTGGATTCGTGAAAAAATTACAGGAGGCTTTTGGAAGCACTTTACACTTAGTCCGTGTAAATACAGATAGAAAATTTATGAGTGAGGATGAGGCACTGGAAGGAATGCGTTCTTTTGTGCGTGATCACGATTTAAGTAATGTTGAATATCATATTATTCAAGGTAAAAGGATTGACGAGGCGTTGGTTGACTTCTGTAAAATAAAGGGCATCAATGTGATGGCCATTGGTTCAAAACAACGAAAGGGTTTAATTAGCGTAATGCGTGGTTGCCCGTCAAAAGAAATAGTAAATCAAATGGATTTGCCTGTATTAACCTTTAGATCTGCATCTAAAAAAAAGTGAGATAATGATAGAATTAATTAAAGAACCATGGCCGTGGTATGTTGCAGGACCTATAATAGCAGCAGTTTATACCTTGTTGGCATTATTCGGTAAAAGCTTTGGTATCTCTGCCACCCTTAGGGCTGCCTGCAGTATGGCTGGAGCTGGGAAAAAAATTCCATTTTTTAATTTTGATTGGAGAAGTCAAATTTGGAATATGATGTTCGTTTTAGGGTCTATTATTGGTGGGTTTATTGCAGCTAATTATATGATGAATGATGAACCTATGCAATTATCAGAGTCTACGGTTGTGGCCTTGCAAGAACTTCATTTAGAAAGCTACAAAACAGGTATTTACCCTACAGAAATTTTGAATTGGGAATCCCTTTTTACACTCAAAGGATTTATCATGATGGTGGTAGGCGGTTTACTTATTGGATTTGGTACCCGATGGGCAGGAGGTTGCACTTCCGGACACGCAATAAGCGGGTTAGCCAATTTACAATTACCCTCATTAATTGCTGTTATTGGTTTTTTTATAGGAGGATTGATTATGACATTTTTATTAATTCCAATAATCTTTAATTTATAATTATGAGTTACTTAAAATATATACTATTAGGGATAGTTTTTGGAATTATGTTTACGAAGGCCGAAATCATTTCCTGGTTCCGGATTTATGAAATGTTTCGCTTTGAAAGTTTTCATATGTATGGGGTTATTGGTTCGGCAGTTGCTTTGTCTGCGCTAAGCACTTGGGTAATTAAAAAATTGAATGTAAAAGATATAGGGGGTAATCCCATTGTATTTAGTCCTAAAGCTATGAGCGTTCCAAGATACTTATATGGGGGCATAATTTTCGGACTAGGTTGGGCTTTGACTGGTGCTTGTCCCGGACCCTTATATACATTAATTGGTAATGGTGCCTACATGGCAATTGTAATAATTATTTCTGCAATTATTGGAACCTATTTTTATGGTTTGTTAAGAGATAAATTACCACATTAGTACATGATTCTTGAAACGGATAGATTATTCCTAAGGGAGTTTTCAGTTTCTGATGCCGAGAAATTATTTCTTCTTAACCGTGACCCGGAAGTTTTGAAGTTTACGGGTGATTATCCTTTTGATTCCATCAACCAAACTATTGAATTTATAGAAAACTATTCGGAATATTCGGATAACGGTTATGGGCGTTGGGCGGTAATATTGAAGTTTTCAAATCAATTTATTGGCTGGTGTGGACTCAAATATCATCCAGAACATGCATATACGGATTTAGGATTCCGATTTTTTATAGCATACTGGAACAAAGAATATGCTACTGAAGCGGGCAGAGGTGTTGTTTATTTAGCCTTTTCTAATCTAAATTTAAACTCTTTAGTTGCAAGAGTAGAAACCAGAAATACAGCTTCCATAGCTGTGTTAAAGAAACTCGGTTTTATTTCGGTGAAAGAGATTGAGTTTAATTCGAGTTTAGGAAATCTTTTCGAGATTAAAAAATAGAGTAAATTTTATTTTTCTTTTTTAGCATTTCGTTTTCTCGTTTTTTCGTCTCTTTTGTTCTGTTTAGCACGACTTTTTATGACCGCTTTTTCAATTCTCGCAGAGTTTTCTTCCTGATTTTCTTCTTCTGATTTACGGTATTCTGCTTCGCAATTACGTTTATTGGTTTTTTTACGGAAGTTATTGTTCAAAATACAACCCAATTGTTTCCATGTGTTAAAAGGTTCTGAGTAAGCTATCCCAACTCCTTGAGTATATGGAGAAACATTCTGATATACTGGGTTTAATTCATTTGATCTATTAAAAATCTTTCCAACAATGTTTCCTTTTTCATTTAATTTATATGAAATGGTAAACTCTCCTACGAAGTTACTGGATTGACTTGAACTTTGCCCATTATTGGTCATTCCAAAATTGGTTTCTAATAAAATTCTGTCGTTAAATAATTGCGTGGATAAAGCAACCTCAACTTCATTACCCGTGGTGGCGCTTTGACTTGGATTATAACGAACACCAATGTCAACATCATCACTAATTTTTGAAAGCCAATTACTTAATTGATTGGATAAAACCTCTGTTGTATTTGTAGCTACCACACTTGAACTTGATGAAATATCGTTGCCTGATATAGGCATAAATTTATTTAAAATTAACAATGCAAATACCTGTTTATTGCGTTCACCTTCATCCAAACCGTTTAATAATGATTCTATTTCATAATACTTAACGGGAAGGATAAACGAAAAACTCAAATCCGGGTTCATGTAATTATTCTTCATCGTTAACATAACCTCAACTGGAATACGTTTTTTTATCTCGTTCGTATCATAGGCAGCAGTAATTACGTCCCCAAGTTCATATAAGGAGGTACGCACCTTATAGGATGCTTTAATATCCGCAATGCCTTCATATGGACTTCCATTCCAAGTTAGACGACTATTGGGTTTTATTTTAAACTTTTTACTGATAATTTTGGAAAAAGTAAATAGGTAGAACCCATCCACAATTTCATAATTTCCATACATTCTAAAATCACCATTATCATTGATTTGAAGATTAATTGTTCCGGTACCTGTAGCCTGAATTTTATCGGATGTGAATTCATCTAAAAGAAGTTGTATGTCTGCTTCTTCGGTTAATTCCATACCCATATTCAGGCTTAATTTAAAAGGAGCTTTTTTTACTGGTTTCGAAGGAACAGGAATGGTATCAATTATAACTGGTTTAAAGTAGATATAATCTTTTTCAGAAACTTCATCTTCATTATAAAACGGAATAAAAACTTGGGTTCCTTGGCCCGATTTTACCACCGCTTCAACATTTAGGTTTCCGTCATAGTCTGAAAATAGACCAAGCGTTGATCCGGGGCTGAGATATATATCCCCATAAAAGTATTTATTATCATTTTTGCTTGTGCTAAAAGCTCTAAAAAGGTCAATACTGGTAACGGCTAAATCAAAATTGACATCTTTAAAATTATTATGAAATAAGGAGAAATTTATTTCAGCCAATCTTCCTTTGTAATCTTTTACCAATACAGCATTTGCTCCAATAAGTTTGGGTCGGATAAACAACTTTTGTTTATCAATAAACAGGGTTTCATTTAAATAGTCAATATGCACGGAGGCATTATTAATCATAAAATTTCCGTTAAATAACATTGCACTTGGGTTGCCCGTAATAGTGGATTTACCAGACAAGGTACCTGTAATATCCGATACTACATC
Source organism: Salibacteraceae bacterium (assembly GCA_041563475.1). Lineage (GTDB taxonomy): Bacteria > Bacteroidota > Bacteroidia > Flavobacteriales_G > Salibacteraceae > CAJXZP01. The sequence goes on from JBFFMY010000016.1 coordinate 46,667, forward strand.
TTTGAAAAATGGGGTTAAAACTTTTAATGGGAATCCTTCAAGTTCAACTTTTAGTCCCAATTGGTTCTTTTTTCTTTTAGGATAGTAATCACCTAGAATGGTTATTGGTCGAAGCGAATCACTCTTAAAACTTACATCAATTTCAAATTTCTCTTCTGTATCATTCCAAACTGATTTTATGTTTCCATCACCAATTTTTTGCTGATTTACAACTAGTTTTTTAAATCCTAAATTGGAAAAAAGATTTATTTCCCCATAGAAATCGCGTACTACCGTTGAGCCATCCATAATTCCAGATGTTTTAAGATTAAATTTATTAATCAGTGGATTTAACATCTCTAAATCGAAGCTATCAACATCTACCACTAATTGTTTGGTTGGGTCTTCGCTAATGAAGCCATTTAGGCTAAAATCTTGAGTACTTTGGCTAACTAATACATTATTAAAAGCGTAATTTCTTCCTTCTTTTATTACCTGGCTATGATCACGAACCTCCCAAATGGTGTCATTAAGTTTTATCCATGATTCGAAAAAAGTGATATCAAAATTATCTGGGTCAATGAATTCAATATCCACTAATATGTCCCCTGAATTGTTGTTTGTAGATTTCTTATTATCCCAGACTAAATTTGAATTTACTTTGTTATTACTGGCGCTAGAATTCAACATAAAATTCTCAATAAACGTGCTGTCGGTAATATGTAACTTGCTAACTTGGGTTTGAATAGCAAATGAATCTGGATTAATTTTCGCGATTAGATTAAAATCTTTCACCTTATAGTTTACAAAACTCATTTCGCTTGAGTTGGAAATCACGTCTAGGTCTTCCTTTTCCGAATCAAAGGTAGCTTGAATATAAAAATCACTTTCAAATTTAATTTGTGGTACAAATATTTTAGAAAACCCACTAAACTCATTTGCTTTTAAGGTTAATGTGAATTTTTGCCTAGAATCTGGCTTTATAGGTTCCTCTGAAAATGCAGAGGGCAACCATTTATAGGTTAAAAATTTGAGAGATTGAAAAACCTCTTCGAAATAGTATTCTCCGGTTAATTGAAGGTTGATATTGTCCGATGTGAGTGATATAGTTTTGTCTATTCCATTGGTTAATGCAATGAAGTCTACAACTGCTAAATTCACCGTATCTTCTTTTTCTTCAAAATGAAAGTTTCGTAAACCCGCTCGACCAACAATATTGTCAAGTGAATTTCCTCTAAAATTGAATTCTACCTCTGTACTTAAACTCGCGCTGCTATCTCGGTCCATAAAGTGAAGTTGTTTAGGCCTTAAATGGTCGATTTTAGCGTTGAACTTATAAATTGGTAATTTCTCGAATAAGGAAATGCTTCCGTCAAATTCAAGGTTAATGTTGGTATCGGCTATGGAAAGTAATCCCGTAATTGTTTGTTTACTAACTTTGCCATCTACGGTTATATCGGTATAATTGTAATTCAAAAAATCTAAACTAGAGGCTGTTCCTGCTACGGCTAGTTCCATATTTTTGAAATCAAGGTTTTTTCCTTTAACCGAAATATCCATACTCACCTTATTAAAAAGGTCACTTTTACCTGTTATTTCAGCCAGTTTAAAGTCAGTAGTTTTAATGGTTCCACTATACGTAATTTCCTCAGTCGCATTTGGTGCTAATTGTAAATCGGTTGTAATGATTCCGGTATTGGAAGTGAAGGTTCCATAGGTTACAAAGTTGTTGTAGAAACCATCAAAAGATCCTGTAAAATCAATTTTGCCTGCTTTTTTCAAAAAATCGGGAAGAGCAATTGTTTTATCTTCATTAAAAGGGAAGGTTTTGATAGTTTTTAAATCATAGTACCCAGTGCTTAAATTTTTAAATTTACAAGAGAAAGAAGTGTTTTCTACATCGGGTAACCCGGTAATAAATATTCGGCCATTTAATACCGTATTCCTTCCGTATTTTACATAAATATTATTAAACTTCATTTCCCTAACGGGACCTCTTTCTGTACCAAAAAGAGTAATTCCATAGTCTAGTCCTTCTAGGGAAGGTACAAAGTAGGACAGATCAAGAGCACTAATTTCTGAAGTGTCAATTGTGTATTCCATGTATACCTCTTGAACAAAGTTGCTATATGCTTTAAGAGAATCATAGGAGTATTTCAAATCCGCGTAAATATTGGAATAGGGAGTTTCAAGGTGCATTTTTTTTACCTCTGTTAGAAGAGGACTAAAGGTAGCTTTTCCGGTAAAGTCATCTAGAATAAACCCACATTGATCTTGCCATGAAAAATGCTCAAATACTCCGCTAAAAGTATCGTTAACCATTCTAAAACTGTCTACATCAAAATTTATTTGAGTCATACCGATATGACTCCAATCAATCCCATAATTTTTTGGAATTTCATTGTCATTATTCCACAAAAATCTACCATTATGAATTGAGACCCTCTTGGATCGAAGTAGTACATTTAATTTGGAAGGTGTTTTACTATTGGATGAAAAGGCTTCTATTATAAATGATAAATTGGTGAGGCTATCTCCATCTAAACGTTTTAAATTATAAAAAGGCTTCTCGATTTCAACTTTCCCA
>JBFFMY010000017.1:0-47976 GCA_041563475.1 Salibacteraceae bacterium
GCCACTTGATGATATTGTAACCCTCTGGGCATATCTACCGTTAAAGGTCGCATTCGTTTGTCTAACTCTGCCAAAAGCTCGATATATCCTTTGTTATTGTTTTCTAGATATGCAGCATAAAAGGGCTTAACCTCAAAGGGCTCCCCGTAATAAACAAACAAATCAGACCTAAACTTACGATGTGCGCTATAATTAATTCCAACAGGAACAATTTTTAAGTTGGTATCTGGGTTTTTGTCTAATACGCCAAAAGCAATTCGTGCAATTCCCTTTTGAAGTGGTCTTATAGATCGTCTTAAATTGTGATTGCCTTCCGGGAAAATAGTAACGGGTTGTTTACCTTCAACCAATACATCTACACACTTTTCAATTATGTTTTTATTTCGAATTATAGTATGCATCCCATCTCGTTCACGATAAATGGGCAACATGTAAATGTAGGAGAAAAAGGCATTTCCTAGTTTGGATTGAAAAACTTTAGCTTGTGTTAAAAAGTAGGAGGTTCTTGGCTGTGTCATTACAATCGCCAAGGCATCCATAAAAGCATTTTGATGGGTTGGAGCAATTATTATTGAACCTTCGCCTATGGAATCATCCAGTTTAACGGTTTCGAATTTCCGGTAAAAAAAACGCATGCCGATGCGCACATATAATGTAAGGAGACTTATAAAAGTGTGTTTTAGCATGCCGGCAAATTTACACAGTTTTATTATTTGCACGTTTAAAGAAAAAGGAAATTATGCTACCGGATGCAATATGCCAAATTCCCCACCAAGCAGCGAGTAATGCCATACCTCCGTTTCCATCAAAAACAGAAAAAATTATGGCAAGAGCTAAACCAGAGTTTTGAATTCCAGTTTCAATAGTGATGGTTCTTACGTCTTTAGAGGGTAATCTAAACGCTCTACCCGTAAAATATCCAACACCAAAAGCGACTAAGTTATGTACCAAAACAAGTGCAATAATATATTTATAATAAGCCATAAAAACATCCACGTTTTTACTAAAAGCAACAATCATAAAAATCAACAAAATGATAAATGAAATGGTGCTAATTGGGCCTTTAATTACTTTCGTTATTTTAGGGAGTTTAGCGGTAAAAATAATTCCTGCTATCAAAGGGACAACCAATATGGTTAAGACCTTTTTTAGGATGTCCATAAACTCCATTTTAATTTCAGAAACCCCTTCTAGTTTGCCTTCAAATATCCCTAGATATAAATCTGCATAAAATTCAAAATTGAAAGGGGTCATAAAAATGGCTGCAATAGAAGCAATAGCTGTAAGGCTTACAGAAAGAGCAATATTCCCTTTAGATTGTGCAGAAAAAAAGTTAGAAACATTCCCTCCAGGAGAAGCGGCAACCAATATCATTCCAAGGGCTAATTCGGGTAATGGTTTAATTAAAAGAATAACTAAAAACGTGGCTAAAGGAAGCATTACAAATTGACTTAAAGCGCCAACAAATACGGATTTCGGATTATTTTTAATTTCTACAAACTCTGTTTTTTTAATGCACAATGCCACCCCAAACATTATAAATGCAATAGACAAGTTTAGCACGAATAAACTTTCATGGCTAAAGGCAATTTTTAAATTGGTAAAATCTTCACTCATATATCCCGGTTTAGGTGCATAGATAATTAATTGGAGCGATTTAAACTCACACAGATCCAAAAATCTCCTATTATTCGGGAATTATTGAACTTGGGTTCAGTTTATTTCTTGGGGCAATAAAAAAGGATTTGTGATAAATCTCATATATGAAAGAAATCGAGTGATGTAGATTTGAATTCTAAATTATTAAGAGATGAAGATAGCTTTAACAAGTCAGAATAAACGTACCATAAGTGGACATGCCGGAAAATGCACCCGCTTTTATGTGTATGAAATTAATGAGAATAAAGAAGTAGTTAGCAAAGAATTGCTGGAATTAGACCCAGAAATGATGCTTCATTATCATTTTCATGGAGTAAATCCAGAGGCACATCATCCTTTATTTGATATGGACGTTATTATTACTGGAGATATGGGGCCTGGTTTTCCAATGAAATTAGCCAAAAGAGGAATCCAAGCTTTTATGACAGACATTGTGGAATTGGATGAGGTAATTGAAAAGGCATTAGCCGGTACTTTACCGATGTTGCAACCCTCATCAAATCATCATTGCAATCATTAGTTCATGAAATAATAAATCGAAAATAGTGAGCATAAAAAAACCGTTAGTGAATTCACTAACGGTTTTTTTATGCTTTTTGAAATTATCCGTGCATGCACGCTTTTTTCTCTAATAAAAGTTCTTCTGTTTCCGGGTGTTCTTCACTCACGTGAATTGAATCTACCGGACATACAGAAACACATTGAGGCTCATCATGGAAGCCTTTACATTCTGTACATTTATCTGCAACAATGTAAAAGAATTCATCACTTTGCGCATCTTGCTTCGCATCCGCATCTACTTCTCTACCATCCCATAATTTCACGGTACCGGTTAAATTAGTGCCGTCTGCATATGCCCATTCTTCGTCTGGTTCATATATGGCATGGTTAGGACATTCAGAAACGCAAGCGTCACAGTTTATACAATCATCATTAATAACTAACATAAGTATAATTTTTACCCCGATTAAAACGGGTGGTTTTTATTTTTTTAATTGATACAAAATTATAGACTAAAACCAAACAATCTAATCAATTTGCTTATTTAGAATAATTCTATTTTGCTAAAATAACCAAAAAACTGATGAATATCAATAATTAAACTTGGCTAAAAACGTAACAAAAAAAAAGGGTGGTAAAAGGTGGATTGAATCTTTGTGGATATCCTTGTTGTTTTATATTTCCATAAATCCTAAATTATCCACTACCTTGTATTTTCTAAAAGGTAGGAATTTAATTCAAGTTTTTATTTGTACATTTTTTTACGCAATTAAACCAAGTTTTCAATCGAGTCCAAGAAATGAAATATATCATAGGGCGATCATGATGAAACTCATATTTTATACTTTTTATTGAACCTACATTTGGAGAGATAAAAATTGAAAATTCAACAATTAATAGAATGAGTAAAACGACAGTTAAAGAATTAGAAAAAGTTGTTGTCAAATTTGTCGGAGACTCCGGTGATGGAATGCAACTTACCGGAACGCAATTCGCTGGGACGTCTGCGTTTTTAGGAAACGATATCGCTACATTCCCTGATTATCCAGCTGAAATTCGAGCCCCGCAAGGAACAGTTGCCGGGGTTTCTGGTTTTCAGGTGCATATAGGAAAATCACATATTCATACTCCAGGAGATCATTCGGATGTTTTGGTGGCTATGAACGCAGCAGCTCTAAAGGCAAATTTATATTCGGTGCCCAAAGGAAATACCATAATTATTGATACGGATAGTTTTAAACGGAAAGACTGGGAAAAAGCAGGTTATTCTGCCGATCCTCTTACAAGTGGAGAATTATCCGATTTTAATTTAGTTGAAGCGCCAATCACTTCGTTAACGCGTACTGCTTTGGAAGGTATTGGATTAGATAATAAAAGCATTGTTCGAAGTAAAAATATGTTTGCTTTAGGTATTGTGTATTGGTTGTTTAGTCGACCAATGGATTATACTGAACGTTTCTTAGCCGGTAAATTCGGGAAAAAGGAATTAATATTAGAAGCGAATATTAAGGCGTTACAGGCAGGTTATTATTTTGCTGAAACCATCGAAGCTTTGCCATCTACATTTACAGTTCTTCCTTCCGATATGGAAAAAGGAACGTATAAAAGTGTAATGGGTAATGAAGCAACTGCTTGGGGTTTTATTGCTGCTGCTGAAAAGGCAGGGAAAGAATTGTTTTTGGGTTCGTACCCAATTACTCCAGCTACAGATATTTTACAAGAAGTGGCAAAGCACAAACATTTTGGTGCGAAAGCATTTCAAGCAGAAGATGAAATTGCGGGTATCGCTTCCGCAATTGGAGCTGCATTCGCGGGTGATTTTGCCATTACCACAACATCAGGTCCTGGGCTGGCCTTAAAAGGAGAAGCTCTTGGATTAGCTGTTATGACAGAATTACCTCTTGTGGTAGTTGATGTGCAACGGGGTGGACCATCAACTGGTTTGCCTACGAAAACAGAACAATCAGATTTATTGCAAGCATTATACGGAAGAAATGGCGAAAGTCCATTAGTTGTAGTTGCTGCAAAATCTCCGGGTGATTGTTTCGATATGGCCTTTAATGCATCTAAGATTGCTATGGAACATGTTACTCCAGTTATATTATTAACGGACGGATATGTTGCCAATGGGTCACAACCTTGGAAGATTAGAAAAATGGCTGATTTACCAGAAATCACTCCATATATGTTGAAAGAAGGTGATACACCAGAAAATTACAATGTATACGAAAGGGATGAAAAAACATTAGCGCGCAAATGGGTTCCAGTAGGAACAAAAGGATTTGAGCATAGAATTGGAGGATTAGAAAAAGATGCCTTAACAGGTAATGTTTCCTATGATCCACCAAATCACGAAGTAATGACCCACGTTAGAGAGGCGAAAGTTCAGCGTGTTGCGAATTATATTCCTGATTTGGTTTTAGAAGGAGCACAAGAAGGTGAGTTATTGGTTGTAGGTTGGGGTGGAACGTATGGTTCACTTTTAACCGCTGGTGAAGATGTAGATCGTGGAGGTGTATTAGGGTTAGCGCATTTCAGCTACATTAAACCTTTACCAAAAAATACCGCGGAAATTTTCAGTAAATTCAAAAAGATTGTGGTTTGCGAATTAAATAATGGACAGTTTATTAAGTACTTGCAAAGTGAATTACCTCAATTCAAATACTTACAGTACAACAAAATTCAAGGACTTCCATTTTCTTCTACTGAATTGACCCAAAAGTTTAATGAAATTTTAAATAACGACTAAGCCATGAGTGAGAATCCAATAATACAATACACAGCTAAAGATTTTTCTAGCGACCAAGAAGTACGTTGGTGCCCAGGTTGTGGTGATTACGCTATTTTAAAATCGGTACAAAAGGCTATGCCAGAAATTGGCGTATCAAAAGAAGATATCGTTTTTATTTCGGGTATCGGATGTTCGTCACGTTTTCCATATTACATGGATACCTATGGATTTCATTCTATCCATGGACGTGCCCCTGCAGTTGCCAGTGGCGTTAAATTAGCCAATCCAAAACTTAGTGTTTGGCAAATTACCGGTGATGGGGATGCTCTAGCTATTGGAGGAAACCATTTTATTCATGTATTGAGAAGAAATATTGATATTAATATACTGCTTTTCAATAATAGAATTTACGGTTTGACTAAAGGACAGTTTTCTCCTACCACTAGTTTAGGGCATAAAACAAAGACTTCACCTCAGGGAAGTATTGATAATCCATTTAATCCAGGTGAATTGGCTTTAGGAGCCCGCGCCCAGTTTTTTGCGAGAATTGAAGATATCAACCCAAAGGGAATGACTGAGATTTTTGTGCAAGCTGCAAAGCACAAAGGAACTTCGCTTATCGAAATTTTACAAAATTGTGTGATTTTTAATGATAAAGTTTTTTCAGATTGGACAGCAAAAGAGGTTAAAGCAGATACTTTCTTAAGAGTTGAGCATGGTAAGCCAATGATTTTTGGTAAAGACAATAATAAAGGAATCATCCAAAATGGTTTTAAATTAGAAGTAGTAACTATCGGAGAAAATGGTGTTTCTGAATCAGATTTAGTAGTTCACGATGCACATGAAGAGGATATAACACTGCATATGATGTTAGTAAATCTTCAAATGCCAATGGTCACAGGCGTTATTCGCGCAGTAGAAAGCGAAACTTTTGAAGCCCGAATGGAGCAACAAGTGAAGGAGGTTAGAGCGAAAACTAAATTCAAAACCGTAGACGATTTATTAAGTAGCGGTGAAACTTGGGTAATAGAATAAATTAATAAACGCTAATTGCAAAATTTGTTCTTAGCGCTTTTTTTATTGAAAATAGTGAGGCAATTTTACTCACGTAAATTCAAAATAACATGGGCAACGAAGCAATTATTTTATTCATCATTTTAGGTTTGCTACTAGTAGGGGGAGCAATTGTGTTTTCTTATTATGTTACTCCCCATAATCCAGTTGGTGCTAAAGAGGAAACTTTTGAATGCGGTATAGAAACACAGGGTCCATCATGGATTCAATTCCGGGTGGGCTATTACTTATTCGCTATATTGTTTTTAATATTTGATGTAGAAACGGTGTTTATTGTTCCTTGGGCAGTAGTAATGAAAGAGGTTGGTTTAATCGCATTTATTGAAATAGCCATTTTCTTTTTTATACTCGGATTGGGATTAATTTATGCATGGAAAAAAGGAGCGTTAAAATGGGAATAGATATAAAGAATATGGACACTGAAATTCCGGAAGATTTTCCAGGAAAGGTTATTCCAGCCGGAAACGGTGGAAAAATTATTGTAACTTCTTTTGACAAAATTATAAATTGGTCTAAATCAAATTCTTTGTGGCCATTGACCTTTGGCACAAGTTGTTGCGCTATTGAAATGATGCAAACAGGAGCTTCTCGTCATGATTGGTCACGTTTTGGGTTTGAGGTTGCGAGAGCAACTCCACGTCAAGCCGATCTAATCATAATCGCGGGAACAATTGTGAACAAAATGGCCCCCGTCCTTCGTAGATTATATGAGCAAATACCAGATCCTAAATACGTGATTGCCATGGGCGCATGTGCTATTTCTGGTGGACCTTTTTTTTACAATAGCTATTCTGTTGTGAAAGGTGCTGATCATATTATCCCCGTAGATGTATACGTTCCTGGCTGTCCACCAAGACCCGAAGCATTGCTTCATGGAATGATGGAATTACAGAAAAAAATCATGAATAGTTCCATGCTAGATAAGGAACAAACTTTAGATGATTTTGATAAAGGAATAATTCCAGATACAGAAAAGTAGTAAATTGAAATAACAACAAGTTATGGATAACGAAAAATTAAAATCACTCATTGAAAGTTGGGAACCTGAAGCCGAAGTTAGTTTTGAAGGCCTACAATTTTTAACCGTGGTTGTTTCTCCAGATAAGTTGCATCCTTTAGCTGAAAAGCTAAGAAATGACGCACAAACGAATTTCAATTTTTTAACGTGTCTTTCAGGTGCAGATTATAAAGAATACATGGAAGTGGTGTATCATCTTCGCTGCCAAGAAACGTTTGAGGAAATGGTTTTAAAAGCCAAAATTCCAACCCGTGTAAAACCAGAAGTCTCTACAGTATGTGATATTTGGTGGGCTGCAGAATGGCATGAACGTGAAGCATATGATTTATTTGGAATTGTGTTTTTAAACCATCCAGATTTAAGAAGAATTTTACTTGACGATGATTGGGAAGGGTACCCACTTCGGAAGGATTATGATGACCCAGTAAATGTAGTTCGGTACTAATGGGAAAAACAGCAACAAAATCAGAGATGAAAACCCAAGAGTATTTCATCAATATGGGGCCACAGCACCCATCTACCCATGGTGTTCTTCGTTTGGTATTAGAACTAGATGGAGAAATCATTAAACAAGTAATTCCACATATTGGATACGTACATCGCTCTATCGAAAAAATGTGCGAATTTGACAATTATCGTCAAATTGTTCACTTGACCGACAGAATGGACTATTTAAGTAGCCATATGAATAATGAGGCAGTGTGCCTTTTGGTAGAAAATGCTTTAGAAATAGAAGTATCGGATCGGGTAAAAGTGATACGTACTATTTTTTCTGAATTAACGCGTTTAGCCTCGCATCAATTATGGTGGGGTGTTATGGGAATGGATATGGGAGCACTTACGTCTTTCCTTTATGGTTTCCGTGACCGTGAAATGATTAACGATATTTTCGAAGAAACATGTGGTGCACGTTTAACTATGAATTACAATGTGCCCGGTGGAGTAATGTTCGATTTGCATGACAATTTCATTCCTCGGGTAAAAAAGTTTGTAACACATTTTAAAACCAAATTGCCAGAGTACGATAATCTATTATCTGATAATGTCATTTTTAGAGAACGTACCGAAGGTGTTGGTTATTTGTCCAAAGAAGATGCAATAAACTTTGCTTGCACTGGCCCTATGGCTAGAGCTTCTGGTATTAGTAACGACATCCGTAAACACAAACCATATAGTGCATATGATCGAGTGGAGTTTAAAGAAATCACTTCCGAAGTCGGAGATACTTTTGCACGATACAAAATGCGTATTCTCGAAATGTGGGAGTCTTTGAGCATCATAGAACAGCTAATAGATAATATCCCTGAAGGAGAGATTCAAGCGAAAACCAATGCGCTTATAAAATTACCGAAAGGAGAATTTTTCCAAAGCGTAGAAACTGCTCGGGGTGAATTAGGTGTTTATGCTGTAAGTGATGGAGGAAAAAGTCCTTATAGAATGAAGTTCCGTTCTCCAGGATTCTCTAACATGTTTGCTTTAGATAAAATGGCTAGGGGTTCAAAAATTGGTGATTTAGTAGCTATGATGTCCACCATAGATTTAGTTGTTCCTGATATTGATAGATAATGATTATGGGAAGTAATATATTCGATTTTTCATCAGTTACTCGTCCGTTTCACGAGTGGCTTTTAGAAAACCTATCGCCTGGGCTAACCATGACGATTGAATGGTCAATTATAGGATTAATCCTTATTCTTTTCGCTGCAATTAGCGTAATGGCGTTAGTTTACTTAGAACGTAAAGTAGCTGCTTTTTTTCAATTAAGATTAGGTCCAATGCGTGTAGGTCCATGGGGCTTATTTCAAGTTGTGGCAGATTTCTTAAAGCTTTTGATGAAAGAGCATATCATGAATAAAGAAGCCGATAAATTTTTATTTAATCTGGCCCCTTTTATCATTGTAACTGCAGCTTTTCTAGGACTAGGGACCATACCATATGCCTTGGGCTTACACATTTTCGATATCAATATTGGCGTTTTCTTTATCACTTCCGTATCTTCTATTGGGGTTTTAGGAATTCTTCTTGGGGGTTGGGCTGGCAACAACAAATACTCCTTAATTGGTGCCTTACGAAGTGGAGCGCAAGTAGTGAGTTATGAACTTTCTGTTACCCTGTCTATTTTGGCAATAATTGTCTTTACGGGAAGCCTTCAGTTATCTGAAATAATTGAAAGTCAAGCAAATGGCTGGTGGATTTTTAAAGGGCACATTGTGGCTTGGATAGCTTTCATCATCTTTTTAATTGCTGGAACAGCCGAAACTAATCGTGGACCTTTTGATTTAGCGGAGGCCGAATCGGAATTAACAGCGGGTTTCCATACCGAATACTCGGGGATTAAGTTCGCTATGTTCTTTTTAGCAGAATATGTAAACTTATTCATCATTGCAGCTGTTGGAGCAACAGTATTTTTGGGTGGATGGATGCCATTTCATATTGCAGGTTTAGATACCTTCAATGGGATTATGGATTACATCCCATCTATTTTGTGGTTTTTTGGAAAGGTATTTATGATCATTTTAATAATCATGTGGTTTAAATGGACTTTCCCAAGGTTAAGGATTGATCAAATATTAATATTAGAATGGAAGTATTTACTGCCAATCAATCTGGTAAATTTATTACTAGCGGCCTTTTTGGTTTTAAAAGGATGGCATTTTTAATACGGAAAATATGAGCGGAATAAAGAAATATTTTGGAGACATTTTCCACGGGCTAAAAACACTCGTTACCGGTATGAAAATTACGGGTTATTACTTTTCGCATGCGCGGAAGGAAATAATAACGCAACAATATCCGGAGAACAGAGAATCCTTAAAAATGTTTGAACGTTTCAGGGGGATTGTAACGATGCCTCATGACGAAAACAATGAGCACGCATGTACGGGTTGTCAAGCCTGTGAAATTGCTTGTCCTAATGGTTCAATAGAAATAAACTGGACACGTGAAGAAGATCCTGAAACAGGAAAAAAGAAAAAAACTATCGAAAAGCATGTGTATCACTATGATATGTGTACGCTTTGCAACTTATGTATCATCGCTTGTCCAACGGATGCTATTGTGATGGGTCAAACATTTGAACATGCAGTGTACGATAGATCATTATTAACGCAGGTTTTAAATAAGCCCGGTTCGAAACTTCGTGCTGGCGTAGAAGACTAGACATTATGGAAAAGTTTATTTTTTATTTTCTCGCAGCTGCAATAATCGGGTTTTCTGTATTAACAGTTACCACTCGTAAAATTTTGCATGCCGCTGTTTATCTACTTTTTGTTTTAGTAGCAACGGCTTTTTTATACTTTATGTTGAATTATAATTTCTTAGGAGCAGTTCAGCTTACGGTGTATTCTGGTGGAGTAATTGTATTAATCGTTTTTGCAGTTTTACTTACCGCCCGAATGGATCATCGCTTGGAAAGAATTCCGTTAACAAAGTCCCTAATTTCAGGATTTATGTCGCTTATTGGAGCGATAATCACGATTTACGCCTTTTTTTCTTTTCCATTCACTTCAAATGGAAACCCAGAAGGGGCATATGATGTGAAGGAAATTGGAACGAAACTAGTAAGTTACGGTGAGGGTGGATATGTTCTTCCATTCGAGGTAATCAGTATTTTATTACTCGCTGCAATGATTGGTGCAATCATGGTAGCTAAAAACATGAGAACTAATGATTGAGGGAATAGGAGTTAACGACTTTTTAGTGGTTTCTACCATTATGTTTTTTGTTGGTGTGTATGGTTTTTTAGTTCGAAAAAATCTTATTACAATGCTTATGTCTGTCGAACTAATACTAAATGCTGCCAATATCAATTTTGTAGTATTCAATAAATATTTATTTCCGGATATGTTACAAGGATATATGTTTTCATTATTTGTAATTGGAATAGCCGCAGCGGAAGCTGCCGTGGCCATTGCTATAATTTTAAACGTGTATCGCAATTTGAAAGATATCGATGTAGAACATGTAAGTTCCATGAAATATTAAAATACTGAGCAATGGTAACAGAGTTATTTCAATACACAATTTGGATTCCAGTACTTGTTTTCTTGTCGTTTTTAATTGTTGGCCTGAGTGGCGATAAATTATCAAATCAAGCAGCTGGACTTATAAGTACATCTACTATTTCAATAGGGATGGTGCTTTCCTATTATACCGCATATGAATACTTTTTTGTTCATGGGCTCGTAAATGGAATTTATGAAACGTTTATTCCTGTCAATTTTGAATGGTTGCGCTTTTCAGAGACCTTAAGCATCAACATGGGTATGTATATTGATGGCATTTCGGTTATGATGTTGGTGGTTGTGACCACTATTTCTACGATGGTGCACATTTATAGTTTCGGGTATATGAAAGGCGAAGTAGGATTTAATAGATTCTATTCCTTTTTATCGCTTTTTAGTTTCTCCATGCTGGGGTTGGTAATTGCAACCAACATTTTTCAGATGTACGTTTTTTGGGAGTTAGTAGGTGTTTCATCCTTCTTGTTAATTGGCTATTATTACTTTAAGCCTTCCGCTGTAGCGGCTTCTAAAAAAGCATTTATTGTTACACGTTTCGCTGATTTTTTCTTTTTAGTGGGTATTTTAACCTTGAGTTATTACACCGGAACATTCGATTTTATAGAATTGACGGATCCATCCGGTGCCGCAATAGGTTCATTTGCTGGAGCATCCTTTTTGGGAATAGGCGCTTTAACTTGGGCTTTAACCTTAATTTTTATTGGTGGGGCAGGTAAATCGGCCATGTTCCCACTTCATATTTGGCTACCTGACGCCATGGAGGGTCCAACACCTGTTTCCGCTTTAATTCACGCTGCAACAATGGTTGTGGCTGGGGTCTATTTAGTGGCAAGATTGTTCGTGATGTTCGTTTTGGGTTCTCCGGAAGCCCTTGAAATAGTGATGTGGGTAGGTGCTTTCTCGGCCCTTTTTGCGGCATTGATTGCCATAACCCAAACGGATATAAAAAGAGTTTTGGCATTTTCCACGATGTCTCAAATTGGTTATATGATGCTTGCACTTGGGGTTTCTGGGTATGGAGGCGAAGAAGGGCTTGGATTTACCGCTTCTATGTTTCATTTATTTACGCATGCCATGTTCAAGGCGTTACTTTTCTTAGGAGCAGGAGCTATTATTCATGCAGTACATAGCAATGAAATGACAGATATGGGGAATCTAAGAAAATATATGCCCATTACCCATATTACGTTTTTAGTTGCTGCGCTTGCCATTTCTGGGATTCCAGTTTTTTCTGGTTTCTTTAGTAAAGATGAAATTTTAGCTGCAGCTTATGCATCAAATAAAATGGTGTTTTTCATTGGTTGGGCCGTAGCGGGTATTACCGCATTTTATATGTTTAGATTATACTATACCATTTTCTGGGGAGAAGAAAGAGAATATACACATACTCCGCATGAAGCAGGGAAAAGCATGACGTACCCTTTACTGTTTTTAGCTTTCATGGCAGCTGTATCGGGCTTTATTCCATTCAATGAATTAGTTACTGCAGATGGATTAGATTTCCACGCACATTTCCATTGGAATATAGCGATTCCATCGGTTGCCATTGCGGCAATAGGTATTTGGGTAGCGACCATAATGTATAAAAACCCATCAAAAACTGCGGATGAGGTAAGTGCTAAAATTCCGATTTTGTACCGTTGGAGTCACCATAAATTTTACATGGATGAGGTATGGATGTTCCTTACACATAAAATCATTTTTAAATTAATTGCCTGGCCAACGGCTTGGTTTGATAAAAAAGTGGTGGATGGATCTTTTGACGGAATAGCCTGGGTAACAAATAAGGTATCAGATAAAATTAAAGGATTACAATCAGGACAATTACAACAATACGCAGCTACAATGGTAATGGGACTATTAGGGTTTGTTTTGGTTTTACTTTATTGGATGACCAAATAATACGTGAGCAATGGATAGATTAAGTTTATTAATAGTAATTCCGGTTTTAACCATAGTGGTTATCGGTTTTATGCACGATTATAAAAAGGTGCGACTAACAGCAGCAATTGGTGCTGGTATTCAGTTATTGCAAACCATTTGGTTAATGTTTAGCTACCTAGGTGAGCGTAGGTCTGGAAATACGGAGGAAATGCTGTTTGGAAAAGATGTGGTGTGGTATGATCATGGCATCCTAAATATTCATTATGCAGTAGGTGTTGATGGACTTTCAACCGCATTATTACTTCTTACGGGAATTATTGTGTTTGCGGGTGTTTTTGCCTCTTGGGAAATCACGAACAAAACCAAAGAGTTTTTTATTACCCTGTTTCTTCTAGCTACGGGTGTTTTCGGGTTCTTTATTTCAATTGATTTGTTCACCTTATTTGTGTTCTACGAAGTTGCGGTTATTCCAATGTACTTGCTTATTGGTATTTGGGGAACAGGTCCAAAAGAGTATTCTGCAATGAAATTAACGTTAATGTTGATGGGTGCATCAGCATTATTGTTGGTAGGGATTTTAGGAATTTATTTTAACTCAGCGCCAGATGGTGGAGAGCTAACATTCAACTTTATACAAATATCAAATGTGGTAATGGATCATGGAGCGCAACGTTTCTTTTTCCCGTTGACATTTATTGGATTTGGAGTTTTGGGTGCGTTGTATCCGTTCCATACATGGTCACCCGATGGACATGCATCTGCGCCTACAGCGGTATCTATGTTGCACGCAGGAGTTTTAATGAAATTAGGTGGATATGGAGCGTTAAGAATTGCCGTGATGTTAATGCCAGAGGCAGCTTCAGAAATGGCTTGGATTTTTATAATTCTTGCGGTTATAGGGTCTGTTTATGGTGCTTATAGTGCAGTGGCACAGAAGGATTTGAAATACATTAATGCATATTCATCTGTGAGTCATTTGGCTTTAATATTATTTGCTGCTTTAATGTTTACGCAAACTGCGCATACTGGAGCGGTTTTGCAAATGATCTCGCACGGTTTAATTACCGCATTATTCTTTGCTTTGATTGGTATGATTTATTCCCGTACCCATACGAGAAACATTCATGAAATGGGCGGGTTATTAAAAGTAATGCCGGTTTTAGGAGTAAGTTACTTGATTGCTGGTTTTGCATCTTTAGGCTTGCCTGGTTTTAGTGCCTTTATAGCGGAGATGACCATTTTTGTTGGAGCCTTTGAAAATCATGATTTATTTACTCGGGTTTCTACTGTATTAGTTGTTTCTTCCATTGTAATCACTGCAGTTTATATTTTGAGAGCCGCTGGAATTATGTTAATGGGCACCATTAATAATAAAGAATTTGAACTGTTACCGGATGCACGTTGGTACGATAAAGTAGCCGTGTTTTTGTTAATAGCTGTTATTGCCGGTATTGGAATCTTCCCAAACTGGTTAGTTGAAATTATTTACACAGATTTAGGACCAATGTTCGAAAGAATGTCAAGCCAAATATTTTAAGTTATGGAATTATCTAAATTTATAATTATGAGAGATGAGCTATCATTAGTGGTAGTCTTGTTATTGTTACTCATATTTGAGGTGTTTTCGAAAAAGAGCAACCGTCATATGATGATTGGAATCTCTATTGGGCTTTTTACCCTGCACACGGTTTTAGGATTTATAACACCAATATTCGGTTCCTTATTTGGTGAAATGTACCAAAATACGGCTACCACCTCCTTAATGAAGAATGTTCTAAATATTGGAGTTCTCATTGTACTATTACAATCCGCTACATGGTTAAAAAAACCAGATAATAACAATCGGGTTACGGAGTTTTATATGTTGATCTTTTCTACCCTAATTGGGATGTATTACATGATTTCAGCGGGTGATTTCTTAATGTTTTATTTAGGATTGGAATTAGCAACAATCCCGATGGCAACATTAGCAGCCTATGAGGTGCATAAGTTAAAATCAACAGAGGCAGGAATAAAATTACTCTTATTGGCTTCGTTGTCATCTGGCGTGTTATTATTCGGAATTTCTATGATTTACGGTTCTACGGGTAGCGTTTACTATACGGATGTTGCCACTATGATGGAAATGAATATTTTGCAAATTGTGGCCTTAGTATTTTTTGTTTCAGGCGTGGCATTCAAAATTTCCTTGGTTCCATTTCATCTTTGGGCCGCAGACACTTATGAAGGATCACCAACTAATGTTGCTGCATATTTATCGGTAGTTTCAAAAGGCGCATCGGTTTTTGTTTTAATCATGTTGCTATTTAAAGTTTTTCCAAATATGGAAGAAGCTTGGCAAGTTATGATGGTCATAATGGCGATTGTAACCATGACTATAGGTAATTTATTTGCCTTACGTCAAACTAATATTCAACGATTTTTAGCTTTTTCATCGGTAGCTCAAGCGGGTTTTATTTTATTGGGTGTAATCGCAGGAACAAAATATGGTATGGCCACCGTCATTTATTTCATTTTAATTTACGCATTTTCAAACCTTGCTGCTTTTGGAGTGGTGAGTGTGGTGCGAAACGCTACTGGAAAAATGAATATTTCTGATTATGATGGGTTTTATGATACCAATCCAAAATTAGCATTGGTATTGCTATTAGCGTTGTTTTCATTGGCAGGAATACCGCCTGTAGCGGGATTTTTCGGTAAATTTTTCTTATTTGCCGCTGCCGCAGAACAAGGACATTATATTCTAGTAATTATAGCGGTGTTAAACACTATTATTTCTTTATACTATTACTTAATGGTTGTAAAAGCAATGTTTATAAATAAAACTGAAACACCTATTGCACCTATCAAGTCAGATGTGTTCGGAAAAATTGGATTGGTTTTGAGTACCTTGGGTATGATTGTGATTGGTTTATGGAGTTATATTTTTAATTGGGTTGAGGCCGTTTCTTGGGGCATGTAAACTGAGAAAAAGAAAATAATTAAGCATGGCACTAGATTCAGGAAAACACGTAGAAAAAGATGTGGATGGCGTTCGTTGCAAAGTAATTGAAACGGATATTTCAGAAGAGCGATTAAATTTTTTGAAAGAAATTTTAGAATTTAATGGATATGAAGTGAAGTTTGAGGAGGGAAAAAAGAAAAAGCCTGAAGATCCAACCGCATATATAATTGGGGTAACTGATATTGTTTTTAATCCGGTTTTAGCCGTATATCAAATGAAATTGAAATTGCCAAACGGCCATTTTGTCTCTCCGGCATATTGGAAACAAGTTTCTAAAAAGACTAAAATGCAGTATTACGAGGAGAAGGGGTAAAAGAAAATTCTATGGTAGTATAATCCACTAATTGCATTCTGTAGTTAGTGGTTTTTTTTGCCTTTATTTTTATACTTTACTTTCGTTAAAATCAAAATCGATAAATCATGAATATTTTTAGAAACATTATCGCTGTTATATTGGGAGCCATTATTGGCGCAATGCTTAATGGATGGATTATTGGAATAAGTGGAGACCTTGTTCCATTACCTGAAGGGGTTAACCCAAATGACATAAATAGCATTAAAGAAAATATTCATTTATATACTCCGGTTCAATTGTTAATGCCATTTTTAGCGCATGCACTTGGAGCGTTGGTAGGAGCAATTATTGCAGGTTTAACAGCGTATTCGCATAAAATGAAATTTGCTATTTCTATCGGAGCTTTGTTTTTGATTGGAGGTATAATGATGGTTGTAATGCTACCTGAAGCTCCATTATGGTTTAGTATTACGGATATCCTCTTTGCGTATATTCCAATGGGTTATTTGGGAGGCTTAATTGCGCTAAATTTCACTCCTGAACCTGAAAAGGTTTAGAAAAAGAAAGCAAATATTCCAACAACGAGAATTTGGATAGCGAAAATTACGGCTCCAAAACCCATTGCAATTCTACCTTCTTGGTATAACTGACTAAATTTTATATTAAGTCCTATTGCAGCCATGGAAATGGTAAGTAATACTTTTCCAATAATTCGAAAAGTGTTAATTAAATCGGGGGGTACGGTAAAAAAAGTAACCGTTGCAGTGGCTAAAATAAACCCAATAATGTAATACGGGAGCTTTAGGTTTTCCTTGAAAGAAGCACTTTTATTGATTAAAAAATTAAAAAATATAAGGGCAGGAGCCAACAATGCAACACGACCTAATTTAATGGTTATGGCTAAATCACCAACTACTTCTCCCATGGCATAACCAGCACCTGCAACATTAGATACCCCATGAAGTGTTCCTCCTATTAACAACGCAGCTGTATCGAATAGCATTTCGCTATTAAAAACTAGAGGAAGGATAACCATTCCAATAAGACCCATTAGGTTCACAACAGCAATGGCAATACCTGCTTGATTTTTGTCTTCGGCTATTTTAGGCGCTAAAGCCGCAATGGCACTTGATCCGCAAATGGCAGTTCCAAACCCTACTAAATACCCTGTTGAAGCTCTACAAGAGAATAAATTAGACAAGTATAACGTGGCTAGTAAAACAACAATAATAGTAGTAACGAGAATGCCAACAATACCCCAGCCTAAATTCGCAATATCTTGGAAACTAATGCCGAAACCTAGAAAAATAATGGCGATTTCCAATAGGTTTTTGGAAGAGAATTTTACCCCTGGACTTAACTTTTGCGGTAACGGAATAATATTAGCAATGATTATTCCAAATAAAAGGGCTAAAACAATAGAATTAGCCATCGGCACGTAATCCGCTGCAAGGAAGGCAACCATACCAATAAATGTGCTGAATAAAATTCCAGATAAGCTATTTTTCATGTGAATTATTCCAAATGCAATAATAACGAATACGCGAAGTTGTGTGTGTAATTAGAGTTACAAATATTCTTTACCTTTGGATAAATCAAACCTTTCAATTATGAAATTCTTAGTACAACTATTAATATCTGCTTTGGCAGTTATGGTAACCCAATATATATTACCAGGAGTTGAGATAGATACTTTTTTTACGGGAATGATCGTAGCGCTTATCTTGGGTTTATTTAATACCATTTTGAAGCCTCTTTTAGTAATCCTAACTCTACCAATTACGGTTTTGACCTTAGGATTGTTTTTAATTGTAATTAATGCTTTCCTAATTCAATTAGCGAGTAGTTTTATTGGAGGATTTCGAGTTGATGGTTTTTGGTGGGCTGTTTTGTTTAGTTTTATTTTATCCGCTGTAACATCTATTTTCAATGGTTTAGAAGGCACGAATGAAAATAAAAAAGGGTATTGATTAAATCAACACCCCATTTCATATATAGCTTTTCAATGCAGTTATCGCTTAATTAATTTACGAACAACAACCTCGTTTCCAATTTCGTATTTTACTAAATACACTCCAGGCTGAAAAAGCGTTAAATCCAACATCAGTTGTTTCTGTTCCAATATTGGAAATGAACGGAGTAATTTGCCGTTAATGTCCATTAATGTTATTTCGGAAATATTAGGGATATTAGAGAGCGTAACCATTCCTTGGCTAGGATTAGGAAATACGGTAAACTCTCTAGTCGTTGTCAATTCTCCCAAACCAACACTAGGTAAAGTAGCTTTTATTGAATCGTTTAGTAGTTCTTGAGCTTTAAACAAATCGATTGTGGGTTCTTCTTTTGTTCCAGGTACAAAGCAGCAACACATGCAACAAGAAAAAATTATTTTTTCTCCCTCTTTCCTTGAATTGCCTAGTTTTAAATCTACAAACTTTGTTGTTTCTGCAGTGATGAGTACCCCAGAAATTTTCACGTTTTCATAGCCAATATACACGGCCCTAACTTCATACTCTCCTTCTGGGAGTTCTGTAAATTTGTATTTTCCATCAAAATCGGTGAGCCCCCCAGTTATCATTTTGCCATTTTGGTCGATTACTACATTTACGAAGGGTAAAGTTTCACTCGTTTTACCATCTGTTATTGTACCTTCAATTGTGCATAAATTTTTTGGTGTTTGGGCACTTAAAAAAATAGATAATAGAAGTAGTGGTAGGAGTAATATTTTTTTCATGATGTTTCTTTAAATGAATAATATTTGGATAGAACACTCATAGTATCACACGGAAGAAATTAAACTAAGGTTTGGTTTAAAAATTTAAAATTTTATTTGGTATTTGTGTTGAGTATATTTTGAAATTTACTAAAGGATTTGTTTAAGTCCACCTTTCAGTAAATCGTACTTTTGAACAATCATGAGTAAAAGAGATTTAAAAAAATATCTAGAATCGCTTACCAAAAAGCAAATGGAAGAACAGATTCTTGATTTATATAGCCGGTTTAAGGAGGTGAAGGTTTTTTATGATTTTGCATTTAATCCTAAGGAGGATAAAATTTTAGAGGAGGCCAAATTGAAAGTGTCTAAAGAATACAATCTCAACATACGAAAACCAAAAGCACGTAGATCGGTAGCTCAAAAGCTAATAAAGCACTTCAAAAAATTGGAAGTTCAACCAGAGGTTATCGCTGATTTCATGCTTTTTAATATTGAAATAGCTCAAACTTTTTCTGCGGAAAGAAATGTAAAACAAGAATCATTTTACGTGAGTATGCTAAATTCATTTCGTGAGGCAGTAACCCATATTCGTGAGTATAATTTAGATAAAATTTATCTTTCTCGAATAGAAAAAATTGTGGATGAAACGTATGATCAAAAGTGGTTCAATCATATTGCTTTTGAAAATTCAATATCTAACTTTTAGATTTATTTTGAGCCTATTTGTGAGGCGCATTAGGCCGTTAACTGTAACTTTGTTGGTTGACTTTAGGATTAGTTTATGAAAAAAATACTTATAGCGAATAGAGGTGAAATAGCATTGCGGATAATGCGCTCATGTAAAGAAATGGGAATTTCAACTGTAGCCATTTACTCCGAAGCAGATAAAAATGCACCTTTTGTGAAATATGCAGATGAGGCTGTTTTGGTTGGACCACCCCCATCCTCTCAATCGTATTTACGTGGGGATTATATAATTGAAAAGGCTCTTGAATTGGGTGTGGATGGAATTCATCCGGGATATGGGTTTTTGTCGGAAAATGGTGATTTCGCGCAAAAAGTAACAGACTCCGGAATTAAATTTATCGGCCCATTGCCTAAATCTATGGCGATGATGGGAGATAAACTAGCTGCAAAAGCAGCGGTTAAAAATTATGATATTCCTATGGTACCTGGTACCGATGAAGCGATAAGTAACCCGAAAGAAGTTGTTGGAATTGCCAAAGAAATTGGTTTTCCAATTCTTATAAAAGCCGCAGCCGGTGGTGGTGGTAAGGGTATGAGAATTGTGTATGAGGAAAGCGAGTTAGAAGAACAAATTCAAATGGCTACTAACGAGGCCAAATCGGCCTTTGGGGATGGATCTGTTTTTATTGAAAAATATGTGGAATCACCGCGTCATATTGAAATTCAGGTCTTGGCCGATGAACATGGAAACATTGTGTATTTATTTGAACGTGATTGTTCTGTTCAAAGACGCCATCAAAAGGTAATTGAAGAAGCACCTTCTGCAGTTTTAACTCCAGAATTACGAAAGGAAATGGGGGAGTGCGCTTGTGACGTTGCTCGTGCATGTGATTATTGGGGAGCCGGAACGGTAGAGTTTTTATATGACCATGGTAAGTACTACTTTCTGGAAATGAACACCCGTTTGCAAGTGGAACATCCAGTAACAGAAATGATTACAGGGTTAGACTTGGTTAAAGAACAAATTAAAGTTGCCAGAGGAGAGAAGCTAAGTTTTAGTCAAGATGATTTAAAAATAAATGGCCATGCTTTTGAGGTGCGTGTGTATGCAGAAGATCCTCAAAATAATTTTTTACCAGATATAGGTAAACTAAGCACGTATATTTTACCGAAAGGAGAGGGGATTCGTGTGGATGATTCCATGGAACAGGGAATGAACATTCCGATTTATTATGATCCCATGATTTCTAAGTTAATTGCGTGGGCTCCAACTCGTGAGGAGGCCATTGAACGAATCTTAAAGGCCATTGATGAATACCAAATAAATGGAGTAGAAACTACTCTAAGTTTTTGTCGTTTCGCTATTAACCATACAAAATTTAGAGAAGGGGATTTCGATACGCACTTTGTAAACAAATATTTTGATCCCAAAAATTTCCGTTATTCCGTTCCCGAAGAAGAAGAATTAGCCGCAATTATTAGTGCTAATTTAACTGCGAACCGAAAAGGGCGATTATTTGTTGGAGCCATTCAAGAACCTCTTTCTGCATGGAAAATAAACAGGTCTTAAAATTTTTATTTCCTTTAATTCTAATAGGTGTAATTACTGGATTATTGACTTCTTGTAGTTCGACTAAAATTGCAATTGAAGTACTACAACCACCTGTAACAGGTTTTTCTAAACCCGTTGAAAGAATTGCTGTGTTAGATAGAGTCGCAGTAAAATTTGCAAACACTAAACAGTATATTAACGGTCAAGTTGTTGGACAATTCAATGGTATTTCAGATATGATGGTTAATGAAGCCATGAATCAACTTGTGTTAGACGTCAATAAAAATGATTACGTTGAGATTTTAGACACGTCACTTCAATACATAATAAAAAATGGAAGTGTAAAAAGTCAACCCATTCAAACTATTTTGATTTCGCGTGCCTGTAAGGATTTAGATGTGGATGCCATTGTGTGTATTGAAGGGTATGATGCTGAAATTGATACAGATAGTGATGTTCAATATTCAACTCCTGTGGATAGAAATTATGGAACGGTGAGGGTACCTTACTTTACGGGCGATCAAAGCGTTTATATGGAAATGTTTTTTCGTTCGTATCTGTGTGAAACAAATGAAGGGAAAGTAGAAAATGAGACTAAAGTGGCTACCCAAGTTTCTGCATCAGCAAGCGGTAGTTCTCCATATGATGTAAATGTTAAGTTAGCAGACGCCAATAATATTTTAATTCAAGCCTCCCGGAAATTGGGTGAGGATTATGCGCGTCAAATACTTCCAAGTTGGGAAACACAAACTCGGTTTATGTACATTTCGGGTAGTGATCAATTAAAAGATGCGTATAAATTGGCAAAAGTTGGAAATTGGCCAGCAGCCACAGATATTTGGTATTTATTAGCCACTACTAATAATGAAAAATTAGCGAAGAGAGCTTCTTTTAATTTGATTTTAGCCAGTGAAATTTCAGGAGAATTGGAGTTGGCGGATGAATGGGCTCGAAGGTGTGAAGAAAAATACAAAATGGAGGAGGCTTCAAAATACATTCTTATATTGGAGCAACGAAAAAAGGAAATTGATCTAATTAGAAAGTCTTATCCATTAATGGCTTTTTAACACGTAACTATACCTTGTTTTATTGACCTTCAATCTGTATCCTTGTTTAAGATAAAAACGGGATGAAATGACTATTGAAGCCAAAACTCCAGACGAATACATTTCTAAATTGCCAGAAGAGAGAAAAGAAGTTTTTTCCAGATTACGTCAGAGCATTTTAGAAAATTTACCGGATGGATTTAATGAAGAAATTAGTTACGGCATGATTGGTTATGTAGTACCTCATTATCTTTATCCTTCTGGATACCATGTAAATCCTAAGTTGCCATTACCCTTCATCAATATTGCCTCTCAAAAGAATTTCATTGCTTTTTATCATATGGGAGTTTACGCTAATACGGAGGTTTTGAATTGGTTTATAGCGGAGTATCCTAAATATGTGAAAACAAAATTGGATATGGGAAAAAGTTGCATTCGATTCAAAAACATACATTCAATTCCCTATAAATTAATAGGAGAACTTGTTTCAAAAATGACTCCCGAAAATTGGGTGGAATTATATGAATCAAATCTCAAAAAATAACGAATAGTAATCAAACCAAATATTTAGTATGGAAGAAGTAGTATCTGATATTCCCTTAATTACGAATGATGCAGTTGTTTTCGGTATTTTAATCGCCTTGCTGATGATCATTTTCAAAGCAACTGAATTAAAATCGATGCAGAAATTTTTCACGGTTATTCCAGCACTTTTATTGTGCTATTTTTTACCGTCATTATTTAGCACTTTCGGAATTATTTCCCCAAAATGGATAGATGTAACTCAAGCCATTTCATTTTTAGGAGAAAGTGGGTATGACATTACCGGAATATCTAATTTCAAACAACTAAAACATTACCTTTTAGAAAATGAAATCAGTTCAGATTTAATGAATCCATTCATTGGTAAATCTCAATTGTACTTTGTGGCTTCAAGGTATTTACTTCCTGCTAGTTTGATTTTATTAACCTTAAGTATCAATTTAAAAGAAGTTTTTAAATTAGGACCTAAAGCACTAATAATGTTTTTTACTGGAACCATTGGTGTTGTTATTGGCGGACCTCTGGCAATTTTGGTTTTTTCAATGGTGGCTCCAGATGTTGTTGGTGGTGCTGCTCCTCATGAGGTTTGGCGGGGTATGACTACCATTGCAGGAAGTTGGATTGGTGGTGGAGCAAATCAGGCGGCTATGTTCGAAATATTTAAAGAAGGCGATAAAAACCTAATTACAGGAAGTATGTACTCCATAATGATTACGGTGGATATTGTTGTGGCAGAAATATGGATGTTTTTCTTGCTTTTAGGCGTAGGAAAATCTGCGAAAATTGATCGTTTTTTCAAAGCTGATGCAAGTTCGGTGGAGTCGTTAAAAAATCACATGCATGAATTTAGTCAACGAATTGCAAGAATCCCTTCTTTTAATGATATCATGATTATTTTAGGTCTAGGACTTGGATTTACCGGGCTTTCGCATTTATTAGCGGATTATATTGCTCCTTGGATTAAGGTAAATGCACCTTATTTAGCTGAAACCTTTAGTCTTGGGTCTGGTTTTTTCTGGTTAATTGTTTTAGCAACTACCTTCGGGTTGATACTAAGCTTTACTAAAGCAAGGAATTACGAAGGGGCAGGGGCATCAAAAATGGGAGGTGTTTTTATTTACATTTTAGTAGCTACCATTGGAATGAAAATGGATATCCTAGCCGTATTAGATAATCCTGCAATATTTTTAGTAGGTCTGACATGGATGGCCATTCATGTGATCCTCTTAATAGTTGTTGCCAAATTAATTAAAGCGCCATTTTTCTTTTTGGCTGTGGGAAGTAAAGCCAATATTGGAGGAGCAGCAAGTGCACCTGTTGTAGCTGCTGCCTTTCATCCTTCGTTAGCTCCAGTGGGTGTTTTACTGGCCGTTTTAGGGTATGCTTTCGGAACCTATGGTGCTTTGATTTGTGGATACTTAATGCAAGGTGTAGCGCCTTTATAATGCGAGCTAACTCAAACGTTTAAAAACAAAAAAAGGAGTATAATTTTATACTCCTTTTTTTTTGTATCTTAATTATCTGTTTTTATACGCGATTAAAGCTTCCTCTAAAATTTTAGCCGCTTCTATTAATAGCGGTTTCTTTAAAACGTATGCCAATCTCACTTCTGTTTTTCCATAACCTGGAGTAGAGTAAAAGCCAGATGCAGGGGCCATCATTACCGTTTTTCCCTTATATGAAAACGCACTGAGGATCCATTCGCAAAAATGATCTGCATCTTCTACAGGTAAACTTGCAACACAATAAAATGCTCCGGAAGGATTTGGGCATACCACACCATCAATGGAGTTTAAAGCTTTCACTAAAATATTTCTTCGGTCCACATATTCTGCTTTCACTTCTTCAAAATATGAAGCAGGTGTATTTAGAGCTGCTTCAGAGGCTATTTGAGCAAATGTTGGTGGACTAAGACGTGCTTGGGCAAATTTCATGGCGGTTTTCATTACCTCTTTGTTTTTAGAAATAATGACTCCAATACGCGCACCACACATACTATAACGTTTAGAAACTGAATCCACCAAAATAGTGTTTTGCTCAATTCCAGGAAGATTCATTACGGAGTAGTGTTCTTTGTTATCGTAAACAAACTCTCTGTACACTTCATCTGCAAAAAGAAATAAATCGTGTTTGGCAACAATATCTCTAATAACCTCTAATTCTTCTTTGGTATATAAATAACCTGTAGGATTGCTTGGGTTACAAATTAATATACCTTTTGTTTTTTCGGTTATTAAACTTTCAATTTCATGCACAGGTGGTAAAGCAAATCCGGTTTCAATGCTTGCTGTTACTGGCACAACTTTTACGCCACTAGCAATTGCAAAACCATTGTAATTGGCATAAAACGGTTCCGGAATGATAACTTCATCCCCTGGATTAAAACAGCTTAGAAAGCCAAATAAAAGAGCTTCTGAACCTCCAGTGGTTACAATAATTTCATTTATGTCAACATCAATATCTACAGATTTGTAATAGTTAGTCAACCCTTTTCTATATGATTCAAAACCAGCAGAATGACTGTACTCAAGAACTTCAATTTTTGTATTATGAATTGCGTCTAAAGCAACTTGAGGGGTAACAATATCTGGTTGACCAATGTTAAGGTGGATTACTTCAACGCCTTTTTTCTTGGCAGCTTCTGCAAACGGAACTAATTTTCTAATGGGTGATTCAGGCATCGCAAGCCCTTTAGTTGAAATTGTTGGCATCTCGTAAATTTTAGGCTGCAAAATTAATTAGAAAGTAATATTTTGAAGTGTTTTTGTGACCGTTATTAAAAAAAGGGCATAAAAAAAACCGTTTAAAATAAATTAAACGGTTTTTTTAAAAAGCTTTACTATTACTTTGCAGTTGGAGCAGCCCCACTTCCGTTATTCACAGGAGTTGTTGCATCTGTAGGAGCAGCATCAATTTTCCCCGTAATTCGAATTACGGTAGTTGGTGTATTAATAGCATTAGATGTTATTGTAACCGATTTATTAATCGGGCCAATTCTTTTTGAATCGTATTTTACTTTAATAACAGCCGTAGCACCTGGAGCGATTGGTTCACGAGGCCAGGTTGGAACAGTACATCCACAAGATCCTCTCGCATTTGAAATAATCAATGGAGAATTTCCAGTGTTTTTGAAAACAAATTCCGTAGAAGCGTCTCCATACTGTTTTAGATTTCCGAAATCATGTACATCTTTTTCAAATGAAATTTCTGGTCCTCCAACTTGTGTTTGAGCAAATGATCCGAAGGCAAATGCCATCATTAATCCCAATGCTAATGTTAGTTTTTTCATATTCATAATATATGGGTTGGTTTAACTTATGACACAAATTTATTTATTTAATTGGAGCCTCAAAGCCTAATAACATATCATTAACATGACAGTTTTTATACGCGGGTTAATAAAAAAAGTTTGAATTAATTTTAGGGTGCCGAAATGAAAAAATGGAGTTAATTTTTTAACTCCATTTCTTGTCCTAAGATGATCTGATAAAAGATATAAATTGCGTTAATTCTCTCTCCACTTAAAACTAACGCTACGAAAGTAAGCGCGATTTTCATGTTCAGTAATAGGGGAATATCCCTAATTTAATCTCTCGTGGGTGTAAAATAAAAAAGGAAGCTATTGTATAGCTTCCTTTAGAGGGGGTTGAAGATGATATTGTGCTTAGTTTAATAGGTTCCACTAAATCGTATCTTCAATTCGATTTAACAACACAAACTTATTTATAGTAAACCAAACAAACAATAGGGGTAAACCCTGATATTTTCAATTATTTAAATTCAATAAAAAAATGGGAGTATTATAATATAAGCTTTATTATCAGCATATTACAAGATATGATTGAATAACAGATCTATTTTTAAAGATGCGCTTCATTTTTTGAAGCCCATGAAAATAAGCTATTGGTGGTTGGAGTAATATCTAGTTTTTTAATGATATTTGATCTGTGGTTGTCCACAGTCTTCGGACTAATAAATAAAATCGAACCTATTTCTTTGGAAGTTTTGTCTTGACTAATCAATTTTAAAACCTTTTTTTCTGTCCGACTCAATTTGTCAATTGCAGGATCTTTTTTCTTTGCGGGGTTTAAATAGGATCGTAATTGACTGGAGTAATAGGGTTCGCTTTTAACGAATTGTGTTAAGCATTTTTCAATTTCGGTGTGCGCAAAATCTTTCAAAAGATATCCGTCTGCGCCTGACTCTATTGCTGAAATCAATAATTCCTCTTCTTTATGAGAGGTTAAAATTGCCACCTTACAATTCTTGTCATTTTTTTTGATTTGCTTAAGAACATCCATGCCATTAACACCAGGCAACTCTAAGTCAATAAAGCAAATATCAGGTTGGGTTTCACTCGCCATTTTTAATGCTTCGGTTCCATTGGTTGCAGCACCTACTAACTGGTATCCTTTAATATTTTCTATAATGCCTTTTAGTCCAATAAGTAGAAGAGGGTGGTCATCTGTTATTAGAATTTTTTTTACTGACATTGACTTTTTTGGTTTATTTAAATCTTGATACAAATATAATAGTAAGAGGTTTAACTCCTAAAACAATTTTTTAATTTGAAATGGAAGATATCTGTCTATGTTATTTTTTGAATGGCTTTATCTAAGCGAATCATTGCCTCTTCAATTACCGATCTAGGACAAGAGATATTCATGCGTAAAAAGCTTCTACCAGATACCCCAAAACTTGCACCGTTATTGAGTCCCATCTTTGCTTCCTTAGCTAAATATTTAACCAATTCATTTCCGGTTAGAGGCAGTTCATCCACTTTTAACCAAACCAAATATGTTCCTTCTTGTTTTACGATTTTAATTTTTGGAATATGAGTATTGAGATATTGGGTAATGAACAATAAATTAGATTCGATGTATAGATTTAATTGATTCACCCATTCTACCGATTTGGAGAATCCGATTTCCATGGCTATTCTAGAAAATGCAGATGTTCTACCCAAGTTGTATCGCAAGCGTAAATCATTAAATTTTTGGCGTAAATCACTATTCGGAATTATGGCCATTGAATCGGTAATCGAGGCAATGTTAAAAACCTTAGCTGGGGAATAACAAACAATTAGTTGATCGTGAATTTCAGGAAATGATAAGAGGGAGGTGAATTCTCCAGAACTAAAAATGATATCCGCGTGAATTTCATCTGAGATAAGAAGGATGTTATTTGTTTTACAAATGGTTACAATTTGCTGTAATTCGTGCTTTTGCCATACCCGTCCTCCAGGATTATGAGGATTGCAAATGCACATGGCTGTTGTCTTTGGATTCGAGGCAAGTTGAGACAGTTCATTAAAATCTATTTCGTAATGAAGGTCGATAAGGTTTAAATTATTTTTAATAGCAATCCGGTTTGTTTTTCTAATTGTATTAGAAAACTCCATGTAAACCGGAGGTTGAATTATTACTCCATCTCCTTCTTTGGTAAAGAGATCTAATGCCA
This sequence comes from Salibacteraceae bacterium, assembly GCA_041563475.1. Classification (GTDB taxonomy): domain Bacteria; phylum Bacteroidota; class Bacteroidia; order Flavobacteriales_G; family Salibacteraceae; genus CAJXZP01. The sequence goes on from JBFFMY010000017.1 coordinate 28,193, forward strand.
TGGCCATGCTAGTCATTATGGTCGGGGTAAACTGAACCCAAGCAGGATTTAACTCAACATTATACCGTTCTTTAAACCAATTAGTAACAATGGGGAAAAAGGTTTCAGGTTTATATTCATACCCAAAATTGCCAAATTCACATTTTTCAATAAATGCGTTGATAATTTCTGGAGGAGATTTAAAATCTTCATCGGCTACCCAAAAAGGGTAGAGGTCATCTGTACCAAAAATTTCTTTCAAATACTCCCGATGAAATTTTGCGGCAGGAGTTTTAAAACGATCAATTTTTTCATCAAAAGAATAATCCATATCTATCTATTGTTGATTTACAGTTTCAGTAAAAGTAGTTGGATGCTGGTTCGTAAACAAGAAGAATTTTGGATTTAAATTTAAGAGTTTCTAGTGTGTTGGATTTTGGGAAAAAAAATGAAACAAAAAAAAAGTAGAATCCAAATTTAATCTTGAATTCTACTTCGTTTATTTTCTGAAATTGAAACTTACTTTACTAAGCAAATTACCATTTCCGGTTTCTTTTACGATCCGCAGAACCTTCAGAACCTTCAGAACTTCCTGATCCTTCAGAGCTTCTAGTAGCTTTAAAGTCACTTGATTTTTTACGGTAATCACTTTTTGATTTTGCTCTTGAACGATCACCATCAGATGATTTTCCAGCATATCCTCCAGATGATCTACGACTGCCACCACTTTCTCTATCCGAAGAGGAACGATTTGGTCGGCCTCCGCTTTCACTTCGAGAACTTCTACCTTTATCCGGAGCTTTTCCTGCGCTTGGTTCAACCGAAAGTTTTAACCCGTCTAAGTCTTTGTTTTTAAATGCTGGTAAAACTTCATCCGCTTTACTTAAATCAACTTCAAAAAATGAAAAGTTATTTTGAATGTCAATTTGGCCAATTTCCACACCATCCAATGGAGCGTGGTCATTAATCATTCCCATTAAACGTTGAGGATTTAATCTATTTGCTCTTCCTGCATTAATAAAGAAGCGTGCAAATTCACCACTACCACGTTTTTTAACCGGGCCAACTCTGTCGCCACGTTCTCTTCGGTCGCGTCTATCGCGTCCAGAATCTCTTCGATCACGTGAACCATCACGGTCACCTCTACGACTATCGTCAGAACGATCTCTTCTTCCGGCTTTTATATCATTTAAATCGCGTGCATTTTCGTAATAATCTAAAAAGCGATTAAACTCAGCAGATACGAAATGCTTAATTAAATCTTCTTTTTCCATGTGCCCTAATTTTGCCATAACGGCAGGCATGAAAGGATTTATTTGATCTTGATTTACTTCAATTTCTTGAATATTATCAATTAATTTTAGCAATTGAACTTCACAAATTTCAGGACCTGTTGGGACTTGCTTTTTTATAAACTTAAACCCAATCATTCTTTCTAGATCACTAATTCTACGCATTTCACGAGAATGAATGATAGTGATTGATTGCCCTTTATTTCCGGCACGTCCTGTTCGACCACTTCGGTGAACATACACTTCCGAATCATCTGGAAGGTTGTAATTGATAACGTGTGTTAATTCATTTACATCTAAACCACGAGCAGCAACATCTGTAGCCACCAATATTTGAATTAATCCTTTACGGAATTTATTCATTACGTGGTCACGTTGGGCTTGCGATAAATCACCGTGAATGGCATCTGCATTATATCCGTCTTGAATTAATTTATCGGAAACTTCATTGGTCTCTCTTCGTGTTCTACAGAATACGATTCCATAAATATTCGGATTAACATCGGCTAATCTTTTTAAGGCTAAGTATCTATCTGGTGCAGAAACCATGTAATAAACGTGTTCTACATCTGAGTTACCTGCATTTCTTTTCGCTACCTCAATAGAGGTAGGATTTTTCATGTATTTTTTTGTGATTTTACTGATTTGATTTGGCATTGTAGCCGAAAACAAAAGAGTTTGCTTTTCTTTGGGAGTCTCTGCTAAAATAGTATCCAGATCATCTTGAAAGCCCATTGAAAGCATTTCATCCGCTTCATCTAAAACAAGCCATTGCACATCTTGAAGCAATAGTCTTTTACGCATAATTAAATCAATTACACGTCCAGGAGTACCTACAACAATGTGGGTTCCTTTTGATAAACTTCTTATTTGAGTATCAATGCTAGTCCCACCATATACTGCAGTGATTCTTAGCCCTTTAATTTTTTTGCTGTAACTTTCTAAATCTTTCGAAATTTGAAGACAAAGTTCACGCGTAGGACACAAAATTATACTTTGCGTACGCGTTGATGTTACATCAATTTGGTTAATAATAGGTAATCCGAACGCAGCTGTTTTCCCGGTTCCCGTTTGCGCCAATGCAATTAAATCCGTTTTGGATGAAAGAACTTGGGGAATAGCTTGAAGTTGGATTGGAGTAGGAGTTTCGTACCCTAACTCGGTGATGGCCTCAACGATTTCAGATCGGAGGCCTAATTCTTGGAATGTTGACATTAAATATTTTGTAATAATAAGGTGCAAAGAAACAACAATTTACGGCCGTAATAGGCATTTATTGAAATAAACAGAATTATTAACAAATGTGGATGATATTTAATTAGCGTTTATCCTTAAGGATTTGGCTAATTTTGCTCCTTAAAATTTTAGAATATGAATCCTTGGCACGATATAGAACCTGGCGTAAATGCACCTCATGAGGTTACTGGAATTATTGAGATACCTAAAAATTCTAGAGCAAAATACGAGCTAGATAAAGATTCTGGAATGCTTATTTTAGATCGAGTATTGTATTCAGCAGTCTATTACCCAGCTAATTATGGTTTTATCCCTAAAACGTATTGTGATGATGGTGACCCGTTAGATATCTTGGTAATTTCGCAAATTGATATTGTTCCAATGTGCTTAGTTAATGCTAAAGTTATTGGAGTAATGCGTATGCTTGATCACGGTGAAGCAGATGATAAAATTATTGCTGTTGCAGCTAATGATATGAGTGTGAACCATTACAATGATATCAAAGATTTACCTCCACATTTCACCAAAGAGATGAAAGCTTTTTTCGAAGATTACAAAAAGTTAGAAGAAAAAGAGGTTAAAATTGAAGATTTTTTGGGTAGGGAAGATGCATTGGCCATAATTGAACAAAGTTTCGTGGATTATAAAAACTTGATGAAGCAATAAATACCCTACATTAATTATCGTCTATTACTTCACCAGTACTTAGTTCCAAAACGCCAATAGATGGAAATCCTTTATAAAATAAGTCGCCAGAATTAGAAAGCGATCCCGTAATAGAATTTTTTACGCGAACGTATGTGTTGCCTGATCCTTCAGATTTCAATACCACATCTTGGGTCATGGCTTGGTAAGTATTAACAGATCCAGAATTGTTATTTTGGATGTTATGAAGTCCAACTTGGCCGTTAATAAAGATATTTCCAGTACCGTCAATTTGAGAATTGATTTTTTGTATATCCGCAGTTAAATAGATATTTCCGGTAGAATTAATGATAAGGTTTAGAGAATCCTGAACCAACTTCGCGCTGGACTGCACATCTCCAGGTCCACTAATTGAGATAGAATTCAACGTATCATAATGAATGATAATCAAAATATTTTCGTGCTCTGTAAAACAATCACTTAAGGAAATGTTCAAAGTGTTTTGTGATACCACAGTAGAGATATACTCTTCCAAATTTCCTTCTACAACGAACTCAACGAACGGCACATTCGCTCCTGTATCTCTTACCATTTCAACTACAGCCGATAAGTTTACGTCTATTCCAGTAAAGGGTTCTACTTCTCTAATAGACCCAATTTTATATTTATCACCCGTTAAACATTGATCTTTTTTACAGGAAGAAATCCCAAAAAGTGAAATTGCTAAAACTAATATGCTAAAATGTTTACTCATGCGTGTTTTCAGACGCCAAATTAAGTGATTTATTGTGGGATAGGGAAATGGAATAGGTAATAAAGTAATCGATTTGTGGATTAAAGATTATTATAATTCAGCCACTAGAAAAACACGGTTTATGTATAGGGTATCTATGGAGTATCTCTAGTTTTTCAGTCGTACAAATGCGGTAATCACTGTTTTAGATTTTATTTACTAAATATTTTCCGGTATAACTGTTCTTGCATTTAGCCAAATCCTCAGGAGTACCACTAAAAACTAGTTGACCTCCTTCATCACCACCCTCTGGGCCCAGATCAATTACCCAATCGGCACATTTAATTATATCGGCATTATGTTCAACAATAACCAAAGAATGCTTCTTTTTTAAAAGAGCGTTGAAAGCTTTTAAAAGTTTATGAATATCATGAAAATGGAGTCCGGTAGTTGGTTCATCAAAAATGAAAAGTGTTTTTTTAGCATTTTCACCTTTGCTTAAGAAGGAGGCAAGTTTTATTCTTTGCGCTTCTCCACCACTCAGTGTATTGGAAGATTGACCTAATTGAACATAACCCAACCCCACATCTTGTAAAGGTTTTATTTTTGAGACAATTTTTTTTGCGGGACCTATTTTTTCTTGACCAAAAAACTCCATTGCTTCATCCACAGTCATGCGTAATATGTCTGAAACATTTTTGTTTTTGTAGTTAATTTCCAACACTTCCCCTGTATAGCGGTGACCATGGCATTCGTCACAAATCAAATGAACATCAGCCATAAATTGCATTTCTACCACAATATTGCCATCTCCTTTACACGTTTCACATCTTCCACCTTCTACGTTAAATGAAAAGAATGACGGCTTATATCCTCTAACTTTGGCCAACTGTTGATTGGATAACAGTAATCGGATATCATCAAATGCTTTTACGTAGGTGACGGGGTTGGATCGAGATGATTTTCCTATGGGATTTTGGTCTACAAATTCTACCGCTTCAATTTTTCTAGTGTCGCCACCAAAAGATTCAAAGTTTCCAGAAACATATTGATGTCCTGACAATAGTTTTTGCATGGAAGGGAAAAATACATCTCGAATTAAAGAAGATTTTCCAGAACCAGAAACCCCAGTTATTACGGTCATAATTTCCAAGGGAATGGAAACATTAATGTTTTTTAAATTGTGTTGATGCACACCAACCATATAAATAGAATACTTCCAAGGTCTTCTGGAATCCGGTATTGGTATTTCTAATTGACCCGTAAGGTATTTGGCCGTCAGACTAGGCGTTTTATTGGTGATGTCGTTAATGGTACCTTGAAAAATTAGCTCACCGCCATGAATACCAGCCTCAGGGCCTAAATCTATAATCTCATCTGCCTGTTGCATAATTTCCTCGTCATGCTCCACTACAATTACGGTATTGCCAATGTCTCGCAAGGATTTTAGAACTTTTATTAAACGTTTGGTGTCTCTAGGGTGTAAACCAATACTTGGCTCATCCAAAATATACATAGAGCCTACTAAACTGCTACCAAGCATTGTGGATAAGTTTATTCTTTGGGATTCCCCACCAGATAGAGAGTTTGATAATCTATTTAAGTCTAAATAATCCAACCCAACATCTCCAAGGTATTGCAAACGATTATTAATTTCAACCAGAATCCTTTTTGAAACTTCTTTGTCAAATTTGGATAAATGATGGGCCAAATCGCTCGTCCATGGATATAAATGTTTTACAGGGGTTAACATCAACTCTTGAATGCTTTTTCCGTTGACCAAAACATAACCTGCATCTTTTCTTAGTCGTGTTCCTTTACAATCAGGACAAAGGGTTTTTCCTCGATATCTAGATAGCATTACCCGATATTGAATTTTGTAGCTTTGGGATTCTACTTCTTTAAAAAAAGAATCTATTCCATCAAAGTATTTATTTCCTGTCCAAAGAATAGCGTATTCCGCTTTGGTTAATTGATTTATAGGTCGATGAATAGGGAAATTAAATTTAGGAGAAGCCATAATTAATTTGTTTTTCCAAGCGCTCATTTTCTCGCCATTCCAACAAACCACCGCATTGTCATAAACGGATAAACTTTTGTTTGGAATAACTAAATTGGGATCTATTCCAATTACACTTCCAAATCCTTCACACGTTTTACAGGCTCCAATAGGATTATTAAAGGAGAAGAAGTTTGCAGAGGGTGTTTCAAAAGTCATCCCATCCAACTCAAACGCATTATTAAAATTTATAACTTCCCAATCCGAATTATTTTTAATAAAAAGCTCACATGCCCCGTGACCTTCATAAAAGGCAGTTTGAACAGAATCTGCGAGTCTATTTTGAAGATCTTCATCGTTTTTAGAAACACTTATACGATCAATGAGAATAGAAAGCTGATCTACCTTTTCGTGCGGGTTTTCAAGCCAGTCATTAATATCAAAAACGGTAAAATTATCTACTATTCGATCAAAGCCTTGTTGTTTTAAAACTGTAAGTTGCTGTTCGATAACTCTGTTTTTTACAACGAGCGGAGCGGTAATTAATAATTTTGTTCCTTCCTTTAAGTCAAGAATATAATCAACAACATTACTTACTGTGTGTCGTTTAACTTCATTCCCGGAAATTGGAGAAAATGTTTTTCCAATTCGGGCAAAGAGCAATTTTAAATAGTCGTAAATTTCTGTTGTCGTGCCTACAGTAGAACGTGGGTTTCTGGTATTAACCTTTTGTTGAATAGCAATGGCTGGAGAAATACCTTCAATATCATCCACTTCTGGCTTGTCAATTTTACCTAAAAATTGACGCGCATAGGAAGATAAACTTTCCACATAACGCCTTTGGCCTTCTGCATATAATGTATCAAAAGCAAGTGAAGATTTACCTGAACCAGATAATCCCGTAATCACCACCAATTTATTTCTTGGGATTTTCACATCCACATTCTTTAAATTGTGCATTCTAGCACCCTTTATAACAATGTGACTGTTACGAAGATTAGAAACTTTCTTTTTTTCTGAAACTTTTGCTTTAGGCATTGAAATTATATTGGCTTCAAAAATAAGTCTCAAATTCACAGGATTAAACCGAATTGAGTTTTATAATGTTGAATATATTAGCAATGTACTGTATTCCATTCAAGAATTCTAAATATGTCATTATTTGGTCAAATGATATTTCTTTAGTAAAAAAATTTGTTTTGATTGATTATTTTTCACACTTTAGCCCTCTCGAAAATCACATATTTATAAAATTTAACAATAAAGCCTATAGAATAATATCTACTCTTCAAACATTTTAGGATTCATCTAAACGTAGATATTATGGTATGTGATAAATTAACTGATCAAGAATTAGTTCGAAATTATTTACAAGGTAAGGAGTCTGCCTTACAAGTTCTCGTTGAACGTCATCAAGAAAAAATTTTAGGATACATCATTTCAAAGGTAAAGGATAGGCAACTCGCTGAAGATTTATTTCAGGATGTATTTATAAAGGTAATTAATACCTTGCGTAAAGGAAAATACAATGAAGAAGGTAAGTTTTTACCTTGGGTAATGCGTATTTCTCACAATTTAACTATTGATTATTTCAGAAATGCCAAAAAGATGAAAACTACCGCTGGCACAAAGGATTTTGATATTTTCGATATCATACCAGATGAGGAAGTGAATACCGAAGACAAAATTGCGCATGCGAATTCATTGAGTACTGTTAAAGAGCTGATTAATCATTTACCTACCGATCAATTAGAGGTATTAAAAATGAGAATGTATTATGAAATGAGCTTTAAAGAAATCGCAGATGAAACAAATGTGAGTATTAATACCGCGTTGGGAAGAATGCGTTACGCTTTAATGAATCTCCGTAAATTGGTTGAAGAAAATAACATTAGTTTGCATATTTAGGTACAGAATCTACGTTAGTTTATTCGAAGCCATTCTTTTTGAATGGCTTTTTTTCTTAGTAAAATGAAAAATTTGTACCAAAAAGCAATATTGTAAATCCTTTTTCGTTTCTGATATATGTTTAACATTAAATCGATACATGGAGAAACCTTTACACGAAGAAATTTTTGGTCTAGAATTAGTAAATATGGAAGCTTTCGAAGCTTTGATGCTGGATGATTTGAAACCGAAAAGACAAACAATTGCCAATATAATGGCATATTCTAAAGCTTTAGAAATTAAAAATTACAAAAGTTTAGGACAACAAGAAATAATTTTAAATTAAAAAATATCCTCGGTTCTGCCGGGGATTTTTTTTGCTGTTTACCCCGATTTTAGTCCCTAGAAATACGATATTTGCAGCCTAATTTTGAATTATGGCAAAAGCAGCAATTCCAAAGGGTACACGTGATTTCGGACCAAAGCAAATGTTAGGTCGTAATTTTATTTTTGATACCCTTAAGTTGGTTTTTCAAACTTTTGGTTTTCAACCTATAGAAACTCCAGCAATGGAACGCTTAGAAACTTTAACTGGGAAATATGGGGAAGAAGGAGACCGATTAATATTCAAACTTTTATCTCGAGGAGAAAAGTTAGAACGGGGCTTGCAAAAGTTAGTGGATCAAAAGGATAAATCTATTTCTTTTTTAAGTGAAGACGCTCTTCGATATGATTTAACTGTACCTTTTGCCCGGTTCGTGGTTCAAAACCAAAATGATTTAACTTTTCCCTTTAAGCGCTATCAAATTCAACCGGTTTGGCGTGCAGATCGACCACAAAAAGGAAGATACAGAGAGTTTTACCAATGTGATGTAGATATTATTGGAAGCACTTCTTTACTTAATGAGGTGGAGCTGATACAGTTAGTAAATACAGGATTTTCGTCATTGGGTTTGCCGGATGTAACCATTCGAATTAATAATAGAAAAATACTGGCTGGTTTAGCGGAAGTGGCAAACCAAACTCAAAATTTCGGCATCATTACCGTTGCCATGGATAAATTAGATAAAATTGGGATAGATGGTGTCCAAAAGGAATTAAAAGAAAAGGCTATTCCTGAGGATGCCGTGAATAAAATATCATCGGTTTTAGCCTTGCAAGGGAATTCGGATTTAAATGAAATTCGATCCATTCTGTCGGGTTCTGAAATTGGCCAAAAGGGGATTGATGAATTGGAATTCATGCTTAATTCGGCTAAATCTTTGGGGGTAAACAATGCCGTGCCTGATTTTACATTGGCCAGAGGATTAGATTATTATACCGGAGCAATATTTGAGGTAACCCACAAGGATTTCAATTCAAGCATTTGTGGTGGAGGTCGTTACGATGATTTAACCGGGGTTTTTGGGTTAAAGGACATGTCGGGTGTAGGGATTTCTTTCGGTGCAGACCGAATTTATGATTTATTACTCGAAAAGGATTTATTTCCTAAGCAAACCAAAGATTCCACACAATTGTTATTTGTAAATTTTGGCGAAGCAGAAGCGGCTTATTGTATGGGGCTTTTGAGGAATATTCGAAAAGTGGGAATCAATGCAGAGTTGTATCCAGATTCTGCTAAAATGAAAAAACAAATGAAATATGCGGATGATAAACACATTCCATTTGTTGCTATGGTTGGTGAGAATGAAATTTCTTCAAATACCATAAAGCTAAAGAATATGGAAACGGGAAATCAGGAGTTGGTTTCCATAAGTGAACTAATCAACCAACTATCCAAATAGAAAAAAATGGAAATGCATAATATATCAAATTCAGAAATTACTATTGATGAGGTAATTGCCATTGTTGACAGTGGAAAAAAACTTGCTTTATCGTCCGAATCCGAAAAGGCAATAATGCATTGCAGACGTTTTTTGGATACTTACTTAGAAAAATCTGATGCTCCAGTATATGGAATTAATACTGGTTTTGGTGCTTTGCACGATAAAAGTATTTCTAAAAATGATTTGTCACAGTTACAATCAAACCTTGTAATGTCGCATGCTTGCGGAACGGGTGATGAAGTGCCGCAAGAGATTGTGAAATTAATGCTCTTTTTGAAAATTCAAGGATTAAGTTACGGACATTCAGGAGTTCAACTAAAAACCGTAAATCGCTTAATTGATTTTTATAATACGGATGCTTTGCCTATCATCTATACCCAAGGTTCTCTTGGAGCCTCAGGAGATTTGGCTCCCTTGGCGCATTTGTCCCTTCCCTTAATTGGAATGGGCGAAATGAATTATAAAGGGCAAAGAATGCAAGCCATTGATGTTTTGAACCAACACAATTGGGGTGCAATTACCTTGCAATCAAAGGAAGGTTTGGCATTATTAAATGGTACTCAATTCATGAGTGCTTATGGAGTGTACTCTTTGAATTGGGCTAAAAAATTATGGAATAAAGCCAATCAAATAATGGCTATTTCCATGGAAGGGTTTGATGGAAGGATTGAACCCTTTAGTGATTTGCCGCATTTAGTGAGAAAGCAACCAGGTCAGCTGAAAGTGGCCCGAGAAATCAGAAAGCTTACAGAAGGCAGTGAATTAATTTCGAGAACTAAAAAACATGTTCAAGATCCGTATTCTTTCAGATGCGTTCCGCAAGTTCATGGTGCAACAAATGATGTAATTGAATTTATAGAAAAGGTGGTTACCAATGAAATCAATTCAGTTACGGATAACCCTACTATATTTCCAGATGATAATCAAATTATTTCTGCAGGAAATTTTCATGGGCAGCCATTAGCTTTAGCGTATGATCACCTCGCCATTGCAATGGCAGAGATGGGAAGTATTTCTGAAAGAAGAGTTTACAAACTGATTTCTGGTACGCGAGAATTACCCGCATTTTTAGTAGCAAACCCAGGTTTAAATTCAGGCTTTATGATTCCGCAATATACTGCTGCATCTATTGTAAGTAGGAATAAATCACTGTGTATGCCATCATCTGTTGATACGATAGATTCATCCAATGGACAAGAAGATCATGTGAGTATGGGTGCGAATGCAGCAGTAAAAATGCATCAGGTGATAGAGAACACAGAGCGAGTTTTAAGTATAGAATTATTTGCTGCATCGCAAGCTTTGGAGTTTAGAAGACCGGCAAAATCATCTGCGTTTTTGGAGAATATTGTACGTAACTTTAGGAAAGAAATCCCTTTTATTACAGATGATCAAATAATGTATACGCTAATTGAAAAGGCTATTCAATTTGTTAAAAAAATGAATATTCACTGATTTAACAGGTGTAACCACATAACTTTCTTTGATGTAAGTCAGTTTACGTGCTGATACCAATCATATTCGGATAATTAATGTTGTTGTAGATTTGGGTAAATAAAATTCAAACTTCGACCTTGTGTTATTGTTTGTCTTGATTTTTCATTAACTAAAACGATATACCATGGCATTAAAGCAAATTGTAGTCCCGTTGGATGACACTGAAATGGGTTTAGCAGCATTTCATTTTGTAATGAAAAATTTTGGATATGAAAAAAACCTGGTAAATATATTGTGGCTTGGCGCAAAGTGCGTGCATCCCGAAAAAGCAATTGATGTCAAATTGCCAAATGCCATGGCCAAGTTAGGATCTCTAAATAGTACCTACAGAAACAAAATAATAAAAATATTAGAAGAACAGTACGCGGATATTAATTCCAATATAAACGTTGTTTCTTTAGATAATTTTACGCGAAAGCAAGTCTCTTCCTATTGCAGTTTTTCTGACATTATGATTAGTACATTTTCTTTATACAAAGAGCATTTATTACCTCTTTATGAAAATTACGCTGGAGGTAAAAAATTCGCGAAGGTTTGTTGTCCAAAAATTTTATTATCGGAGGATTTTGAGCAAGCTGAAAACATTATTTTGGTTAAAACAGATCAGGTAAATACCATTGCCACGGTGAAACAATTTTGCCATATTTATAGTGATAAATGTCCTGGTGTAAGTCTTAATTTACTTGATTTACAAGAGTTTAACGAAAGGGGAGGTGCCGTGAATTCTCAAAAACTATTGGTTGAATATTTAAAACAACATACATCAAGCCCAGCCATTTATCCATATTCAGGTGAGGACCCAGAGCACCTATCACAAATTTTAAACTTAACAAACAATACTCTTTGGGTAAGTCCATTAGAAAGTGTAGAAGAATTAAAATTCATGTCAAAAAAAGTAATGTCGGCCAAAGTTTAAATTGTAATTTTATACTATATAAACCGAGATAGATGAAAATTTTAATTCCAACCGATTTCTCTGAAAGTTCTAGGGTTGCATTTGATTACGCATATTCACTTTTCAATACGTTTGAAAATGTAGAGTTTGTTTTGTTAAATTCATATGAAATGCCTCATAGTGGAGCTGCTGGTGGGGTAATGATGAGTTTAGAGGATGCAATGCATAAAGAATCAAAAAGGGATTTATCGCTAGAAGTTCGTCATTTTAAATCTAAATACCCAGAAGTAGTCATTGAATCTGTTTCCATTTTTGGAGAGATAGGAAATTCTGTTTCGAGAATTAATAAAAAGAATAATATTGACGTAGTAGTAATGGGAACGCATGGTGCTAAAGGCTTTAAAAAGGCACTTTTGGGTAGCAATACAGAAGATGTTATTGAGACTTCCCTCGTGCCTGTAATCTCCGTGCCAAATAAGACAGAATACCGTCCGATTAAAAAAATAGTTTACGCAACAGATTTGCAACGAATTGAAAACCCAGAAGCTTTACAGCCTCTGTGCAATATTGCCAAGCATTTTGATGCCGTAATACATATTGTATATGTAACAGATGATGCGAGCTCTGTGAGTTTTGAAATGGAGACCGATCACCCCACTCTAAAGGATATTTTTAAGGATAGAAAAAAGGAGTTTCACGTGGTGGAATCAGATGATGTAACGTTAGGTATTTCTCATTACATTAAAGAAATTGGTGCTGATTTATTGGTTTTACTACCAAAAGAGGCTTCATTCTGGAGAAAATTAACAAATAATTCGGTTACCGAAAAAATGGCTTTTCAAGCCAAAGTACCGATGTTAACTATTAAGGATAAGAAATAATTTGACGGAAATGCCGGGTAATTTGAAAGGGAATTAATAAGTAAATATTAAAAAAGCGCATGAGTCTAAAGACCTATGCGCTTTTTTTCTTTAGCATATTTTACTCTTTTGGAGAAACTTTAGGAAGGTCATTGGGCTCCTGACTATTTTCAATTGCAGTTTTCATTTCTTGCTCAGAAATCCAACCTCCTCCCAACGCTTTGTATAATCCAATGAAAGATTCAAATAATGCGCGTCTTGTGGTCGAAAGTTTAAGCTCGGCATCAAAAGCATAACCTTGCAGGGTAATGACTTCCAAATAGCTGGTAACCCCTTTATCATAACGTAATTGCGATAGGCTTTGTGCATTTATTGCAGAACTAGCTTGTAATTTACGTGCATCAAGTTCAGTAGTAAAGGTTAAAACCGATATAAGGGCATCTTCTACTTCTTTAAAAGCCTTAATTACGGTTTTCTCATATTCATACATTGCTTGCTGCGTTCTTGCTTTTTCAATTTCAACTCTTCTTTTGTTTTTTCCCCATTGAAATATAGGGCCAGCAAGAGTAGCTCCTACATTCCATGCGCCCCCAGAAATACCCGTAAGTTGACTAGTTCCAAGTCCTAATAAACCGGTTAAACCGATGGATGGAAATCTTTGCGCTTGAGCGACTCCTATTTTTGCCATTTGCGCATGATACTTTGCTTCGCTATAAGCAATGTCGGGTCTCCTTAATAATAGAGTAGAGGGTATTCCTGGTGGTATTTGAGGAGGAAGTTCTTGGTCTTCTAAAGTTGTTTCTGTTAGAATTTTTGTAGGATTCATACCCAGTAACACGCTCATTTTAGTTTGCTCAAATGCAATTAATCTTTCAAACTGGGGTACTGACGCAAGTGCAATGGCGTATTGTAACTGGGCATTATTTAAATCAATCTCTGGAACTAGGCCTTGATCAAATTTCATTTGGATAATATCCACATTTTCCTTTCTTAAAACTTCTGTGTTTTCCGCAATTTTTAAACGCCATTTAAAATCAAGGATTTTAAAATAGGTGGAAGAAACATCTGAAATTAATGAAATTTGCACTGATCTCTTGTTAAACTCACTGGCTAACAAATCTGCTTTGGCAGATTCGGTTGCTCTTCGGTATTTACCCCAGAAGTCAATTTCCCAATTCATACCTAGACCACCATACATATTTGATCCAATCGGGTCTGAAACAAATCCACTAAAATTTCCATAGGTTCCAGTTCCTTGATAACCTATTGCAGGCCAAGTTTCCGCTTTTTTAAAGCCAACAATTGAACGAAATTCATCAATTCGTGCAGCAGCTAATAAAACGTCTTTATTTGAATCTAGAGCAGTTCTTATCAATGTATCCAGAACGGTATCATTAAACATTTCCCACCAGGAGATATTTATTACACTATCTGTTTTTATAGAGTCATTTAGATAATACGCGTTGGTAATTCTTTCTTGTGTAGTAAAATCTGGGCCAAACTTACACCCTGTTAGGTTTATCGCAACGAAAGTTAAAGCGGCTACATAAAGTACCTTTAGTAAAAATCTCATGATTCGGCCTCCTCTTGTAATTTTAATGCTGCATCTCTTTTTTCCGTGTATTTAAATAGTTTTCCAATAACAATAAATAACATGGGATAAAAGAATACTCCTAGAAATGTAGCAACCGACATACCCCCAAGCAGGGCTACACCCATAACTTTTCTTGCTTCAGCTCCTGAACCGGAGGCAATAACTAAAGGGAAAACACCTAATATGAATGAAAAGGCGGTCATAAGTATGGGTCTAAATCTTGATTTAGCTGCCATCAGAGCTGACTCCGTTAGGCTTAAACCTTTTTGGAATTCTTCATTGGCAAATTCCACAATTAATATTGCATTTTTTGCAGCCATCCCAATTAACATTACAAAGGAGACCTGAGCGAATATGTTGTTTTCAAAGGTTGGACTAATTAGTCTTCCCAAATAAAGAAAAAGAAACGCCCCAAAAATAGCAAAGGGTGTTCCTAAGAGAATGCTTAAAGGCAATGACCAACTTTCATACTGAGCAGCTAAAATTAAAAAAACGAAAACAAGGCTAAATGTGAGAATAGCACCTAAAGAACCAGAGGCCTTATTTTCTTCATAACTCATGGCGTTCCACGAGGTGGTCATATTATCTGGCAGAGTCTCCTGAGCAACTTCCTTTAAGGCTGCCATCGCATCAGCGGATGTGTAACCCGGTGCAGGACCACCAGTAACTTCCACGGCTCGATATAGGTTGAACCTATTGGTATAATCCGGTCCCGAAATAGGCCTAATAGTCACCACTGTTGATAATGGAACCATTTCACCTTGGTTATTTTTTATGAAAAAATTATTTATTTGAGATTCATCAACACGATATGCGGGTTCAGCTTGAATGTAGGTTTTGTATAATCGCCCAAATTTTGTGAAATCGTTGACATATGAGCCTCCCATAAAAGCACCAACTGTTTCATATAAATCGTTTAAATTAATACCTAGTTTAAGTGCTTTTTCTTTGTCTACATCCATAAATCTTTGGGGAACTGTTGCTTGAAATGTAGTGAATGCTTTCCCAATTTCTGGTCGTGCATTAGCAGCAGCAACAAACTTGTTCGTTTGTTCGGATAGAAATTGGGTAGTACTCCCTCCCTTATCTTGCACCATTATGCTAAATCCAGATCCGTTACCTAAACCAGGAATAGCGGGTGGCCCAAAGGCAAATACTTGACCTGAATTTATTTCCTTAGCCATTCGTATATTCACCATGTCGATAATTTCTTTTGCGGTTTTATCCCGTACCGACCAATCTTTTAATGAAACAAACAAGAAACCATTATTTGAGGCCATGGAAGAAGACAGTAGACTGTAACCTGTTGCATTGGTAACAAATTCAATTTCCGGAATCTCGCTTAAAATTTTCTCTGCTTTTTTTGAAACTACTAGAGTTCTTTGAATAGAAGCGGCATTTGGTAGTTGTACATTAACCATAAAATAACCCATATCTTCTTCCGGAATAAACCCACCTGGAACGAGTCCGCCAAAAACACCCGCTCCAATGGTAAGTACTACCATGAATACTATTCCGCGCTTAATTTTTCGCGTAACAATATTTGTCACGTTCATGTACGATTCCGTAGTTTTTCCCATCCAGGAATTAAATTTCCCAAAAAACCATCCTAATGGACCTCCATATGGTTTAGGTTCTTTTAATAAAAGGGAACAAAGTGCAGGGCTCAAGGTTAATGCATTTACGGAAGAAACAATTACAGAAACTACAATGGTAATTGCAAATTGTTGATATAATAAACCAGTTATTCCAGCCATTCCAGCCACAGGTATAAACACGGCTACTAGAACCAATGTGGTAGCAATTACCGGAGCGGTTACTTTTGCCATGGCATCCAAAGTTGCTTCCTTCGTGTTCATTCCACTTGCAATATTCACTTGCACTGACTCAAC
This sequence comes from Salibacteraceae bacterium, assembly GCA_041563475.1. GTDB lineage: Bacteria > Bacteroidota > Bacteroidia > Flavobacteriales_G > Salibacteraceae > CAJXZP01. Next base: position 44,528 of record JBFFMY010000017.1, read on the forward strand.
CACAACAATAGCATCATCAACCACAATACCAATAGCCAATACTAGGCCTAAAAGAGATAATACGTTAATACTAAATCCTAGTGCAGGAAAAAACATAAACGCACCAATTAATGATACTGGAATGGCTAAGGTTGGAATTAGAGTCGCTCTCCAATCTTGTATAAAAATGAAAACAACCAGTACAACTAATATCAAGGCTATTATAAGGGTGACAATAATATCTTTAATTCCTGCGGTTATTGGGGCTGTGGAATCTAACGATATATCATATTTAATACTTTCTGGAAATTCCTTTTCAATAATTTCCATTTCCGCTCGAATATTATCTGCTAATTCTACAGCGTTAGAACCAGGGGCTTGGTAGGTAGCGATAACAGCAGCAGTTTTACCATTCAGCCTTGGGATCATATTATACATTTCAACGCCTAAGTTGACCGTAGCGATGTCCTTTATTTTTATTTGAGCTCCATCAGAATTTGTGCGAACCACAATATCCCCAAACTCTTCCTCTGAATTAAATCTTTCTGGTAATCTAACCGTGTAGGTAAATTCCGTTCCTGGAGGGGAGGGTTCTGCTCCAAATTTACCACCAGGTACGATAAGGTTTTGCGAGTTAATAGCTGCTTTAATTTCAGTTACAGTAATGCCTAATTGAGATAATCTATCCGGTTTCACCCAAATCCTCATGGAGTAATTCGAAGCGCCCATTACATCCACACGACCAATACCTTTTATTCTTGCCAAACGATCTTTTATATTAATAAGAGCGTAATTCCCTAAAAAATCTTGATCATATCTTCCATCAGAGGTAAGAGAAACAAGTAGTAAAATATTGGGCAAGGATTTTTTTGTGGTTACTCCAAATTTGGTTACTGAACTGGGTAATTTAGCTGTAGCAGCAGAAACCCTATTTTGAGCAAGTACAGTATTCATATCTGGATCAGTACCTACATCAAACGAAACCTGAATGAGCATAGTTCCATCGTTTGAATTAGTGGACATCATGTAAATCATGTTGTCCACGCCATTCATTTCTTGTTCCAATGGTGTAGCAACAGATTCTTCTACATTGAGTGCATTAGCACCGTTATATGTGGCTCTAACCTCAACAATAGGCGGAGTTAGGTTTGGATATTGTTCAATAGCCAATCCAATTACAGAAACAGACCCAACTATAACAATTATTATAGCAATCACAATTGCTACAATGGGCCTATGAACGAAAAAATTCCCTTTGTTTTCTGCCATATGAAATCTATTTAACTTCGAATTTAAAAGGAACTATTTCAGGATTAACTTTACTTCCTCCTCGAACTTTTTGCAGACCTTCAAAAACAACTTGATCTCCTTCACTTAAGCCTTCTTTTACTTGCCATACATCCTTTATTGTTTCCCCAACTTGGATTTGTCTTACTTCAATAGTATTGCTATCGGTTAACACCATAACAGAATATTGTCCTTGGGTTTCAATGACGCATCTTTGGGGAATGACGATGGAATTCTTATCATACGTAAACATCAATTTCACTTTTGCATAAAGTCCAGGTCTTAATATTCTATCAGGATTAGGAAAGCTTGCTTGAACTAAAATCGCCCCGGTTGACGCTTCAATATTTCGATCGATGAAATCTAAATATCCAGGGAATTGATACATCGAACCATCGGATAAAAATAGCTCAATTTTAGTTTGTTCACTATTTCTTAGTTTTCTTGAAGGGTCATGCTTTTGTCGTTCTACATATCCCTTTACAGCACCTAAGTATTGGGATTCCGAAAGGAAGAATTGAACTCTTACGGTGTCAAGGCGAGAAACAGTGTTTAATATGACCGGGTTCGGATCCTTACCAACATATTCGCCTACCCGAGCAGAAGTTTTTCCAATAATTCCATCTAAGGGCGATTTCATTGACGCATAACTCAAATTAATTTCAGCCATTCTTAGGTTGGCCTTAGATGCATTTAAACTGGCAACAGCAGCATCTCTTGCGGCTTGCGCAGCGTCTACATCACTTTGAGAAACCGCTTTGCTTTTTTCCAATGGTTTATACCGGGCTAATTCGCTTTCAGCATTCACCAGAACAGTTTGGGCTTCAGCCACCTTACTTTGGGCTCTGGCAACATCCTGTTGAAATGGTTGTGAATCTATGGTGTAAAGCAGTTGACCTTGTTTAACTTCTTCTCCTTCCTCAAAATTAATAGACTCAAGAAACCCTTCAACCCGAGCTCTTATTGGGATATCTTTATATCCATAAATAGAACCAACAAATTCCTTATAAAGGGGTAAATCTAATTTGAAAGATTTTACAACTTGTACATTTTGTACTTGAGTAGTTTCAATTTTTTCCTCAGCACATGAAATCATTGTGAAAATCGCAGCTAAGAAAAACGGGGATAAAAAAAAACGTTTATTCATGAATAATCTTTTTTCAAAATCTGGTGAATACGTAAAACTACGAATTGGAAATTAACTTGGTTAAAAAATAATAATTAATTTCTGAATAAAAAAAAGGATTATCAATTGATAATCCTTTTTATATTAATTCTGTAATCCCTGATATATCTCAGCGTACTTCTGATAAATATCATTAAATTCCTGTTTAATCTCTTCACTTTGAGGAGACCTTTGAGAAACAATCATGGCACTCTGGCCAATAAGACCAATAGATTGCTGAGATTTTTGTCCAAAAGTTCTAAAATTTTCTGGTGTTTGGTCAAAATAATAGTCTAAATATTGACTTTCATTTTCAACCATTTTCCGAAGTAATTCAACTCCTTTTTCATTTTCACCAATGGCAAGGTAATTCTCTGCAATTGGCATTAGGGTTCCATTATATGAGAAGTTGTCATGAACGGCAACTTCCACCAATCTGTCTAAAACAATTAAAGCACTATCTTTTTTACCCTCTTGAATTAAGGCTTCCGCAAGACGTACAAATGTGAAACGGATATTCGTGATAAAGCGTTGATTGTTTTCATCCATCCAAAGAGATTCATCTTCGTATCCTCCCCAAGAGAATTCTTCGATTAAGTGCTTATACATTTTGTCTGTATCCACCATTCCAAAATCTCTATAACCTGAAGAAGGAGTTTTCACAGGTACAAAACGATAAGCAAATCCTTCTTGTTGGAAATACTCAGATAATCCGTAAAATGATTCTTTGCCCATAGTAATAGAAAAATAAATCGGACGATCCCAATCAAAATGAGCGAGCATGTCCCAAACGGCTAATTCATTTTTCATCACATAATTGCTTGTGATATTCCATTGAACTTCATCTACAATTTGGTCCGCTAATTCTGGTCTAACTGTTCCATTGGCTAAAACTTTTGCTTTATCCACTTTAATTTTAAAACGTTTCACGGGAACAACATTCACCTTTGTTTGATTAGGTAACGTCACTTTCTTAGCGTCATCAGTAACATACCCAATGATGTCACGGATATTGTAA
>JBFFMY010000018.1:0-47417 GCA_041563475.1 Salibacteraceae bacterium
GCCCTTTGAGGTTAAGCCCTTTTATGCTGCATATCTAGAAAACAATAACAAAGGATATATCGAGCTTTTGGCAGAGTTAGACAAACGAATGCGACCTTTAACGGTAGATATGCCCAGAGGGTTACAATATCATCAAGTGGCCAAAACATGGGTTAGCAATGCGAGTGGAACTTTCAACCAAAAGGAAAATTTCGAAAGAAACCAAGTGCTTTTGGATGCGATAGTAAACGAATCTCCTCTTCCAGAAAAAAAGCTATCGGACACCCCAAAAATTATTAAAATTCTTTTTTCACCTTTTTGGTTGGTTATGAAAATAAACAACTTTTTACCTTTTTATTTGGCCCATACCCTAACCAAAAAACTTGCAGCTGACCCTGCTTTTGAATCATCAATGGAATTGGTTTTCGGAATATTTTTGTCACCATTTGTATTTCTGATACAAGCGTTTGTAGTCATACTATTAACTAATTTTGAAATTGGCATAGCTTACTTTTTATCCATACCATTGCTCAACTATTTGCTCTTTAAAATCTACAAAAATTCATTTGTAGTAGAATAAATTGAAGGGTTCAAATCTCTGAATTTACCGTAATAAGATTTACATATAATTCAAAATTATGACTTTAGGTAAATGGTATTCAAATGTGTTTGCACGGATTTATGACCCTTTCATGCATCAATTTGAGTCACGTGTATTTGCGTATAAGCGCCACACTATGCTTCATGGATTATCTGGTTCTATTTTAGATGTAGGATCTGGTACAGGAGTGAATTTTCAACATTTCTCTAAACATGCACGGGTAACTGCTTTGGAGCCAAACACTAAAATGATTCAATATGCAAAATCAAAACTACCTGTAAATGCTGATGTACATTTAATCCAAGGGGCCATTGGGGATGGAAAAACCAATTTTCCAAATCATCAATTTGATTATATAGTTTCCACCATGGTAATGTGCACTATCCCCAACCCTGAAATGGCATTTGAGCAATTCAAAAAATGGTTAAAACCAGATGGAAAACTTCTTTTAATAGAACATATTCGTTCAAAAAATCACCTCTATGGAAAAACTCAGGATACCATAAATCCGGCTTGGAGACTTGTTGCGGATGGATGCAACTTAAACAGAGACACCGATAAAATGGTTATTCGAGCTGGATTTGAGTCCATTACAGAAAATTATTTTAATTTAGGTTTTCGATGGTTTGAAGGCGTATATAAAGTTACCTGACTAGCGGTTTCCCTTCCATTCTTCAAAAAATTCATCCAAAAAATCTTCCATGTATTTATGGCGCCTTTTTGCCATTTTCTTTCCAAAGGGGGTGTTCATTCTGTCTTTCAGCAATAACAATTTTTCATAAAAGTGATTAATTGTTGGCCCAGTAGTGGATTTATATGCTTCAAAATTGGAATGGAGTTCTGGAAACACTTCAGGATTGTGCAGTTCTCTATTCTTATTCCCGCCATAGGCGAAAGTTCTAGCTATTCCAATCGCCCCAATCGCGTCTAACCTATCGGCATCTTGAACAATCTCACCCTCTAAAGAACTCATAAGCGTGGCAACTTCAGCCCCCTTATACGAAATTTCCTTAACGATATTCACAATTTTATGTGATATTTCGAGATCAACCTTATTGGCCGTAAGCCATTCGGTTACCATTTTAGGTCCAATGAAATGATCCCCATCATAAAATTTGTGATCTCCTATATCATGTAACAAAGCCGCCAATCGTATAACCAAAAGATTGGATTCCGGGTAACTTTTTGCGATGGTCATAGCCAAATCATGCACACGTTTTATATGCCACCAGTCATGTCCAGATCCTTCACCTTCCAGCAAATCACGTACATACTTTTCGGCATTTTCTACTACTTCTTGCTTCATTCCTTCAAATTTAATTTGCACTTTTCGGGTACCCAAGGATTTGAAATTACTTTATCAAATTGGTCGGTATTTTTTGATTTCGCGCCTAAAATCCGATACAATTCCAGAATAGAAAGTTTCTCCTTTTTTGTTTCCAATAAGTTCATTATATCACCCGAAGAAACCAGTCCAGGTTTTAGAACACGAACATACATTCCTGGGAAATTTGAATCTGTAAAATATTTTATTGCCCCTTTGTCTCCTAATCGGTAACCCAATTTAGAACAGGGCATACGCGGCTGAGAAATTTGAATAGTAGCTTCCCCAATTTGATATAAATCCCCAATATTCATAGTCGATTCATTCAAAAAATCAAGCGTAATGTTTTCACCGAACATTCCTATTTCCCAATCGGCATTTGGATATTTTGTCTGGAAATAGGTATAGTTATTATATCCAAAAATATAACAAGCCATATCCAATCCTCCGTGATATCTCCTATCCACAACAAAATCTTGCTGAACATCAGTTGAACCCAATATAACCCCCTTTTCAACCGCTTGTTTATATATTCCCGTTTCCACAAGAGTTCCATCAATATTGATAGTACGCTTCTTTGAAATATTAGTGGAAATAACTTTCATAAATGTTTTTTGAAGAAAAAAAATAAACCCAAATATGGGGTTACAAATTACATCAAACTCTTAAAAAAATCAGAAATTAAATGTACTGCTTTTTCGGTGTCAAGTGGAAGTTTAGTCCCCGTATATGGATGTCCTCCTCCAAATGAATGGTTAGCATTTTCTATTATTTCTAACCTGGCATTTCCATTTTCAAGAGCCATTTTTTCCGCTTCTGCTAACGCCACAGTTTCATCCTTTTCGGCATGAACAAGCAAAAACGGGCTTTTTAATTGAGAAATAACGCTAGATATATCGAATCGGTGGATATTATTTAGATAATCTTCAGCCAATGAATAGTTCATGGGCATTTGTTGATTCGTTCGTCCATTCAACGCATATACCACCCCTTGTTTCTTCCAATGGGCAAGTTCCTCTTCCGTGAACCTGGCTAAGGTTCCAACCCCAGATAAAGTAGCAATACTTTTTACGCGAGAATCTTCATTTAACGTTACCATAGCAATAGCTCCTCCTCTACTATGAGCAACTATGAAAATATTATCTAAATCAATATTTTTTGAAATTTGAGGGTTAGAAAAGACCCAATTCAAAACATCCTTCACATCTTGAGATTCTTTAGAGAAGGTGTTTTCTCCAAAACTTTCTAAATCGACAAAATCAAAGGGGCTTTCAGGGGTAGTTCCATTATGTGAAAAATTCATTCGCAAAACAGCAAACCCTTTGTGAGATAATTCCTTGCCTAAAAGAGGCCAATGCCCCCAATCCTTAAAACCCTTAAATCCATGTAAAAAAATTACCAAAGGAACTTTAGATTCAGAAGCAGGGAAATCCAAGGATAAAGATATCGGCCGATTGGATGATCCTTTAATGGAATAATCAGACATGAAAATGGTTTTATTAAAGTAAGTGTGCGTTTTTAGTTTTCACAACTTCCAGCACCACCACAACCACAATCCACACCTTGTTTTTTTAGATGTGGATTTTTACTTGCACAAGTACCAGCAAATTCGCCATCCTTTTTGGCTAAAATTTTTATTCCTAATCCCGCGAAAGCTAATGCCATCAGAGAAATTGAAAGAAGTATAATTTTTAAAATCATGTTACAAAAGTACAGCTTTTGAAATATTCCAATGTACTCTTTATTACAAATATCTCGTTAAAATATGAAGTTGAAAACAGTGGTTTCTAATTTACAAAAACTCTATAGGTATTGATTATTTTTGAATTTTAATCGATGTACTATGGACAACAGACTAAAGGCTTTTGAAAGGTTATTGAATATTATGGATGATTTAAGAAGTCAATGCCCATGGGATAAAAAGCAAACGTTAGAAAGTCTACGGTATTTAACTATAGAAGAAACCTATGAGCTGTCAGATGCCATTATTGAAAAAGATTACGAAGAACTGAAAGGCGAAATAGGCGACATTATGCTCCACATGGTATTCTATAGCAAAATTGCTTCTGAGTCTAACCACTTCGATATTACTGATGTACTAACTGCCATTTCTGATAAACTAGTAAGACGTCATCCACATATTTATGGAGATGTAAAAGTACAAGACGAGGAAGAGGTTAAACGAAATTGGGAACAAATTAAATTGAAAGAAAAAGGTAGGAAAACTGTTCTGCAAGGAGTTCCATTATCTCTTCCAGCCATGGTAAAAGCAAATAGAATTCAGGATAAAGTAAAAGGGGTAGGATTTGATTGGGAACACGATCATCAAGTTTGGGATAAGGTTAAAGAAGAATTAATGGAGTTGGAACATGAAGTTAATTCTGGAAGCTCAGCGGATAAAATAGAAGACGAGTTTGGTGATGTTTTGTTTTCCTTAATAAACTATGCACGACATATTAAAGTTAACCCCGAAGATGCTTTGGAGAGAACCAATAAAAAATTCATTAAACGATTTAATTATTTAGAGAAAAAAAGTAATGAACTCGGAAAATCATTAGATCAAATGACACTGGAAGAAATGGATGTATATTGGGAGGAAGCAAAAAAAATATAATTCGTGTATGCATTTTATAAAAAATGCAATGAAAAGTGCCTGAAATGACCCCTTGTGCAAATAGAATACATATTTTAGCAACTCATTAAAATCAAAAAATTCGTGAATCACCCACTTCATAAGTTTTTATTAATCACTGCCTTACTTTTTACTACTCAGTTAAGTTGGGCTCAAAAAAGGTATCAGGATTTATCTTTTTATAGGAAAAGCCTTACTAGCCAAATTGCTAAACAAAAATTTATTGAAGAAATAAAATCTAGCATAAATAATTCCACCCCGGAAGGGATACAAATTGCCAAACTTTACCTTGAATATGCCATTGATCAAAACGATTCAGATTTAATTTTAAGTGCTAATTATGAGTTGGGGGTTGTGTATTATAAAACCTCCAAACTAGATTCATCCATATATTTCATATCTAAAGCGTCTGAATACTGCCAAAGAATTCAAGACAGTGCAATGCTTGTTGAAATATACAGGGCACAGGGGGCAAGTTTCTTTTCGTTGAAACAAAATGAAAAAGCCATTGAATATTTTAACTATTCCTATGATATAGCCTACTTATTGAATGATAGCGTGGGAATGGCAAAATCGCTTAACAATCTAAGTTTAGTAAGTGCGAATTTAGGCGAGTATGAAGATGCGCTTAATTATTTAAAGCGTTCACTAGATATAAAAATTGCATTCGCTCCAAAAAAAGAACGCATTTCAACTTTACTAAATATTGGAACTAATTACGCTAAATTAGGCAACTACGATAAAGCTTTAGAATATTTCCACTTAGCAGAAAATATAGCTATTGAATTCAATGAAACCCAAAGACTATCACAGTTATGGTTGGAGTTTGCTTTAATTTATGTACAATTAAAAGATTTTCCCAATGCAGAAAAATATTTCATAAAATCCCTAGAACTTTCGGAATCCATTTCTGATAATGGGCAACTTTACCTCACCTTAAAAGCGTATGCCGAATACTGGATGTTCGTTAGCCAATGGGAAAAAGCCAAAGAGAATTTGAATATTATTTTGGATGATTTACCTAACATCAAGGATGATAGACAATTGTGTGAAGTGTATTTTGATTTGGGGAAAATTGAATTCAAACAAAATAAATTCTCTTCATCGGAAAAATGGCTGAATAAATCGTTAAGTAGAGCCAAGCAGGAAAATGGCGATACAAAAGCACAAGCATACAAACTTCTTTCCCTTATTGCATATCATAATGAAATGTATAAAACTGGATATGACTTCCTTCAGTTAAGTAATGAAATTGCAGATTCTATTCATACGAGTGATAATTTTGATAAACTTCAGGAACTTCAAATCAAGTATAAATCTACCAGTGATAAAAAATACATTGATCATTTGGTTGAACTAACAGAATTAAAAGAACAGGAAAGAAAGAAAAGTAACCAATATGCCATTATTGCTACGGTAATTTTACTTATTACCTTGGTTGCGACCGTTTCTCTTGCAATTCAAATGCAGATTAATCGTAAAAAGTCCATTCGACTAAAATCCGAAATAAGAGAAAACACCAAAAAGACACAAGAACTAATTGCTGCCAATTTACAAGCCCAAGAAGGTCTTCGGGTTAAGTCAGAATTCATAGCCATGGTATCGCATGAAATACGAACTCCTATGAATGCTATTATTGGTATGAGTTCTTTACTGAGTGATACGGAGCTTAATAAACAACAAAAAAATTATTTGAGTAATATCTCTATTAGCAGTAATAACTTACTGATTTTATTGAACGATATTCTTGATTTTTCACGTGTTGAATCTGGAAAAATCACCATAAAATTTAGTCAAACCAGTTTAAAACAGGATCTGGAACATATTGTGCAAATGTTTACTCCTTTGGCCGCTGAACAAAAATTAGATTTCCGAATTGCCATTGATTCTGCTTTACCTGATATCGTTTTTGTTGATGCCCCTAGATTGCGCCAAGTTTTAGTGAATTTATTAAGTAATGCGATAAAGTTCACGCATACTGGATTTATAAAATTATCCGTTAAAGTGATGAATACTGAGCATACCTTAAACGGAGAAAAGGTAACCTTTAGGTTTGCTATTGAAGATTCAGGGATTGGTGTACCCGCTGCCAAACAAAAGGAAATTTTCTCCTCCTTTATGCAAATTGATTCGAAGGTAAGTCGCCAATATACGGGGGTAGGATTGGGACTATCCATTTCTCAAGGAATTATTGGAATGATGGGAAGCACAATACAATTGGAAAGTGAATTTGCAAAAGGAAGTAAATTTTGGTTTGATTTGAGCTTAAAATCAAAGAAGAGTGATGGTAAACCACTTGTTTCTCAAAGTTCAAAATCTAAAGTTAAATTTGACAAAGAATTGGGTACCAATTTCCCTTTACGAATCCTTGTGGCTGAAGACAATGAAATAAACCAAAAACTTATCCAAATCAATCTGAACAAAATGGGTTATAATCCCACTATTGTAAATAATGGGCAAGAAGCTTTAGATCAAATAAAGCAAAACAAATTCGATTTGATTTTTATGGATGTCCAAATGCCTGTAATGGATGGGGTGACCGCCACGAAAGAAATTGTAAGAAAATATGGCAACGCAAAACCCATAATAATTGCCGTTACCGCGAATGCCATGGGAAATGATAAACAATCCTATATTACCGCAGGAATGGATGATTATATTTCAAAACCCTTTACTGCAAAAGAAATTGAAGCTTGTCTACGCAATTGGTACGTGCATATCAACGGATAGTTTTACACATTCACCACCTCCACATTTTCGGTATATATTAAAACTGCTTTAACATTTTCGTAGCCCATTTTTTCCAGTTGAATTTTATACCCAATAATTTGTTGCTCATGTTCAAGGGTTTTCATACCTGTTTTGAAATCAATCACAACTGTTTCATTTTTCAAAAAAACCACGCGATCTGGCCGCATCAAATCACCACTTTGAAGAATGATTTCGGCCTCATTTTTTGACTCTACTCCTTCCTCAAAATAGGGAGCTACTTTAGGATTCAAAATAACTTTAGAAATATGTGCTTTAAACGATTCATAATCTGCTTCAGGTAATTCTCCCGAACGGGTTAATTGAGAAATAGCCAATTCTGTGTCGGATACGGATTGAATAAAGGAGAACGCTTTATGCACCAAATTTCCGAAATCACGCTGCCCTGCATCATTTAATCTTTTGATATAGTTCTTTTTAACCTTTAACTTGGTTTGGTAAGCCAGGTTTCTTTGGTTAACCATTTTTATCAAGTTTGATTTTTCTTTGGTTTCAACCTTCGTTTTGGGGTGCGCTATTCCATACGAAAAGGAAACTAATTCTTCTGTAGTAGAAACTTTACCGGCTTTACTAACTTTCGAAATTTCTTCAAACTTAGGCGTAGATTTAGGAAAAGTAATGCTGTTCAGAACAGGTAGTAAATCTTTAAAGAAACCATCTTTTGGCTTAATTGAAAAAACATACAATCGCTCTTCGGGACGTGTAAATGCAACATACATTGCATTTAAATTATCCAATACAATGGCTTTTTCCTCCTCTTCAAATTCGGGTTCGAACATGGTCTGTTTTACTTGAGAAGAATGGCGTAAAATGGCTGCTGGAATAGGATTGGATTCTGGTAACTCCACCCAAAAAGTATGATCCTTATGCTTTGGCTGCCAATTACCTTGCGCTAAAATCACTACAGGCCAGTCTAACCCTTTACTTGCGTGAATAGTCATGATATTCACCGCATTCATATCCTCCGGGATTTGAATACTGAGTTTTTCACTTTGTAATTGCCAGTCTTCCAGTAAATCAAAAATGCCAAAACCTGTTTTTAAGGACTTTTCATACACGTAATTTAACCATGCAGCCAACCTGTTATCTTTCGAGTTATTTACGCTATAAGATTCTAAAATACCTGAAACCATTTCATATAATGGTAATGACAATAATTTGTTTCTATGTAAACTATACCCCCAAGTTTGTATGGTGTTTATGAATTTACTCCGAGACATTTCAACCTCTCTTGACATTACCCGATGAAAATCACTAATTTCATTTATCTCATTGAGTCGCAACAAAATTTCACTCATGTAATAATTCTCATTCGGTTGATTTAAATGGTGCAATGTTGCTACCACTAATTTCACCAAACTTGAATTTTTCACTAACAAACTTTCTGAAGAAATAACTTCAATCTCCTTGTTATGCAGGAACTCCACCAAGTCGGGAGTTTCACTTTTTGTTTTTGTCAGGATTGCAATATCGTTTAAATTGTACCCATCAGCCTGGAGCTCTTGGATTAACGTTGCAATATCTTCAAACACCGCTAAACTAGCTTCCGATTTATTGTCGTAATAAAATTGAAAATTTATAAACCCTTCACTGTTTTCATCCTTAATTTCTTGTTTTACATCTAAATAGAAACCACTAACGGATTGTTCAAAAACCTCAGCCGCAGTATTAAAAAATGAATTATTGAATTTTACAATGTTGGCAAACGAACGGTAATTTTTATTTAACGAATTTGTTTCCTGATAGGTTTTAACCAAAGCGGTTTGACGTTCTTTGGCAAATAAATCATTATCAGGATTATACACTTCAGGCAACATTCTAAACTGCTCTGCAACTCCCCCACGCCATCTATAAATAGATTGTTTTGTGTCTCCAACAACCATAGAGGTATTTCCATTCGACAAACTATTTTCAACTAAAGGCAGCATATTATGCCATTGCATCATGGAAGTATCTTGAAACTCATCGAATAAAAAGTGATTGTATTTCTCCCCTAGCTTCTCATATATAAACGGAACGGGTTCTGTTCTGGTGACCTTACCTACCAAGGCATTAAAATCAGAAATTAAGACTAAATCGTTTTCTGATTTAATTTTTTGGACTTCCTTATCCATTTCCGATAACAAAGCTACCCGAAACATATTTGAATACAGTAAACTATTCAATATGTACGTAGATTCATTTTCGGTCCTGTACCGGTCAATTTGGTTGAAATATTCCAAAATTTTAGGACGCCTTTCTTCAATTAATTCCGCATCTACTTTACCCGTTGTGGAAAACCATTTACTATCTTCTTTTAATAGTCCGAGCATTCTTGGTCCGACCTCAGGTTGAAAATCACCATCCAAAATTTTGTTGAAAAAATTGATGAAAAAACCACCATATGCATAGGATTTAATTGGAACCCCATCCAAAGCATATACTGCTGCTTTTTGGGCAATACCTTTTATGTGTTCTTGGTATTCTTGGACAGCCTGCTTTAAAGTTGAATAACTTTTGGAGTAGGTTTTTAAATCAACACTTTTTGCTTTTTCTAAATATTTCCAATGATGTGTGTTTAGAAGACCTTTCGCAAATCCATATAAATCATCTTCTATTTTCCAGGTATTACCAGTTTCAAATTTAGAATCAATGTAATTTTCAATGAACTCCGTTAAAATAGGGTCTACACCTACTCGATCAAGCATGGAGTCAACCGCTCTTTTCAAAACATTTTCCGTATTGAGCTCCACCTCAAACTGTTGGGTTAATCCCATTTCTTGCGCAAAACTCCGAATTACCCGATGCACAAAACTGTCGATCGTACCCACAGAGAAATCTCTATAATTATGCACAATTTTCTTTAGCGTTGCCCGGGACCTTTCTTTTATTATTTCTTCTGGCACCCCTAATTCAAGCACAAGATCAGCTAGAACATCTACGGATCTTTTTTTCATGGGAGTCACTAACCCGCCCATTTCCTCCAGGGTTTCCAGAATTCTATCCGTCATTTCATTTGCCGCCTTATTGGTAAATGTAATCGCCAGAATTCTAGAGAAGTTCAATGGACTTTCCGAACCTAGGGCAATTTTCAAATACTCTTTTACGAGGGTGTAAGTCTTGCCTGAACCAGCAGATGAAGGATAAATTAAAAAGCCCATTTATGTGATTTATTTCTAGGTCGAAGATAGAAGAATTAGATGAATGTTTCTTCTTAAAAAGCCCGAAATAACAGGATGAATTTAGGCTTTCTTCCAACGAATATTCCACCTATATTCGCCAAATACAATTTGATTTATGAAAAAATTCCTGGTTTTGTTATTTACGTGTGTGCAGTTTGTTGGGTTTTCCCAAAATAACTTCATTGGTAATCAAGCAATTGTAATGCTCAATGGTCACTATACTATCGAAGAAGTTGTATATACTCTCAACCAAAAAAATGCCTCTAATGTAACCCTTAATAGAACCTTATCTACTCGGGCGCACATTTTTTTATTGGAATTCGACTCCAACCAAATTTCTGTACCCGAAATAGTTACGCTACTAAAAGCCGATGAACGAGTAGTTCTTGCGCAACCCAATCATAACGACATTAAGCCAAGAAACACCACTCCAAATGATTTAGAATATTCTTCTCAATGGTCTCTGAATAATTCTTCCATTGCTAGAATTTACGCTCCACAAGCATGGGATATTAGTACGGATGGAATCACCTCAACGGGTGATACAATTGTTTTAGCCGTAGTAGATGGCGGTGTAGATATTAACCACATTGATCTAAACATGTTCAAAAACAAACATGAAATACCTTTTAATGGTTTTGATGATGATAACAACGGATATATAGATGATTACGATGGATGGAATGCCTATTCACAAGATGGGAATGTAAACTCTGATTCTCACGGAACGCATGTTGCAGGAATCATGGGTGCCAAAACCAATAATGCTGAGGGTATAGCTGGAATTGTATGGGGCGCAAAAATTTTACCCGTTTGTGCTTCCTCTGGTGTTGAAAGTGTGGTTATCGAGGGTTACGGATACGTTTTAGAATTACGTTCTAAATACAATGAAACAAATGGTGATTCAGGAGCTTTTGTAGTGGCTACAAATTCTTCATTTGGGGTGGATTTTGCACAACCTGCAGATTATCCAATTTGGTGTGCTTTTTATGATTCTTTGGGGGCTGCTGGCGTTTTGAATATGGCTGCGACTACTAATGGAAGTTACGATGTAGACGTAATTGGTGATGTGCCAACAACATGCCCAAGTAACTATATGATTGCTGTTTCTAATATAAATTCTAGCGGGCAGTTATTGGGTGGTTATGGTGCCGTTGAAATAGATTTAGCCGCACCCGGAACGAACATAAAATCAACAATACCCGGACATAATTACGGTAATAAAACGGGTACATCAATGGCTACACCCCATGTAGCAGGCGTAGTTGGTGCAATGTATTCTGCCATGTGCAGTTTTGATATGGCAACGGTTTATTCAAACCCAGATAGCATGGCACTTTGGGTAGCTAATCAATTGGTTCAATCAGTGGACACTTCAAGTAGCTTACAAGGAAAAAACAATACGAATGGAAAATTGAATATGCTCCAAGCTTTACAGGCCGTTCAAAATAACCATTGCATGGTATATGAGAAACAAGTAGCTATGGATTCCTGCGGTTTGTGCGCAGGACAAGTTCTGGTTTCCGTATTAGGTGATTTCCCTCCCTACTCCGTTTCTTTTTCTGACACTACCCTTGCTCAGGGAGATTCTCTATTTCTGGGTTTATGTGCCGATCAATACATTGTGGAAATTACAGATTCAACTGGGTTTGTTTTAACGGATACTTTTTTATTAGATGGAAATTCTCCAATGAATATTTCACACGTAGTTAATCCAGCAAGTGACCAAGCCTCTGCAGATGGCAGCTTAGTTGCTTCCATTTCTGGAGGAACCCCAAACTATACCTATTTATGGAGCACTGGAAGTACGGATTCTAATTTGACAAATACACTTAATGGGACCTATTCTATTACCGTTACAGATAATTACGGGTGCATGAAGTCAGATACTTTTTACCTCTATACCGTTGGAATAAATGAAACTTTTAATTCTCAAACAATTCAAATAATCCCGAACCCCAACCAAGGTCAATTTCAAATAAAGTTGGAAAACGTTAATAAACCCGTAAACCTTAAAATATTTGATGTTTCTGGAAAATTGGTTTATCTAAAAGAAGTTGGGATTATAACCAATTCATATACAATAGAAACAAACCTTAGAAGTGGGTTATACTTCTTACAAGTAAATGATCTTGGGTTTAAGAAAATTGTAATTCAATAATTCTTAATTAATATCTTCCTTTCAGTTTTCTCATTAACCATTCAATGGTTAACAAAAGCAAAATAAACCCGAAAATCCATTTGTAGTGAATCAACTCTTTTTTGCTTTCACTCGTATACGAAATCGAAGGGAAATTTGATTTGTCCTCAAAATTAATCAACAAAGAATTTAGGTCTGATTGCAAGTAAAAAGAACCCTTTGTTTTGTTGGATAGTTTTTTAAGTACATCAAAATCTGCTTTGGTTTTAGTAAACTCCACATTCACTGGAACTACAATAAAAGAACCTGACTTTTTAAATTTTTTGGACCCATCCTCCACTTCTGCAGCGTAATTATACACCCCTGGAGGCAACATACCAATATCTAATATGTAACCTAAATTATTGGGTACAAAGGCATAAGAATAGGTATTCTCTAGTTCATCCGTTAGAGTTAGACTAATATTAAACTGGTTTGTCTTTTCGTAAGATTTATCGTAAAACTCTGCCTGAATAATAACATTTTCATTTTCGTTATAACGCTTATTTAGCTTGAGCCTAAATCGACTTTTATCCTCCTTTACCGATAAATACTGCACCGTTTTCCATACCAATTCACTAAAATGGTCAAATGACTGATTTTCTTGAAAATTATACATTTTCCATCGCCATAACCCTTCACCAAACAACCAAGCATTTTTAACCGTTCCTCGGGTATCAAAATACCATAATGGATAATTGGTTTCCACAGAACCCAATTTTTGAAATAACAATGTTTGATTATCATTGGTTTTAGCTATTTCTGAAAACGGTGAAGTTAAAGGGGGTACGTTTCGAACAAAACCACGCGTTTCATCTGATATTTTGAATGTATTAAAAGTAGAATTAAAAGCAGGAAAAATCCTATTTGTTTTTGTTCCGTTTCCATCCATTCCAAAAGCAGATTGATAGGAGTTTATAAGAGCTGAATTTGTTTGTCCGTACAAAATATTCCAAATCGGAACTTTACTACTCCATAATGATTGCCATTGGAGCGCATTTTCTTGCCGACCAAAACCATGGGCAATTACTAAATTGAAACTTTCAAAATCTCCTGAAAAATTATTTGCGGTTGCAACAACTACCTCATACGTTTCCTTTTGAATTAATACATTTCGGATAGCAGCAACATCAGGGTGAGGCGCATTTGCCAAAATCAGAATTTTATCCCGATTATCCAAAACATCAATTAATACTTGTTCAGTATTATTTTTCAGATTCAGTTCATTTTCAAATTCTGTTACTTTAAAAATATAACGTTGAGTACCTTCTTCTTTAGCCGAAAAAGTGAAGTTTTCTGTAAAACTATGTTTGTCTTTCGTTATTTTAATGGGCCTTTTTTCAAGTAGTTTTCCTTGGGTAAATACATTCAAAAAAGCATCTCTGCCTTGCAGTAAATCCGCATTAATAGTTACCTCAACTGGAAATTTATTACCTAAATAAACAATATCATTTGTGCGAATTTCAACGATTGAAATATCGCTTTTCACCGAAGTGTCACCCAAACCTATAGTATAAACTGGGTAAGATTGTTTAAAAGAATAATACTCCGGATTGGCCCCAGAATTATATAATCCGTCACTAGCAATTATAACAGCACCAATATTATCGCCCGCAAACCGTGCATCAATTTCATCAAATAATTTGGCGAAATTGGTCCTTTTTTCCGTGAAATCAATTCCCGTATCAGAAACCAAAACCTCATCGCCAAATACCATTTGAACAAGCTGGAATTCCAATCCAATTTCCTCTTTTATTCCTGAAATTTGATTCAAATATTCTTCTGAATAATAAGCTGAATCTGCATTGTTTAGAATGGATTCAGAGTTATCCTGCGCAAAAATTATAATTGGAGCTTCGGTTTGGGTTTTCCATGTTTGAATAAAAGGGTTCAACAAAAGAGCTGCCAAAATAAATACCGTGAAAAATCGTAAACCGCCTAAAAGAGATTCTACCCAAATTGGTAACTCTTGGTTTTGTTTATTCTTACCATAAAGCAAAAAGGCGTACAGCCCTGCTAGGACTGCACACAATATCAAATACCACAAACTGTACTGGGTAGTTAATTCCATTTACTTTATTTCTTGTATCGGTTTATTAAATTATTAGGTCAACAAAGCGCCATCCACATTGATGGTTTGACCACTGATGTAACTCGACATATCAGATGCTAAAAACAAAGTCAAATTAGCTACATCTTCTGGTGTTCCACCACGCTTTAATGGAATAGCATCTCTCCAACCTTGAACGGTTGTTGCATCTAATTTAGCCGTCATTTCTGTTTCAATAAACCCTGGAGCAATGGCATTACAACGAATATTTCTTGAACCTAGCTCTAAAGCAACTGATTTGGTAAAACCTAAAATACCTGCTTTAGAAGCTGAATAATTTGCTTGACCTGCGTTTCCTTTAACACCTACCACGGAACTCATATTTATGATAGAACCCGCGCGGTTTTTCATCATGGTGCGCATTACACATTTTGTCATATTAAAAACCGATTTCAAATTGGTATCCATTACATTATCCCAATCTTCTTCGCTCATACGCATCAACAAACCATCTTTTGTTATCCCTGCATTATTCACCAAAATATCTATGGTTCCAAAATCTTCTAACACTTGCTTTACCAGTTCTTCCGAAGCAGCCATTTCTGCAGCGTTACTTTTATACGCTTTGGCTTTAATTCCTTTGCTATTAAGATCCGCTTCAATAGCTAACGCTTGTTCCGCACTGGAGGCGTACGTAAATGCTACATTCGCTCCATTATCTGCGAATGTTTCAGCAATGGCTTTTCCAATTCCTCTTGTAGCCCCCGTGATTATGGCTGTTTTTCCGACAAGTAATTTCATTTTCTCTATTTTTCAAACGTTTTTTAAAGTAGGCCAAATGTAACAACAAAACGCGAAAGGCTTTTACTAAAATGTAAATTCCAATCGTAAAATTTGATGGGAACAACTCGCTTTTGGAAATCCCATTTTTAAATTAATGAACAGATATCTTTGCGTTTAAAATTTAAACTATGAAAACAAAGTCCATATTAATAATTGCAGGTATTTTAGGAGCAGTAGCTGTTATCACTGGAGCAATGGGTGCGCATGCATTAAAGGAAATTTTATCGGAAAATTCGTTAAATAGTTTCTTAACAGGGGCAAGATATAACATGTACGGTGCAATCGTATTACTTGGAATTTCTGGAAATTCAAATTTCATAGCTTCAAAATGGCTTAAAATAAGTGTCATTTTGACACTTATTGGAACTGTCTTATTTTCAGGTTCAATTTACCTTTTGTCAACAATTGAATTATCCAATATTTCTGGGTTTAAAGCACTAGGACCGATTACTCCGATTGGCGGTGTTTTGATTATAAGTGGCTGGATATCAATAGTAATTGGCGCCATTTCCAAAAAATAATTTGTTCCTAACCTTGTTGAAAAAACCAACCAATTGTCATGGCTTATATGCCAAAAAATGCCCATGTTTGCCGCTTTATTTTCAACAAATAAGTAGTAACTTAAAATAAACAAAATGACACAGAACGGCAAGAAAAATCCTAGTGCGTCCTTAGAGGTATTAGGAATAAACAATGCGACTGTAAATTGGAATATTTCTCCGGCTGATTTGGCAAAGAAATCCGTAGAATTGGGAATGGCAACAGAAAGTAGTACTGGAGCTATTAATGTAATGACAGGTAATTTTACTGGACGTTCTCCTCAAGATCGTTTTATTGTAAAAGATGCCATCACTCAAGATGCAATTTGGTGGGGTAACATCAATATCCCTTTTTCTCCTGAAGCATTTGACAAATTATATACTGATGTAGTTGAGTACCTATCGGGTAAAGAGGTTTGGTCTCGTGATGCATATGCTTGTGCAGATGACAAATTCAGAATGAACCTTCGCGTGACTACAGAATATCCTTGGTTAAATATGTTTGCGTATAACATGTTTTTACGTCCAACAGATGCTGAAATTGAAACTTTTGATCCAGAATGGAACGTAATTTCCGCTCCAGGTTTTATGGCCGATCCAAAAATTCATGGCACACGTCAAGCCAATTTTGCAATTCTTAATTTCACCCGTAAAATTGCTTTAATTGGGGGTACAGGATATACCGGTGAAATTAAAAAAGGAATTTTTTCTGCTTTAAATTTCATTTTACCGCATCAAAAAGATACGCTTTCAATGCATTGTTCAGCTAACGTTGGTGAGGATGGTGATACCGCAATTTTCTTCGGGCTTTCAGGTACTGGAAAAACGACTTTATCGGCAGATCCAAAACGTAAATTAATTGGTGATGACGAGCATGGCTGGTCAGCAGATAATACGGTATTTAACTTTGAAGGTGGATGTTACGCAAAATGTATTGATTTATCTGCTGAAAAAGAGCCAGATATTTTCGCTGCAGTAAAACCAGGTGCATTACTTGAAAATGTAACGTACAAACCAGGAACTAATGAAGTGGATTATGAAGATGGATCAATCACAGAAAACACACGTGTTTCTTATCCTCTTTATCATATTGACAATATTCAACCCGGTTCAATTGGGAAAAATCCAAAAAACATTTTCTTTTTAACAGCGGATGCTTTTGGTGTTTTACCTCCTTTATCTAAATTAACCCCTGGTCAAGCGGCTTTCCAATTCATTTCTGGATATACGGCTAAAGTAGCTGGAACGGAAGCTGGAATTACAGAACCTGTGGTTGCCTTTTCAGCATGTTACGGAGCGCCATTTATGCCTTTACATCCTACAAAGTATGCAGAGATGTTAAGCAAAAAAATGCAAGATGCTGGCGTTAATGTTTGGTTGGTTAACACGGGTTGGACAGGTGGCCCTTACGGAGTTGGATCACGTATGAAATTAAAATATACGCGAGCCATGATCACTGCCGTATTGGAAGGTGAATTAGACAATGCTACATTTGAAACCGATTCTGTATTTCAATTGGCTATGCCAACTGCATGTCCAAATGTACCAACAGAGGTATTAAACCCTCGAAATACATGGGCAGACAAAGCCGCATACGATGAAAAAGCCAATTTATTAGCGAAAAAATTCAACGATAATTTTGAGAAATTTGCAGCAAATGCAAGTAAAGAAATACTAGACGGAGCGCCTAAAGGCTCTAACTAAATTGTTTAAATTTCATAGAAAATTCCATCCGTTAATTCGGGTGGGATTTTTTTGTGCGTAAAAAAATATTATGCATGCAGACAACCTGTACATTGTTTTTTGCGTCTATACAACCAAGCCATTAGGAATCACCTATCATTTTATTCCTTGCTCCCAAAATCTTTAGGTGATTTCTTTTGGTTTTTTCTATTCTAAACAGCTATTAACCCGTTTAAAACATTGCAAATTGGTATTCTGCATTTCTTTTTAAGGGCACGTCTCCATTCAACATTTCTTGAATAACATGGGTAATAAACCCTTCCACTTCTTCAAAGTGATTTAGTCGCAAAACGAATTCTTCGCCAATTTTTGCAGATAATAAGTTCATTTTCGTTTCCCGTAATGAATAAATTCCCGAAACTACTTTTTGGGCATTTAGCTGCTTATGTGCCATCCACGCATACATCAAAACCTGATTTGCTTTGGGTTTAATTTTTTCTTCTAACTCATCCATTGAAGCCGTACTCAAATCTGCTGCTTTTACCGATCCCGTTTTATAATCGAGAATGTAGGTAACGCCATCCCTGTCTTCTACCCGATCCGCAACTCCTTTAACAATCACATTTAAATTATTGACTACGATACTTGCGCGTAAATACTGTTCGTTGCCCTTGAGAACAATAGTTTCAGATGAAGACTTTAGAAAATCTATATCTTGATGAATAAATCTTTTCACATAATTACTTACCGAATAAAACGACATGTATTGTTTCCCTCTTTTATAATACGGGATTTCTTTAGTGAACTCTGTTTTAATAATAGAATCGAGGTTTGATAAATTGCTCCGCAATAAATCGGACGTGAGAATACAATTCAAAAACGGTTTGTAAAACTCCTCCAAACACGCATGTACAATGGTACCAAAGGTATTGTGCTCTACATCTTCATCTACAGAGTTTGGTTCTTGAATGCCCAACACATTTTTGTAATAAAAATCATAGGGCGACTCTAAGTAGTTATTAAACGCAGAAGGAGAAAGCCCTCTTTGCGTAAGGTAGTTTTCAATATTTCGAATAACATCAGGCGTTTTTTCTATAGATGTGGATGATTTCGTTTTTTCATCATCAAAAACTCCAACAAATTCTTCAAAATTAATGTTATCACTGTACTCTGGCCACTCTTGTTCTATTTGACGTATAAATCGGCTTTTTTCATTCGAACCTACTCCCATAGAAGAGGTATCATATATTAAATTGATATTCTCCGCTTGCGACAAAATCCGATAAAAATGATAAGCAAAAAGAGAATCGCGATGGTTATGCGTTTGAATACCAAAATGATTCCGTAACGTATACGGAAGAAAACTCTGATTCCCACCCTTTGAAGGAATAACGCCTTCATTTACAGAAACAAAAACAACGTTTTTAAAACTCAATAAGCGCGTTTCTAGTAATCCCATTATTTGAATCCCGGCCAACGGCTCACCTGAAAATGGCACCTGCAAAGGAGAAACAATTTGCTTAAATAATTTGCGAATTGCATCCAAGGATAAACCAAACGAAAACTTATTAATATAGTTTTCTAGTTGTCCCAATACGGTTTTGAAGAAATACAATTGCTCCGTTAAAACATCATCTGCAAACTTTTGCAACTCCATTTTTTTCTGGTACTGGAAAATAATTTCGTTTAAAAATGTAATGGCTAATTCTGGATTTGTTTTCCAATTCTCAAAAGCTCCTTCTATAAATTTGAGCTCAGGATTTTCATTAATAAATTGAGAAATGAATGATTCTGGAATCCAAATTTGATTATTTGCATTAATGGTATTTATTACTGTTTCTAAAGGTTTCGAATTCGTTACTAAGGAAACTATAACCGGATTCGTTAAAACCTTTAAAACATCTTTAAAATAAAATTGAGATGAAGATTCATTTCTTCTCGCCATATTTTGCAGACTAAATAACTGTTCGGCCAAACTCATAAAGGGAGTTAACCCGAGCGGGAAACCCAAAGTGACATTTACTTCTCCTATTGATTTTGGTAACGATTCCAATACCGGGAGCAACAAGCTTTCATCGGCTAAAATAATGGCCGTTTCATTTCCATCAGAAAGCTGCGGCTTGGTCGTAAATAGTTCTCCAACCATTCTGGCCATTGCTAAACTACCATTTACGGCATAGGTGTCGATTGCTTTAGTAGAATTGGTCAGTAAATCCTCTTTCCATTTAAAATCACCTTCTTCAGTGTTAAAGAATTTACGCAAAAAATATCCAGATTCTTGATCCGAATCATCAATCATTTGAGCTTCCGCTTCGTAATATACGTGTAGTTTTTTGCTTTCTTTTAAATAATCAAACAGCCAAATTTCTGCAGGTGTAAGCGCATTAAGTCCCGCAACATACACCTTTGAATATTTGTTTAAAGCCGCGTTTAAATCAGTAATATTTTTGGATTTAACCTGGGTATTCAAATACCTATACGCCAAGCCTTGATACGCCTTTCCTTGCTCCAATAACCTTTTATTTAAAGCCGAGTAGTACAAGGTTAAATTATCAAAAGACGAAAAATACTTTCCAATTAATTCTCCTTTTTTTGGATCAGATGGATCCCATTCGCTAATATCAATGTAGGCCTTAACGTTTTCAAATAATTGAGAAGCATCAGTAAGCGACATTTCTATATCGTTAAAATCTGCTAAAATTAATTTTCCGTGATCAATGAATTTTTCAAAAGGCAATTGCGGTTGAATATTTAATTCTCGATGCACTTCAAACAACTCAAAAATTTGCTCCAATGGACCAATTAAATTTAAACCCGATAATTGCGAAACGAAGGTTTCAATAGTTAAAATCTCTGGCGCCCAAAATGTGGTTTTGTATAGTTTAGCTAACTCCTTCTTAAAGAACAATCCGGAACGTTTACTAGGAAAAACAAAGCACAGCGTATCCAGTTTATCGGGATGGGTTTCGTGTATCTCTTTGGCTAATTTTTGTAAAAAAGTGGTTTTCATGCACTATTAGTATTGGAAGAGAAAGGTACTAATTATGTTGGTTTTTTTTCTCTTCCTTTCTACCCGACTTGAACTAATTAATCACAAAAATCATTTAGTAATTTTGAACCCTGATTTAATGAAATCTAGAAATTCATTAAAACCCTTTTTAGAAGTAAATACTCCCGTAAATTCTTGCCAAAACGATCTCTTTTCAGGTATTTCTACTATTTTATCCTCTTCCTTTTGGGGACGATCATAATTAATGGTTGTACCAAAACCTTCCATATTGGTATTTATTGGACGAGGATTCGTATCCATTAATTGATCTGCTTTATTATAATATCCTTGTGAGACAGATCTTCGACCCATTTTGTCTTCCAGAATTCCCAAATTATTGTACGAAATGGCATCTTCTGGGTCTAATTCAATGGCTTGTTTGTAATCGGAAATTGCACCAAAAACATCGCCAAAAGAATCTCGCATGAATGCACGACTCGCATAGCGGTACGAATAATTGGGTTGCATTTCCACGGCAGAATCCATATCCATAAGAGCCAGACTCTTTTTTTGCAAATGAAAATACGACATGGCACGTTGATACAGAATCTCTGGGTTCCCGGGATCCTTCTCTAGCGCAAGGGTAAATTCTATTATTGCACCTTCAAAATCTCGCTCTTTATATTTTTCCTCTCCTTTAGAGAAAGCTTTATTATTCATACCCTTTGTTTGGGACAAAACTACCACTAAAAATTTTACAATTAAAGTAAATTTGCCCCATGAAAAATACCAATATTATATTTCCTATTTACCGAAAATACGACCATGAAAGATCTATTTTTAAAATAGTATCGGCCAAAAATTTTATTGAAATTCAGGTCATGGGAGATTTGTTTTTTTACCATGAAATTAATGCTAAAATTTTACCTGATTTTCAACTCATTCAAGATATGATTGATATGCATAATGGGCATTGGGTTTCCGCTACCGAAGCAGAGTTTGACGTATTGCACTCGAAATATTTGAATAGGAAGTAAATCCTTTCGCAGAAAGGAAAAGTTTTTTTCCGCAGCATAAAAAGGTTTTGGCAAAAAGAATTGAGGTATCGAAATTTTTTGGTCGAAACCTTTTGGTTTTAAAGTAGCGTAGCGGAGTCAAAAATGTATTGAAAAAAAAACGGTCTAGAATTAAATAGGTAAATCACAATTGAAAATTAAAACAAAATAGAAAGTTTGGATAAAGTAAACCAAAGATTATTTAACCCTCACTTTTTCGTAAAGAGCCTCATACAATGGAACTACATTAGAAATATCAAATTTTTGTGCTCTCTCACGCGCATTTTGAGACATTTTTTCTTTGAGTTCAGGGTTGGTAAGAATTTTAAGACTATTTGCAATCATACTTTCTACATCCCCTACATTACTTAAAAAACCAGTCTCTCCATCAATATTTACTTCCGGAATTCCCCCTGCATTGGTTGAGATGACAGGTACGCGTGCAGCCATTGCTTCTAAGGCAGCTAAACCAAAACTTTCGCTACTGGAAGGCAATAAAAACAAATCAGACATACATAATACTCGCTCTACTTCATTGGTCTTACCCAAGAACTTAACGTCATTTTCAATACCTAAATCTTGGGCATGTTTCAAGGCTAAATCTCTATCCGGTCCATCACCCATTAATACGAGTTTTGATTTTACCTTTTCTCGGATACCTGCAAAAATGGTAATCACATCATGCGTACGTTTTAAGGCCCTGAAATTGGAGATATGTGAAATTAGCATTTCATCTTCTTCTGCCAATTTACCTGAACAAGCCTTTTTTCCCGTAAAAAGATTCATGTCGATGAAGTTAGGTATGACATGAATTTCCTTTTTGGTACTAAAATTACGAATCGTATCTTCTTTTAAACTCTGCGATACGGCCGTGACACAGTCAGAATGTTCAATACTAAATTTTACCGCAGGTAAATAAGATGGATTGTTTCCCACCAAGGTGATATCCGTACCATGCAGTGTAGTTACCACCGAAATATTAATTCCTCTATCTTTTAAAATTTGCTTCGCCATAAAGGCCGCATACGCATGAGGAATAGCATAATGCACATGAAGCACATCCAATTTACGCGCAATAACGGTTTCTACCATTTGGCTACTTAAAGCCAACTCATAAGGTTGATAATCGAAAAGAGGATATACATGCACGTTAACTTCATGGTAATATATTCTCTTGTGCATGATATCTAAACGCACCGGTTGATCGTAAGTGATAAAGTGAACCTCATGGCCTTTATATGCTAATGCATGACCTAATTCAGTAGCTACAATTCCACTTCCACCAAAGGTGGGATAACATACAATTCCTATTTTCATTTCTTGACTTTAATTGAATTTTCTGAACAGAAAAACAAATTCTTTACACAAATATAGGTTAATGCAAATGAGCTATGGTTTGCGAATCAGCATCATTTAACGAATTATAAATAACCTCCATTATGTTGGTACGTACGTTCATTTTAATCAGCTTTTTATTTTCAGCCGAAGGGTAAATACGGTTCGATAAAAAGATATAAATCAAATTTTCCTCCGGATCCGCCCATGAAATAGTTCCCGTAAATCCCGTATGCCCAAAACTAGTATACGCCACACAATTACATGTAGGTCCGCCTTCATCTCCTCTAACCGGTTTATCAAAACCAATAGCGCGCCTATTTCCGGTATCATCTGGTAAGCAATACTGGCATTTGGTATATTCTTTTATGGTTTCAGCAGAAATAAATCTTTGGCCACCATACATCCCTTTATTCAAATACATCTGCCATATTTTGGCCAAGTCCTCTGCATCAGAAAACACACCTGCATGTCCGCCAACACCACCCTGCATTGCGGCACTAGGATCATGCACATCTCCATGAACAACTTGCTTTCTGAAATAAGTGTCTTTTTCGGTGGGAACAATTCTATCTAATGGAAAATTATTTCGAGGTAAATACCCTGTTGTCGACATTCCCATAGGCGAATAAAAATGTTGTGCGGCATAATCGGCTAATGATAATCCTGAAATCTTTTCAATAATGGCTTTCAAAAAAAAGTAACCTAAATCACTGTATTCATACGCTCCTGGCTCATTCAACGGTGTATTTATAATGATCTTCATCATAGAGTCTGGATAAACTTTGTTGATATACATTTTATCTGCAACACGAATGGGATACGTTCTGGAAGATTCTAAAGAATACACATCATACCGCGGAACCCCATTTTCCATGGTAGTAAGATAAAAGGGTATCCAAGATTTCAACCCGGATTGATGCGCCAACATTTCGCGCAAAGTAATGTTTTGATATTCGGTACCTTTTACTAATTCCGGTAAATACACGCCAAGAGTGCTATCTAAATCAATCAAATTCTCATCATCTAATTGCATTATGGCGGGCAGGGTAGAAACTACTTTGGTCAAAGAAGCTAAATCATACAAATCATCCGTTCGAATAGGTTTGGTATTTGAATAGGTTTGGTAACCATAGGCTTTATTCCAAACTATTTTTTGATTTTTCGCTATGAGTATTTGACACCCAGGCATAGCAGCATTGGTAATGGCATCCTTCACAATAGAATCTATTGTAGCCAATGAAACAGGATCTAAACCTACCTCATTAGGTAACCCATAGGAAAACCGAATAGCTTTGGTCTCAAACCCTACTCCAGCTATAAATCCACCAGATGATACGGGTAATTTTCCTTTTGCTCCAATTCCGCCAAAAATGAGTTGAGCCGCCATTTCTTGCGAAGTAACTTTATTATTATAGGCCACAATTACCGCATTGCATTTTGAGGTTTCTTCTATATAATCTAATACATACGGATTATTGAAACAGACCAAAGTCACGCTCTTATTTTCGGCAATTTTTGCCAAAGCGGTTTTACCCGATTGGGTGACTCCAAAATGTTTATTCGGACTTCTACTTGGTTCTTGGAAAGAGAAAATAATTTCAGAGTACGGCTCTATTTCTGTAAGTAGTTCTTTGATTTGCAAATCGGTAGGGTTACTCGGTAAATTAAATGTGGCTATCTCAGCGTAGCTTTTTAATTTATCTTGAAAGTAATTATTTGAAGAATTCCCTAAACTAATACTCGCTATTTTCTTGTTTAATAGCTGGGTAAATGGAATTAATTCATCCTGGTTTTTTACTAACGTTAACGATTGCGAAATCAATTGACGATATACCATTTCATATCGCGTAGTATTCAAATCTTCGTACAAATTTTTAGTCTGTATTGGATGATAATCAGATAGGCCAGCCCAATATTTTGCTTTAATAATTTTTAAAACATGCGCATCTAATTCGGCTGGAGTTATTTCACCTTTTTCTACAGATTCTTTAATCATTTTAATGGCCAAAGGCACATTCTTTGGAAACAATAGCACATCATTACCCGCTTTTAAAGCCATTAAATCCGCTTGCCCTGGTTCATAGTAATTACTTACTCCTTTCATGTTCAACGCATCTGTAAAAATCAACCCTTGAAAACCCATTTTCTTTTGCAGTAAATCAGTTACAACTTTTGGAGATAAAGTTGTGGCTCTATTTTCTGTGGAATCGAGAGCAGGAACCAATAAATGCGCAACCATTACTCCACCACACCCCGAATCAAACAAGGTTTTGAATGGATATAGTTCAATGTCATTTAATCGGTTGATGTCATGACTAATTAATGGTAAAGCTTTGTGCGAATCCTTATCTGTATCCCCATGCCCAGGAAAATGTTTTGCAACAGCCAAAACATGATGTTTTTGCATTCCTCGCATGTAAGCAATTCCTTTATCCGCCACATTCACTTTTTGTTCCCCAAAAGAACGACTGTTAATAACGGGATTTTTTGGATTCACATTTACATCCACAACAGGGGCGAAGTTGATATGTACGCCTAAACGATTGCATTGACCAGCGATATCCTCTCCCATTCGATAAATAAGTTCATTATTTTGAATCGCTCCCAACATCATTTGCCGAGGATAGGAAATGGTAGAATCTAATCGCATACCCAAACCCCACTCGGCATCCATGGCAATAAGTAATGGGACTTTTGCTTGAGATTGGTAATGATTCGTCAAATTAGCTTGTCGACCAGGTCCACCTTGAAAAAATATTAACCCCCCGATATGTTGATTTTTAACTAAATTTTCTATTTCTGTAACATGATCACTCCCTTTATTAGAATACGCGGCCACCATAAATAACTGACCTATTTTCTCATCTAAAGTCAACGAACTCAATACCGAATCACTCCAACTTTCTGAAACATTTAAAAATTCAGGAGTCGTTGATATTCTAGTGTAGGAATGAAATGAAGTTAAACCAATGAATATAACTACAAATATTCCTATGGTTTTGAGTGATGTGCGCATATTCTTATGGGGATGTCAATTGAGGTAAATGTACAATAACCCGTAATTTTACTCCAAACCACAGGCTTTACTTATCAACATGATAAGGTAGAAATCTTGTTCTATTTGACAGATCATTCACCTAATTAATTGACCCTTAAATTTCTAAAAAAAACGTAACGTTAGCGATTGCTTTAAATTGTTTAAATTCGTAAGCATAATTTGAAACGGGTTTACGGATAATTTTTACCGTTTTGAAATTTATTCTAGTTATTTGCTCAATAACTAGATTAAAACAGCCTCACATGTAGGCTGTTTTTTTTATTTGAGGTCTTTATCTCAGTCTATCTACCGATTTCACCAAATCCTCATCCTTATTAATCCCACGCAACGCTAGAATATTGGCAAATAAAATAAGTACTGGATGTACCGCACCCGATAATGGGTTTATGCGCAGTTCCAACTGCAATAAGTCATAATACATATATCCAATCCAACCGATTAAAACAGCAATCAAAACCGCGCTAAGGAGGGTCAATACACGTTGAAGTTTACGGTTCTTAAATAAGAAAATTGCATATAATTGAAGAGCTGCGGTAAGTATCGCCAAAATTAAAATAGGAAGAGCAAAGGGGACTTCAAACTCTAAAGTGCCCTCTTGGATGCCAAATGCGCCAATAAAAGCAGCATCCGTTCCGTCAGAAACCACAAAAATTCCAGAAAATAGAAGGGCAATACTTAAAAGACCTCCAATAAAAAGATAAATGGTTTGAATACGCTGGATCATTATTTCATTTTTTTTTGCAAATTTATGGGAATTCGTTCTTTGAATTGATGAATCTAAAAAAATATTGTACTATTGTTGTACAAATAAAAGAAGCGAACTTCCCATTTTCTATGTTGCTTCTTTCCTTTTAAAATTCAAACGGTTCATTCTAATAAATAATTACCGAACAATTACATTCCTATATGTACGACATTACCGAGCTCAACGCAAAAAAAGTTGATGATTTAAAAGCCTTGGCTAAGGACTTATCTGTCCCTAATTTTAATAAATTAAAAAAAGAAGATTTAGTATATCAAATTTTGGATATGCAAGCTGAACAACCCCAAAAAGTTGAAATCCCTAACGAGAAAAAGCCTGTTCAAAAAACAGCTAGGCCTAAAACTAATCCGGTTAGAAAAGAACCAAAAAAAGTAGAGGCAAACAAAAAGAAAAAAAATCCGGAAACGCCTAACCCTAAACCTGTAATGGAAAAAAGGGAAGAGATAAAAAAAGAGGATAAAAATACCGGAGGCCAAATCGAAATGGACTTGTTAGCAAAGGTTCAACAAAGAATGGCTCAAAAGAAAGGGTCCGCACCAAACTTAACTGCTTATAAAAAAGCGCCTATTAAACCCAAAGAAACAGAATTGAAAACGGAAAATAAAAATCCAGTAAAGGTTACTGAACCTGCAACCGCTGAAAACAAACCTATTGAAAACGTGGTCGCCCAAAAGCAAACACCCACGGAAGAAGTAAAACCTACGGAAGCGAGTGATAAAAAACCTGGAGACAGAATTCGCAAAAAAATTGATCAAACAGTAAAAACGGATAATAATCCGTCTAATCGTGGTCAAAGAGAACGAAACCCAGGGAATAGAAACCAAAATCAGAACCGAAATCAAAATCAAAACAGAAATAAAGAGGATCAAAAGCCTGCTGAATTTTCCTATGATTTTGGAGACAGTATAAAAACTGAAGGCGTGATTGAGGTTATGTCGGATGGGTATGGTTTTATGCGTTCATCTGATTACAATTACTTATCATCTCCGGATGATGTGTATGTTTCAACTGCTCAAGTTCGCTTGTTTGGTCTAAAAACAGGTGATACTATTGAAGGTTCGGTTAGACCTCCTAAAGAAGGAGAAAAATATTTTCCATTGGTAAAAGTTCATTTTATTAATGGTAGAACTCCTGAACAAGTGCGTGACAGAGTACCATTTAACTATTTAACACCTCTTTTTCCAGATCAAAAATTTGATATTACAACCGGAAAAGCTTCGAGATCGGTTTCTACTCGAATTATTGATTTGGTGAGTCCGATCGGAAAAGGTCAACGTGGATTAATTGTGGCACAACCAAAAACAGGTAAAACGCAATTACTAAAAGAAGTTGCAAACGCCATTGCTGAAAATCATCCGGAAGCATATTTAATCATTCTATTGATTGATGAAAGACCGGAAGAGGTTACGGATATGAAACGTAATGTAAATGCAGAAGTGATTGCATCTACATTTGATGAACCAGCAGATAAGCACGTGAAAATTGCGGGTATTGTTTTAGAGAAGGCAAAAAGAATGGTAGAAAGTGGTCATGATGTAGTGATCTTATTGGACTCCATTACACGTTTAGCTAGAGCATACAATACCACTGCTCCTTCTTCCGGAAAAGTACTTTCTGGGGGTGTGGATGCGAACGCACTGCAAAAACCTAAAGCTTTCTTTGGAGCAGCAAGAAACATTGAGAACGGAGGTTCGTTAACTATTCTAGCTACTGCACTTACGGATACAGGTTCTAAAATGGACGAAGTAATTTTCGAAGAATTTAAAGGTACTGGAAATATGGAACTTCAGTTAGATCGTAAAATTTCTAACCGTAGAATATTCCCAGCTATTGATATTGTTTCTTCAAGTACCCGAAGAGATGACTTATTATTAAGTAAAGAACATCTTCAACGTTTATGGATTTTACGTAAACATCTTGCAGATATGAATCCAATTGAAGCGATGGAATTCTTACGTGATAGAATTTCAACCACACGTGACAATAATGAATTCCTAATTTCAATGAATGGATAATGTCATTCCTAAAAAATAGAATACATAGTTTCAAAAACGCCTTTCGGGGCGTTTTTGTGTTTTTTAAAACCTATGGTGGAGCCCATGCAAAGATTCATTTACTAGCAACTCTTATTGTATTATTCGCTGGATTTTATTTTGAGGTTTCTAATGTAGAATGGGCGCTCTTGTTCCTGGCTATTGGATTAGTTTTAGTATCAGAAATCATCAACTCTGCCATTGAACAACTTGTAGATTTGGTGCATCCAGAATGGAACGACAAAGCAGGATTAATTAAGGATATGGCGGCTGGAGCCGTTTTGATGTCTGCAATAACGGCCGTTATTATTGGCTTCGCTGTTTTTTGGAAGTATCTATAGCCATTAATTCCACTTATCTAAATACCTTTCTTTCAACACCTTCAAGTGATGAGAATTATGCGCTGTAATAAACCATCCGATTAATCTAGGGGTCATTTCAATACCATTTGCATTTCCTTTAAAATCAATTGAATCGGTATGAAAAGATTTAAATAAGGATATTGTTGAATCTCGGCATAACTCAAAATCACGTACAATTTCTTGTAGATTTCTGGTATCTGTGAAATCATTTTCCACATAGCTATCCTCATCAAACCCTAGCAATTGCTTTCGTTCTTTTCGAGCCATACTCAAAGCTCTATAACACAAAATTCGTTCACAATCTACCAAATGCTGAGCAAGTTGTTTCACATTCCATTTTCCAGGTGCATAGGTAAAACTCTCCCTGTTGTCAGGAATAGAACTAAATAATTGAATGGTTTCATTTTTAGTAATTTCAAACGATTCAAATAATTCCGTATGATTAATCCCTTCAATCATTGATTTAAAGTACTTTGGGGCATCAATTTTTGCTAGTTTGGCAATTTCCATATCAATAGTCTTAGTTGGTTACTTTCGTCTTTTAAAAAGATCTTTCAGTTTATTCCTTTTCGAAGGTTTTTTCGCGGGAGTATTAATCCTTTTCTTTTGTTCCTCTTCTATAGTTGTTTCATCCTTACTGAACAATTCTAAAATTTTATCTAACGCAGAGTCCTCCATAAAATCTGGGCAATTCATTGATTCTAGCAAACTATCGGATAAAGGAAGAAATGCCGAATCATAGAACTTCAATAGCTCTTTTTTGTTTTCCAATTGCCTAAGAGTCAAGGCAACTAAAGGCAATGCTAATCTCCCACCCGATCCGTTGGCTCCGTTATTAAAATGAACGGATGGGTTGGAAGTCCCTACTCTAGTTGCTAAAACAAGATCTGGATTATATCCAACAAACCATGCGTCAGCAAAATTTTGAGAAGTTCCTGTTTTTCCAGCAAGTGCAATATTTACGTTGTACGTACTTCGGATTGAAGCTCCAGTGCCTTGATTAATAGCCTTTTGCAATATTTCATTCAAAAATAAACCCGTTCTTTCCTCTACAATTCGTGACATTTCAGTTGTCTTTGGCTTTTCATATATCAGCTCTCCACCTGCAGTTTTAATAGATAAAATAGTACTTGGACTGACTTTAAATCCAACATTTGCAAACACAGAATAGGCCGTAGCAACCTCAAGCAAACTAGCATCTGATGTTCCTAATGCCAATGAAGGTGTGTTTTCCAAATCATATGAAAAACCCAATTTTCTCCATAAATAGTCCACATCATCAAACCCCACTTGAAACAGTAAATCTACAGTCGGAATATTTTTGGAGTGCATTAAAGCTCCTGTTAATGAATAGCTTCCGCCCTCCGTATTGTCATAATTTGAAGGACTCCAGTTACCAAAATCGACATACGTTTTAGGATTATTACTTAAGTAATCACACGGTTTCATTCCCTTTTCTAAAGCGGCTGCATATAATATAGGTTTAAATGTAGAAGCCATTTGACGGTTCGCATTAATTTGATCGTACGGTTGGGTTCGAAAATCTATTCCACCCACCCACGTTAAAATATCTCCATTTTTTGGATTCATAGCTACAAATCCAGATTGCAATGTAGTTAGAGCCAACTTAATACTATCTGTTGTGGTTATGGAATCCACATAAGAACTATCCCAAGTGAAAATTTCTTGTTTGTGTACTTTTTGGGCTGAGTCCAATAATTTCTTTCGCTTTAATTCTTTCTGGATGAGCGCATTTAAAGATTTTAAAGAATTTCCAGATTTGTATTGTTGACGTAGTTTCTTTTGCATTACAGATAAATGTTTCCGAAAAGAATTCAATGCCATAATTTGCAATTGGTAATCCAAACTTGTTTTAACGCGTAATCCATCGGTCGTGTAATCCCACTTCTTTCCCGTTGTATTTTCGACATGTAGTAAAATTTTCTCGAGCTCCTTTTTAACTTCTACCAAAAAATAATTTGCGGGTCCTTCAGATTCTAAATTGGCATAATCTAAAGTGAGGGGTAACCTTTTCAAAGAATCTAAGACCGTAGAATTTATGTATCCATACTTATTCATTTGTAAAAGAACCGTATTTCTTCTAGTTAGTGCATGGTCAGGATACAACCGAGGATTATAATAGGTGTTTGCCTTCAACATCCCTATCAGCACTGCTCCTTCGTCTATCTGCAATTTTACAGCCGGCTTATTGTAAAACAAACGTGAGGCCGTTTCAATACCATATACATTCTCCCCAAAAGGGACCGTATTTAAATACAAGGCAAGAATCTCTTCTTTGGAATAAATGGATTCTAACCTATGCGCTAAAATCCCCTCCTTGGTTTTGTTAACCAACATGGTAAGTGGTCCAAATTTTTTTCGACCATACATATTCTTCAAAAGTTGTTGGGTAATCGTACTTCCACCACCAGAACTAGCATCATTTAAAATAATGGTTTTAAAAAGCACACGAATTAAACTTCTTGAATCCACTCCTTCATGTTCGAAATAGCGAGCGTCTTCGGTGGCAACCAATGCATCTATAACATGGGTGGGAATTTCGGCAAAGTTGATATTAGTTCGGTTTTTGACAAAAAACTTTCCAATCAAAACCTCATCTCTGGAGTAAATTCGGGTGGCCGTTTGGTTTTTAAATTCCTTAAGTTCCTTTCGGCTATATATATGCCCAAAAAACTCGAAGTTCACAGCAAGAACAAAACTTGTAATTCCAAGTAGAATTACAACTATACCCAAAAACAAATAAAATACACCCTTTTTGATCATTCAGAAATGGAATTCTGTGATTGTAACGAATCGAAAATACAGATATTATTTTAGGCCCAAAAAAAGCCCGATTTTGATTTCATCAATTTCGGGTAAAGAATTTGGTTATTGAATTCTCCTATCTTTTATATACGTGAACCAGTCTACTAGTTTTTGTTTCTGTAATTCGGATAATTTAGCATCACTATGTGTAATGGTATAGGGAGGCAATGGCATTTCACCTTCCTCAATCATTTCAATAGATTCTTCCATTTTATGCTTTTTCCGTTTGGTTTCATACGATCCCCACTTTGAAAAATTAAGTTCGTCTCTACCTTCATTAATATGGTCCTTTAGCCACCAAGAAACGGGAGCCACATTGCTATACCAAGGGTATTTTGATTCGTTGGAATGGCAATCGTAACAAGAAGATTTTAGCATATCTGCAATTTCTTCTGGTGCATTTGTAACTACAATATAATCCTCTTGTAAATCTACAGGTGGGTTTGTTTTATCTATTCTAATAAACTGAATCAAGACAAACAATACCGCAAATCCAATTACTATTTTTTTAATCATTTTTTTAAATTTTTATCAAAATTATATCTAATTCCTTTTGCTGTAACTTAAT
Source organism: Salibacteraceae bacterium (assembly GCA_041563475.1). Lineage (GTDB taxonomy): Bacteria > Bacteroidota > Bacteroidia > Flavobacteriales_G > Salibacteraceae > CAJXZP01. Next base: position 32,753 of record JBFFMY010000018.1, read on the forward strand.
AGTGCGAATGTGTTTACTAAAAAAGCATAAATCGTTATCCATAAAAACTCAAACTTCACGTCAGAAAAACCTGAACCTTTTAGTAAAATGGCACGAATTACCTTAACCATATAGGCAATTGGGTTGGCTCGTGTAATTTCTTGCGCCCAACTTGGCATGTTTTCAACCGGTGTAAACAAACCACTCATTAAAATAAAAATTACTATAAAAAACCACGCAATAAACATAGCCTGTTGTTGGGTGTCCGTGATGGTTGAAATCCATAATCCAATACCTAAAACTACCAATAAATAAATGGCAGTAAAACCATACAATAAGGGTAAACTTCCCTCCATTGGTATGTCAAAAAGTAATTTACCTACCACTAAACCAAACGTAAGTTCAAAAAGAGCTATAATCCAAAATGGAATTAATTTACCCAATAAAAAATGAACCTTGCGAATGGGGGTCACATTAATTTGTTCAATAGTGCCTATTTCTTTTTCACGAACTAAATTCATTGAGGATAAAAACATTGCAACCATGGTAACCAACAATGCCAAAATACCTGGAACCATTAAATTTTTGTATTCCATTTCCGTATTATACCAATACCTAGGATGAATTGAAACGGGAAGTGCTATTTTTTCGGGCAAACCATTCCATTCCATTCGGATTTCATCTTGCATTTGTCCGATTATTCCTTGCGCATAGGTATAAGACAATGTGGCCGCCAAACCATCAATACTGTTGACATCAATCATCAGAGATGCTGTTTTGGAGTTTTGTAAATCTTTGGTAAATCCCTGCGGGATACGAAGAAGTAAAGTAGCTTTATTTCTATCTAAGAAATCCATTCCGCCCTTAAAATCATGTGTTCTTCCAACTTCTTCAAAATACACAGAGGATTGAAAACGATGAATTAACTCTTTAGTTTCTTGTGTATTATCGTTATCAATATATACATACTTGATTTGTTTCAACTCAAAATCAGCGGCAAAGGTCAAAATTATCATTTGCACGATGGGCAAAACAAAAATGATGGGCAACATGCTTTTGTCCCTGAAAATCTGCAAAAACTCTTTCTGTAATATGAAAAATAGGGTTCTCATTATTGAAATCGAATTTTAAATTTCTTAATACTCAACCCTATAAAAAATAAGGCCATAAATACAAGAATCATCGTTTCCTTCCAAACGAAAGTAATCCCTACCCCCTTCAGCATTATCGATTTAATAATGATTAAAAACCATTTGGCGGGGACTACATTACTAATTACCTGTAATACCATTGGCATATTAGAAATCGGAAAAATGAAACCAGATAATAAAATGGTTGGTAACATTAAGGCAAATAATGAAAGCATCAACGCGGTTTGCTGGGTTTGTGACACCGTTGAAATTAGCACTCCCAATCCTAAGGAAACGATTATAAACAATAGACTTTCCAGTAATAATAAAAGTACACTTCCATTAATGGGAACATCAAAAATAACCTGAGCAGCTCCCAAAATAATTACCGCATTTAACAGAGAAAGAATAATAAACGGAGTCACCTTTCCAATAATTATCATTGCGGGGTTTAACGGAGATACCAGCAATATTTCGATGGTACCTAGCTCCTTTTCTCGCGTGATCGAAATGGAGGTAAGCATAGCTGAAACCAACATTAAAATAATAGTTACTACTCCAGGAACAAACGTAGATGCACTCTTTAAACTAGGATTATAATGCCAACGAACTTCATTATTGATAGTCTCAATTTGTGTTTCAATTGGCATTTTACCTTTTGTCCAAGTCATAATAATAGCACTTGCACTGGCGGTTAAAATACTTGCCAGATTTGGATCGGAGCCATCTGCTATTAATTGAATATTGGCACTACCGTTCATAAATTTGGTCTCAAAATCTTTTGGATAAACTACCACCAATTTAGCCTTGGAGGCTTTTAAAACCGCATCAATATCCGATGATTTTTGTATGTTTTGGGCTAAACTAAAAAAGTCGGAAGATGTTAATTTTTGGGTTAATTGATTACTGAACTGGCTTGGCTCTGGGTCATAAATAGCAATTTTTGCATTACTAACCTCTGTTGTAATGGCAAAACCAAAAAGCAATAACTGTGCTATGGGCATTCCAAAAAGAACCACTAAAGTTCGCGTATCACGAAAAATGTGATTAAACTCCTTTGTTACAAATGCGATAAATTTTTTCATCTTTTTGCCTTACAATCTGTTTAGGCTTGGTATTGAATATTTAATCTTCTTTTCTTGTTGCGCGAACCGCAAGTTGTAAAAACACATCTTGCATCGTATCCTTAGAATACTTTTTCATCAAATTATTCGGAGTGTCTAACTCTTTCATCTCACCATCAACCATAATAGATACCCTATCACAATATTCTGCTTCTTCTAAATAATGCGTGGTAACAAAAACAGTTATCCCCTGCTCAGCCGCTTGATATATTAATTCCCAAAATTGCCTTCTGGTAATTGGATCTACTCCACTCGTAGGTTCATCTAAAAAAACAATTTTTGGTTGATGAATAATCGCGATAGAGAAGGCTAATTTTTGTTTCCATCCTAACGGCAAATCGGCCACCATTCTATTTGCATATAATTCAAGCCCTAAACTTTCTATTAATTGGTTTCTGCGTTCTTTTATTTCTTTGTTCGTTAAACCATAAATCCCCGCATAAAACCGAATATTTTCATTGATGGTCATATCTTGGTACAAAGAAAAATGTTGACTCATGTAGCCAATATTTTTCTTAATATTTTCAAAATCAGTATAAATATCAAATCCAGCTATGGTTGCTTCACCCCTCGTAGGTTTAGATAATCCACAAAGCATTTTTATCGCGGTTGTTTTTCCCGCTCCATTGGCCCCCAAAAACCCAAATATCTCGCCTTTTGTAACATCAAAAGAAATTTTGTCTACCGCTACGAAATCACCAAATTCCTTCGTCAACTTATTGGCTGATATTACAAATTCATTTTTCATTAACTATCCACTTTTTCTGTTAATCCTCCTCGAACCATTAGGTCCATAAAACAATCTTCAATTGTTGCCTCTCCTTTACCAATGGTGAGGGATAATTTAGTGGTTTTTGACAATGTTACTCTCAGGGATTCCACATCTAATTCTTGATCCGAATACACATGGATTTCTTGACCAAAAGTGAAACTATGTTCTAAGCCCAGATCATTACGAAGAACCTGCAATATCGGATACACTTTTTCGGTTTTTATGATATATATATTCCTTTCGAAACTTTGTTCAATAGCTCTAGGAGTATCAATTTTTAAAATAGTACCCTTTTGAATTAAAGCTACGCGATCACATAATACCGCTTCATCCATGTAGGGTGTGGAAACCAAAATGGTCACTCCTCGTTTTTTAAGGGTTTTTAGCATTTCCCAAAATTCTGACCGGGAAACTGCATCAACACCAAAAGTAGGTTCATCTAAAACTAAAACTAAAGGACTATGAATCAACGCGCAACTTAACGCTAACTTCTGCTTCATACCCCCACTCAAGGCGCCAGCCCGTCTATCACCAAAGGGTTCTAATTGCTGATAAATATCTTTAATTACTTCATAATTCTCTTGGATAGTAGTCCCAAAAATTGTGGCAAAAAAGTTTAAATTCTCTGTCACGCTTAAATCCTGATACAACGCAAATTTTCCCGGCATGTATCCCACAGATTTTCTAACATACTTATATTCTTCAACAACATCCTTCCCATTAAAGGTTATAGATCCAGAATCAGGAAGCAAAACGGTAGTTAGCATTTGAAAAAGTGTAGTTTTTCCCGCCCCATCAGGACCAATAAGCCCAAATAACTCGCCTTCATTAACCATAAAGTTAATGTTTCGAACAGCCTCAATGCCGTTATACGATTTGCATACATTTTCAAATGTTACCATTGTTTTTTCCGTAATATTTCTATAGGGATAATCTCAATTCTAATGATGACTAACGTGCCGTTTAAAGCCACAACTCAGCTGGCATTCCTATTTTAAGCGCACCATCATTTTTTACTCTAATTTTCACTGCATAAACTAAGTCTACACGTGTTTCTTTAGTTTGAATGGTTTTAGGTGTAAACTCTGCCTCACTAGATACCCAAGAAATAGTTCCAGGGTAATCCATCATTTCACCGTTTTGACCGTCTATTTTAACGATAACTTCTTGACCTAATTCAATTTTAGCTATTTGGTTTGGGGATAAATACACCCGCAAATTCAACTCACTAACATTTGCTATTTTAAACAATGGTTTTCCGGGTCCTGTATATTCGTGATTTTCGGCAATTTTATTCAATATTACCCCTGAAACTGGAATAGTGATTTTGCAATTTTCAATCGTATTTTCAAGTTGCGCCAACTTTGAATCAATGGCATCTATTTGACTATGAATAGAAGGGTTTTGTGTTCTAACACTCGAAATTTGTCCATTTAAAACTTTAATTTTTCCTTCTATATCCTCTAATTGTTGAGATGTAGCAGCTCCTGCAGAAACTAATTCCACTAATCTTCGTTGCTCTCTTTCTAGATTGGATTTTTCCGTTTTAAGAACTACCAATTGTGCATCGACTCCAGAAAATTTACTCGATAAAGCCTTTTTATTTGCCGCCAATTCAGAACGCTGTAAATGATAGGGAACTGTATCTATTACCCCTACTAAAGTTCCCATTTTATATTTCATTCCTTCATTAACCATGAAGACAATAATTTCACCCGGTACTTTGGCAGAAACTACTACCTCATCGGCTTCAAAATTTCCATAACCGTTGGCTATTCCTTCTCCGTTATCACACGATGTAACTCCCACCAATAGAAGTAACATGCTAATTCCTATTATTTTTTTCATTGAGATATTTTCTAGTAATTTCATAACTATAAACCTTGTATGATTAAGTAATTTAACTTGGCTAAACCTAACTTTAATTCATGCATTTTATAATTGAGCTTAGCTTCATTTTCTTTGTTTAATTCGTCTAAATATTGTGTAGTGGTAATCGATCCACTTTCAAGTTCCAGCGAGCGAATAAGGGTAATTTCCTCCCGCATTTTAATCACTTCTTGATCATTAATCAACAACTGATTCATTTTTTCAATCTCTAATTTCTGAACCATTAACTCGGATTCAAATTGAGTTGTAGCTTGGTTCTTTTTAAATTGCAATACTTCCTGATTGATTGTGAAAACTTGTTTTTGATTCTTCGTTTTATTCCAATCCCAAATACTCCATTGAAAATTTAATCCCACCATGGCCATAGGGCTAATATTCTCTTTAAAAATGTCGTACCCTGGATTACCTGCTCCAACCGTAGCAAAAAAGCCTACTTTGGGTAATCTATTTGTTCCAACCAATCCCGATTGAGCCTCTAGTGAAGACATTTGCACATCAAATAGTTTCAGTTCGGCACGTTGAGAAACATCATCCGTAAAAGTTACTTGCGGATTTGGCATCTCTAATACGGTATTTTCTGAAATTTTCAATCCAGTATATTCACTTAAGGATGATTTTGCAGATTTAACTCCGTACTGACTTTCAAAAATGATTTGATTTAGTTGCATTAATTCCGCTTCCAACAACTTTACATTTACGGTAGAAATAGCCCCTGATTTTTGTGCCGCCCTTAATACCGATAAGCGGCTTTCCACTACCTCTTTTTTATCTTCTAACAATTGCACATTTGCGTCCATTAAATTTGCGGTAACAAATAGCTGAGTCACGCGCGTTCTTACCTGAATTTTGTCAATTTCTACTTGTTTTTGATTGGTTTCGTTTTTAGCAGATTCAACTTTTTTCAAACTTGAACTCACACTTCCATCATAAATGGTTTGATTGATATTAACTACCAATCTATTAATGTTTAAAGGCGCCACCGGAGCTTCGAATCCAGCTATGGGAAAAGCTACGGGAATACTAATATTTTCATTTTGATATGTAAATGTTCCATCTAAGGTCAATTTAGGATACCAATTATTGGTGACATTCTTTTGAGCTAATTCTGCAGATTGAGAATACGACTGACTGATTTTATCAAATTCATATTTCTTATATGCATGTGCTACGCAGTTATCTAAATTTATTACCTCTTGACTACTCAAATCGAGAATAGAAAACGAAAAAGCCAGAATTATTAGAAGTCGTTTCATTTGTATGCGTGTATTAAAATGTTCTTAATATGTGATTTTCTGGAAGCGAGGAAATCCGAATAACTTTCTTCCTTATTCGGTTTAATAACCTGTAACATCGGTTGAGCAATGAAGGGAAAAACACATAAGGAAATTAAGTTTATTAAGAAATGAAAACCATCTCCCTCGTTAACCTTTTTATACTTCCCTAAATTTTCCTCAATTAATTTAGATGCATCCTTAAGTGTATTTGGGATTTCCGTATTGGAAGTAAATTCTTTCATTTTCGAAAGTTCGGAAAGCACAAATAATGGAAGTTTCGGGTGTTTTGTCAACATGCCGTAGTAAGCGTCAATCATTAATTCAATTTTAGTATCGAAATCGATATCTGTTCTTTCCAAAATACCCGAAATATTCACAAACATTATTCGGATTACACTTTTGAAAACCCCTATGAAAATGGCTTGTTTAGATTTAAAATAATAATGCAACAAACCTTTATTCATTCCTGATTTATCAGAAATTTCACGCATTGTCACCCCACTAAATCCTTTTTCCTCAAACAAGGAATGTGCAGCTTCTAAAATTTTTTCTTGCGTCCCTAACGCCATAATTTACCCATTTGGGTAACAAAAGTGCGGCAAACTTTTCGATTGACAATATAATTATCTGAATAATTTAGTCATTTGGGTAAATAAATGAGTAGCGCAAAAAATAAGTCGCTTGAAACAAGCGACTTATTCCAAATTTAAACTTTACTTTCCTAATGTTTCACAACAAATTTTGTGGAATAAAAATCATTTTCAGAAATTACTTTCAAGGTGTACATCCCCGCAGCCCATGATGTCACGTCTATGGTTTCGATTTCATTAGAAATTTGTCCGTTATACACATAAGCACCTTTGGCATCTATAATTTCAATGGTTGCGTTAATCAAACGTGGATCTACATTAATGTTTATGATTTGAGTTGCTGGATTCGGATATAATCCAATTTGAATCTCATTTCCATTTTGATTAAAAATACCCGCACATACTTCCACTGTAACATTAACCGTATCGGCATCCGTACATCCTTGAGCATTTTCAACAATAACGGAATAGGTTCCTGAGGTATTCACAACTATACTTTGGGTAGTAGCTCCCGTATTCCATGTAAAATTCGATCCACTTCCAGCATCTAAAGTATAGGACTCCGTATTACAAATTGTGGTATCCTTCCCTAAATCGACTATTGGAGAAACTAAAACAGTTGCCATTCCCGAATCACTGGAAGTACATCCATTTACCGTTGTCGAAACCCAATACAACCCAGAAATATTTCCAGAAATACTTGGAATAGTATCTCCAGTTGACCATAAATAAGATGCTCCAGATAGCGTGTTTACAGATAAAGAACCGACCGAGTTATCGCAATAACTTAATGCGGTATCCGATAATATAACAAGCGGATTACTTACTTCTACAGCTAAAGAGGTATCATAAGCTACGCAACCCCCTGGAGAGGTTACCGTTAAATAAACAGGTCCAGCTTGGCTGATTTGTGTTGTTTTACCCGTTGTTCCGTTGCTCCATTGGTAAATATTCCCACTTCCAGCAGCAGTTACCGAGGTACTTAATCCCGTACAAAAATTAATGGGGTACATTCCAATTTGCGCAACAGGTGTTAAACCAGCTACAACCGAAACAAATCCAGTACTTGAACAACCTAATGTATTGGTAATCGTAACGGCAAAAAAGCCACTTGTATTTACGGTGATACTCGAATCTGTAGAACCATTGTTCCATATGTAGGTATAGGTTGGGTCGTTATTCGCTGCGAGAGTAATAAAGTTATTATCACAAACTCCTGCACTAGCAGGTAAATTTACTGTTGGGTTAGGAAATTCCGCAACAATAATTGTATCTCGAACTTTACATCCACGGACATCCGTCACTTCCACCCAAAAATTGGAATCAGCTGCAGTCACCGTTGAAGAACTCAATGTAACCCCATTACTCCATAAATAAGATGACCATCCCGAAGGAGCAGTAACCACCACATTCCCATTCGCACAATAGCCGGTATCATTTCCTAAACTAACACTTGGAAATGAAACCACCCCTAAATTAGCTCGGATACCTAATGCAACACTAAATCCAGCACTTGCTAAATCAGTCCAACCCGTACCAATATTATAATATACCGAATTTTCTTCATAAAAATCAGGGGTATACCCTAAGGCAACATTTGTAACCGTTAATTGTTCAACGGCAATAAAGTACTTTCCTGGGTCCAAAATTCTATCGCATGTAAACTGAATAGTATACCAAGTAGAAGCTGAAGAAGGTATCGTGAAAATCGCTGTAGAATCAATTATTGCACCAGGTAAATTGGTCGTAGTATTCCACCCATATAATTTTAACTTTAATGTTTCCGGCCCGGTAGGTGAAATATCTGGATTTACCAATTTAAAGGAGACTGAGCTTAATGAATCGGTATTGAAAATTTCAAAAACCTGCCCAAGTTCACCCGTACCCGTAAATCCAATTCCTAAATTCACATCTCCATCTTCTCTCGCCATAATGGTATCCGATACTTCAAATTTTATTTCCGAAGAATCATTATAGTTTATGGTATCCATTTCATTTATAGAAACAGTGAAATTCCCAATAAAAAGACCACTACCAGCTGGAGTGTACGAAGGAGTCAAAGCAATATTACTTTGTTGCCCGGGAGTAAGTTGAGCTAGTGAACCCGATAGTGGTGTGGTATTAATCGTTCCAGAAACCGTTACACCAGTAAGGGTATCTGCACCATCATTTTTTACCTCACTCGTAAAACTCATGGGTTGAATTTGTTCTACAGGTATCATGTAGTAGAAATGCGAAGGAACTAATTCCAAGAAATTTGCGTCATATGCAGGCATTTCAACAATACTTATATCATCAATAGCCATATCACCAGACCAAGAAGCACCATAAACGGCTCTGAATCTCACTTGAACAGGAGTTGTAAAAGAGCCCACATTAACAATTTTATTTAACCAAGGAGATGTGGGTGATGTTTGTTGCGGCCCAATTAATGAATCCACATTTAAAGTCCATGAACTACCACTATACACATCAATATATAAGTTTCCCATTCCTGTACCCGCCATATGGTACCAAATGCTTAATCCAGGATTCACAAAACCAATGGAGGAAATGCTCGGACTCGTTAACACAGCAGTATCACCAGCCGCTGCAGGAGACGATGCTTCCACATATAAATAAATTCCAGAGGCGTTCCCAAGTGTATGATCAAACCTTGGCCCTGTTCCTTGGGAAAGAGTTGAATCTGCACGCGCACGCCAACTGTAACCCGTTGTTGGGGTGCCTACCCAACCATTTGCGAAAGTGCCTGTTGCTCCATTGGTTAATGCATCAAAATTATACGACTGAGAATGGCCAAAACTGCTCAAAATAAATAATACGGTAAGAGTGTAAAAATGTTTCATAGCTAAGATAAAATTTGAATTGCTCTAAAGTAAATATTTTAAAGCATTGAATTTGAATGGGATTCTACTTTTTTTTAAAAAACCGAGTTTACTTTTTCCTACAACATCTTGTTAGTTATTCTACTTTTGAATAATTAAACCAAATACGATTATGGAGAATAATAAATCTGAATTTGCCATTTTAGGTGCGGGATGCTTTTGGTGTATTGAAGCCATTTTTCAACAATTAAAAGGAGTAGAATCAGTCAAATCAGGATTTAGTGGCGGATTTGTTAAAAACCCTTCGTATCGAGAGGTTTGCAACGGAACTACCGGTCATGCCGAAGTAGCGGAAATAGTATTTAACCCTGAGGTTATTTCATTTGCAGAAATTTTGGAAATTTTTTGGAAAGTTCATGATCCAACGACATTGAATCGACAAGGAAATGATGTGGGTACACAATATAGATCCGCCATTTATTACACTTCCGAAATTCAGAAAAAAATCGCGGAAGATTATAAAAAACAACTAGACTCTTCCGGTACATTCATGAATCCCATAGTAACCGAAATAACTCCATTTGAAACATTTTATCCTGCGGAAGATTACCACACTAATTATTTCAATTTACACGGAGAGGAGCAGTATTGTCAGTTTGTAGTGCGACCTAAAGTAGAAAAATTTCAAGCGAAGTTTAAGGATAAATTAAAGTAAAACATCCTTATTTCACCACCAATTCTTTGATGGAAATTTGATTGCCTGCCGTAACTTTCACAACATAAATACCGGTAGAAAATTGGCGAACGTTTAATTCCTTGATTTGGTTCATATTTTCTTCAAAATAAACGCGTTTGCCTAAAACATCATAAACCTCCAATTCATAATTATCATGTCCATCCCACGCAATTTTAAACGAATTTGAAGTGGGGTTTGGATAAATAACACATTCAGAATCCTTATTTATTTCTGGAACAGAAACGGTATTCCACTCTCCTAGAAGCGCAATGGAAACACTGGGCATGCCGGTAATATTGGTATTAAAGGTTAGTTGCTCCGAAACCGTTGTGTTGGTTTGCGGATTTACTCCTAAAACGATTTCAACTGCCTCACCTGGCAATAAACCCATATCGCTCATGGCATTTTCAAAATGAAAATTGGTCGTATTTGAAATCACAAAATCCGTTAATTCTACTAACTGGTTTCCCGTATTCACAATACTCAACGTATATTTTAAACTATCCAATTGAAAACGCATATCCACCGTGTCGCGAGACACAAAAACCCCTTCCACTGGAGTAGCCGTAGAATTTCCGGAAATTTTGGTAATTCTTTTTATGAATTGTGGATAATCAACAAATGGATTTCGGTTTTTTTGCACACTGGCAATATCATCGTTTCGTTTTGTATCAATGGTTGTTGGCGGATAGGTATTCATCCACGAACGTAAAATAGCCTCTTGCCCTTGTAAGTGATTAGAGTAATCTTGGTAACGCAGCACAAAATAAAACATGGCTCGTGCCACTTGGCCTTTATGGACATCTCGAGGTTCAAAAACTCCATTTCCCGCCTTTGATCCCCCAACGCTCCAAGTTGGAGTACCTGTTACTACGCCAAAGGGTAAGTTCCCTCTCGCACTATTAGCCGCTGCATTGGTTGGATACAAATGGTGAATATCACTTTTCATTGGAAAGTTACTATTGAAAAATCCCTGTGGAAATGTATGTTCGGTATTGAACCCTTGATTTTGCGCATCTGTACGTGAGGTATACCCAATAATTAATTGTCCTGTATAAACTCCTTCAATCGTATTTTGAGTGGCTCCTTGTCCATTCACTTTTTTATTATCTAACACCATAAACATTTCATCTCTACCGCCATTATACCCCAGGTCAACCGCTCCAGAATTAAGAATTGATTTTAACGAGGACTTTAAATCTTGCTCCGTTTTATTGTAGGTGTTGTCGTAATAGGTGTTGTAAAATAATCCTTTCCCATCCAGTTTAATGAGGTAATCGCCTCTAAAATCGGTATGCACAACCGCATACATTTGATGCAAAATATTTTGCTCTGGTTGAAAATATATCCACACATCTTGAGAACCTGACGAAACAATAGTGAAAACAGAATCTTTTACAAAAAATGGCTTTATTCCATAAGAAGAAAAAACAGAGACCCCTTCAATTCCAATAGAATATCCTGAAGTATTATTGATAGTTAATTTCAAACTATCGGTATTCGGAAAGTAAACCGATTGAAAATCAAATGTTTTAGTTGAAAAATCTAACGGTTGTGAGAATCCTAGTAAAGGAAGAAAAAGGAAAAAAAGCACTATATTTTTCATGACTCTGGTTTAAGTTTTCAAAAGTAACTTAATTCTAAAATACGGTAGCCTTTAAGTTAATGGATAGGTTAATTTTGCACCTCCTAATTTCATAGATAAAAAAAGTACGTTTTGATAGGTGTAAATGGTATAAGTGTTTCATTTTCGGGAATTGATTTGTTTAAGGATATTTCTTTTTTGGTAAATACAAAAGATAGAATTGGTTTAGTTGGAAAGAATGGTGCCGGAAAATCAACGTTAATGAAAGTTATAATGGGTCGCCAAAAAGTAGATTCTGGCTCCATTACCATTCCATCGGATGAAAGTCTAGGTTATTTAGCCCAGGAACTGCTTTTTCAATCGGAAAAATCGGTGATTGATGAAGCATTAAGTGCGTTTCAGGAAGCCAATACTCTAAAAGAGGAAATCGACCATATCAACCATCAACTGGAAACCCGTACCGATTATGAAAGTGAAGAATACCATCAACTCATTCATGATTTAACGGAAAAACATGAGCGTTTAGACATTATTGATCATGGGAATCCGGAAAGCGAGGCCGAAAAAATTCTAATTGGATTGGGTTTTACGCGCGATAAATTTCAAATGCGCATGAACCAATTCAGTATGGGATGGCAAATGCGGGTGGAATTGGCAAAATTACTTTTAATACGCCCTTCCCTCCTTTTATTGGATGAGCCCACCAACCACTTAGATATTGAAGCCATTATTTGGTTGGAAGACTATTTATCGAATTACGCTGGAGCAATCATGATGATTTCTCACGATAAAATGTTTTTGGATAATGTGACCAATCGCACCATTGAAATTGTACAAGGAAAAACATTCGATTATAAAGTCCCCTATACGAAATACTTAACATTACGGGCCGAAAGAATTGACCAACAGCTTAGAGCACAAAAAAACCAACAAGACTATATAAAGCAGCAAGAAAAATTTATTTCCAGGTTTAAAGCCAAAGCAACGAAGGCCAAAGCTGCTCAATCTAAACAGAAACAGTTAGATAAGGTAGAACGAATTGAAATTGATATTGTAGATAATAGCAGTATTCAATTCCGATTTCCAGAAGCAAAACGTGCAGGTCAAGTAGTTTTAAAGGCTGAGAATGTGGCCAAAGCATATGGGAAAAACCAAATTTTTACAGATGTCAACCTAGAGGTCAATCGTGGAGAAAAAATTGCTTTGGTTGGGCAAAACGGTATGGGTAAGTCTACGTTTCTTAAGCTTTTCTGTGAAAACGAAGATTACAAAGGAACAATTACTTTAGGGCACAACGTAGAAATGAATTACTACGCTCAAGTTCAAGAAAACACGTTGGATACGGAAATTACAGTATATCAAACCATTGAAAATATTGCCACCAACGAATGGACCAACCCGGCAAGGATGCGTGGGCTTCTTGGAACTTTTTTATTCATGGAGGATGATATGGACAAAAAAGTAAAAGTGCTTTCTGGAGGTGAAAAATCAAGATTAGCTCTGGCTAAAATGCTATTGGTTTCAAGGAACCTTTTGGTAATGGATGAACCTACAAATCACTTGGATATTGCTTCCAAGGAAATGCTGAAAAAAGCGCTTTTGGAATACAACGGAACTTTGGTTGTTGTTTCTCATGATCGTGACTTTTTAGATGGTTTAACAAATAAAACCTTTGAGTTTATTCACGGAAAAGTGCAAGAACATTTAGGTCCTATTAGTGATTTCCTAAGAAAACATCAATCAGAAAGTTTTCGGGAATTTGAAACTTCTGGAAATAAATCTTTAAAACAAGAGGTGAGCAAACTAGTGAAACAAGCCACCCAAGAAAAAGAATCCTACGAACAGAAAAAAGAACGAGACAAGAGCATCCGAAAATTGCAAAAGGAAGTTCAAAATTCGGAGAAAAAAATAGAACGTTTAGAAAACGAAATTTCTGAAATTGAATCTAAAATTGCTAAAAATGCAGCTGACAACCCTCAAGATTTATATCAAAAGCACGCTGACAAATCCAGAGAATTAGAAAACATAATGTCGGCTTGGGAGAAACAAGAATTAGAGTTAGAGAATCTACAATCTTAGACGAATTACTCGAAATTAGGGGCTGTCCCCTATTGTTTGCACCATTTCCTACAAGTAGGTTTGTACTTTAAGTTTTCATCATCGATAGTTGGATGTGAATTCAAATATCGACCCCGTTTTAAAAACCGTTTTGACCCTAATCAAAACGGTTTTTTCTTTCTGTAAATTAATTACATTTGATGAAAATCGGTTCTACATGAAAAATATTTTGCTCCTCACATTTATATTTATTTCGGTAACTTCTTTTGGTCAAATCACCATTACCCAAACCGATTTGCCTAAAGCAGGTCAAGAATACTATCGATCTTCCGCAATAGGAACAGGTTTTGACATATCGGAAACTGGAGCCAATTACACTTGGGATTACACAAATTTAGAACGAACACAACGCGATACCTTCATTTATGAATTAGTTTCCAACGCCCCTATTTTTTACCAATTCTTGTTTAATAACCCCCTAACTCCTTCCTATCAGGCAACAGAAGCGAAATTAACAGCTGATATCGATTTAGGAGGTTTTATTTCCATGACCAATAACTTTCTGTTTTCAAAACAATCTTCCTCAAGTTGGACAGAAGTTGGAATTGGAACCACGATTTCTGGGGTGCCTTTGCCAACCAAATATTCGGATATAAAAACTAAACTCAATTTACCCTTAAATTATCAGGATAATAACTCCGA
>JBFFMY010000019.1:0-46976 GCA_041563475.1 Salibacteraceae bacterium
GACTTTAAGTCTAAATGGTTGGTGGGCTCATCCAGTATTAAAACGTTAACAGGTTCAAGTAACAATTTCACCATTGCTAATCGCGTTTTCTCTCCTCCGGAAAGCATTCCAACTTTCTTATCGATATCATCCCCGCTAAACATAAACCGACCCAAAATATTTTTTATTTGAGTTCTTACATCTCCTTTAGCGACATCATCAATAGTTTGAAAAATAGTTAACTCAGGATCCAGTAAAGATGCTTGATTTTGGGCAAAATATCCAACCTCAGCATTATGCCCTAAAGCACATTTTCCATCAAAATCAATTTCGCCCATTATCGCTTTTATCATGGTGGATTTCCCTTCCCCATTTCGTCCAACAAACGATACTTTTTCACCGCGTTCAATGCTCATATTAGCATTTTGAAAAACAAGGGTTTCACCGTAGCTTTTTGATAAATTTTCTGCAACCACCGGATAATCACCAGATCGTTTAGCTGGTGGAAAACGTAATTTTAATGACGAGTTATCTATTTCATCAATTTCAATGATTTGTAATTTCTCCAGCATTCGCTCGCGAGAATTTACCTGATTGGTTTTAGAATACGTTCCTTTAAACCTTTCAATAAAGGCCATATTGTCTGCAATAAACTTTTGCTGCTCTTGGTACGCTTTTATTTGATGCGCTCTTCTGTCTTCACGTAATTGCAAATAATGACTATAATTTGCCTTATAGTCATAAATCCTACCCATAGTGACTTCAATGGTTCTATTGGTCACATTGTCAATAAACGCTCTATCATGCGAAATCACTACAACTGCTTTCGCTTTGTTTATTAAAAAATCTTCTAACCAAACTACCGATTCAATATCAATATGGTTGGTAGGTTCATCCAATAAAATTAAATCGGGTTTTTGTAATAAAATTTTAGCTAGTTCAATTCGCATTCTCCACCCACCACTAAACTCACTTGTTGGTCGGGTAAAATCCTCCCGCTTAAAACCAAGACCCTGCAAGGCTTTTTCCACCTCCGCATCATAATTTATTTCTTCTATCGCGTAAAATTTTTCACCAAGCTCAGTAACCTTTTCAATAATTTTCATGTACTCATCCGACTCATAATCGGTGCGTGTTTCTAGGGCTTTATTTAATGTGTCAATCTCTTCACGCATTTCAAAAATTTGCCCAAACGCTTTAGACGCTTCTTCAAATACGGTGCAATTGTCGTTGGTTAATAAGTGCTGTGGCAAATACGCAATAATTGCATCCTTTGGGGCACGTATTTTGCCTTTATTGGCATTTTGAACACCCGCAATTATTTTCATGATGGTCGACTTCCCTGCCCCGTTTTTACCCATAAGGGCAATTTTGTCGTTATCATTAATAGAAAATGAGACATCACTAAACAATGTTCTTCCACTGAACTCTACACCTATTGCATCGACTGAAATCATGGTTGTTTTTTTAAGGCTGCAAAACTAATTATTCGAATAATGTAGGTAGTATATTGAGTTTCAAATTATTTGTAGGTTTTTGAAACCTTCATGACCTTTCAATTTGTTATCAAGAGGTTAAAAAAATACAAAACGTTTGGATTATTTAAATAAATGTATGTACTATTGTTGTCTATACAATTGTTGTCATGAAATTAGAAGACGAACTAAAGATGAGCATTATCCATAATCCATACCAACGGGCCACACTAAATGTTGTGTTTACCGGAGCTTGGATGTCGGAAAGAATTAATAGATTATTAAAACCGTTTGGTATCTCAGAACAGCAATACAATATTTTACGCATTTTAAAAGGTCAAAAAGGGAACCCAATAAACCTTCAAGATATTTCGGAAAGAATGGTTCATAAAATGAGTAATACTACGCGAATGATTGAAAAATTGCGCTTAAAAGGTTTAGTAGAACGTTCTATTTGTGAAAATAACAGAAGAAAAGTGGAAATTATCATCACCTCACCCGGAATAAAATTAATTGAAAAATTGGCCACGGACTTTGAAGAAGCCGACAATAAATTACAAGATAAACTCACATCAAAAGAAGCCGAGAAATTGGCCTTCTTACTGGATAAAATAAGAGAATAAATACAAGAATTACAAAAACAATTAATAATAAATAAAACCAAAAACAATGAAAAAATCAAGTTTAATTTTAGGATTAGGATTAGCCGTTATCGGGTTAAGTGCATTTACAATTAAAGCCAATAAAAACATGGCAGCAACCCCAGAAAAGTCTGTAATCGAGTGGACAGGTTCTAAAGTAATCGGTGGTTCTCACAATGGAACTATTGAAATCAAAGAGAATAATTTAGTTTTTACCGATGGGAAACTTACAGGAGGTTCGGTTGTTGCAGACATGACCACTATTAAGGACCTTGATTTAGAAGGGGAATACAATCAAAAATTAGTTGGGCACTTAAATTCTGACGATTTCTTTGGCGTTGAAAAATTTAAAACTGCTACCATAAAAGTGACCAAAATATCTAAGGGTTCAGAAGCGCATACATACAACGTAACAGCAGATTTAACTATAAAAGGTATTACGCATCCGCAATCCTTTGTGGCGCATGTTCACTCAAAAGAAAAACATCATGTGGTTACTGCAAACGTAGATGTGGATAGATCAAAATACAACGTTAGATATGGCTCAACAAGCTTTTTTGATGATTTGGGAGACAAAGCAATTAGTGATAATTTCAATTTGAAAGTTACAGTAGTTTCTCCTAAATAATTCTTCCATCTACAGATTTTGAAACGAAAAGAATTTATAAAAAAGGCAATTATTGCAAGTACAGTTGGGGTTGCTTCCCCTTCTGTATTTGCTACTTCCACATCTTCTGATCCAAAAGAAGATTTGAATAAACAAATAGGTTTCAACCATCTACCTAATAAGGAGATTAGAACGATGAAAACAGTAATACACAGGTCAAATACGAGGGGTCAAGCTAACCACGGATGGCTTAAGGCAAATCATTCATTTAGTTTTGCTAATTACTACAATCCTGACCGAATGAATTTTGGTGTGCTTCGCGTATTGAATGATGACCAAATTGCTCCAGGAATGGGTTTTGGGACACACCCTCACAACAACATGGAAATTATTACAATTCCCTTAAGTGGTCAAGTAGAGCATAAAGACAGCATGGGTAATTCTGGAATTATCAATCCCGGTGAAATTCAAGTTATGAGTGCAGGTACGGGAATTCAACACAGTGAGTATAATAAAAACAAAGACCAAGATTTGAAATTACTTCAAATCTGGGTAATTCCAAACAAACAACAGGTTACTCCACGATACGATCAATTGGAAATTAACAAGGCAAATTCAGTTAATGGATTCAAACAAATTTTATCTCCAAATGAATCGGATGATGGCGTTTGGATACATCAAAATGCTTGGTTTCATTTAGGTGAATTAAACGCTAATGAAACATTTGTTTATTCCGTAAAAGATTCGAAAAACGGAGTATATGCTTTCATTATTGAAGGAGAATCAGAAATTCAAGATCAAAACCTATCTGCTAGAGATGGCATGGGCATTTGGGATACGAACGAAATAAAAATAAAATCAAAAGCAAAAAGTAAAATCCTTCTGATGGAAGTACCAATGCAACTTAATTAAAAAATTATGTCAATTATAGAAAATTTAAACTGGCGTTATGCCACCAAGAAATTCGATCCAACCAAAAAAGTTTCGAATTCAGATTTAGAAATAATTCAAGAGGCCATTAGCTTATCTGCAACCTCTTACGGATTAGAATCCTATAAAGTTTTAGTAATTGAAAACCCAGAAATTCGTGAGCAATTAAAACCTGTTTCATGGGGGCAAAGTCAAATTACAGATGCTTCACATCTTTTGATTTTTTGCAATTTCAACAAAGTAACTCCAGAGTATATCGACCAATACTTGAAATTGAAATCCGATGTTCAAGGAATTGCATTGGAAAACCTTTCTGGTTATGGTGATTTTATGAAATCTACTATCGGCAAGATTCCAGAGGAGACTGTAAAAGCTTGGACAGCCAAACAAACCTACATCGCTCTTGGAAATGCAATGGCCGCATGTGCGGAGTTAAAAATTGATTCATGTCCAATAGAAGGATTTGAACCGGAGAAATACAACCAAATTTTAGGGTTAACTGAAAAAGGGTTATCCGCTGCAGTAGTTTTACCTATTGGTTATCGGTCAGAAGAAGATCAAACCCAGCTCGGGAAAAAGGTGAGAAAACCCTTACAGGAATTATTTGAAACAGTATAAAAATCTACCTCCAATTTTATCCGAAAGGTGATAATTTTAGTGTCGGTAATACACCACGCAAAAAGCTTCGTTCAAAAAATTGAACGAAGCTTTTTTTATTTGTCTAGGCCATGACAATCCCATTCCTTTCTAAATCATTCAAATTCTTAACTCCTTTTTAAACTTACTTTTACGTCAAACTACCAAAATGAAGAACATTTTCAAATCTCTTTTCATCGCAGGATACCCTCTATTATCTTTAGTTGTTTTTGTACTTAGTGTATTCAATGTTTTTCTGAATGCAAATTCGTTACAGGATATTGGAAATATAATTTCCTCGGCAACGGTAATCGTATTTTTCGTTGGTTTATTTTTAATCTCCCAAGCACGAACAAGTAAAAACTTAAACATCTACTCCATTTTTCTATTTGTTGGATTAGGCATATCATTTATTCCTCTTGGAGATTTTAATTCCTTTGTATGGACTAAAGCCATTTTTACTATTTCTATAGCTTTAGGTTGGCTTGCATATGTGCACTGGTACTCTGTATTTGAAAAAAGAGATAACTCATCTTTACATGTGGGCAACTTATTCCCAGAGCTAGAACTAGAAACTATTGGGGCCGAAAAAATTAAGACTTCACAGTTTCTTGGTAACCCGACCATCTATTTATTTTATCGCGGAAATTGGTGTCCATTATGCATGGCCCAAATCAATGAAATAGCTCAGCAATACAAAGAATTAGAGGATCGAAACGTTAATATGGTTTTCGTAAGTCCGCAACCCCATTCTCATACTATTTCACTTACCAAAAAACACAATTTAGGATTCCATTTCCTGCAAGACACCAATAACGCAATGGCAAAAAAGTTAGGTATTTTAGCCGAAAATGGTTTGCCTGCAGGCTTTCAAGCATTGGGCTACGCAAGCGATACGGTTATGCCAACCGTTATAATTACGGATAAAAATGGAGAAATTGCTTTTGCTGATTTAACAGATAACTATAGAGTTCGCCCAGAGCCAACTACTTTTCTACGGGTTATAGATGCTATGAAGTAAATCTTAGTGGTATGAGCACCGAGTTTATTTATGCGCACCCTTTTTACAGCATTCATTCAAATTGTTATATGCCTCTGTTTCTGCTTGAACCTCATCAGCATCATACCCAAGAGCGGCTACTGCTTTTTTTAGGATATCCGGATTGGTTTTTTTAGGCGTATATTCTATGGTTAAAACACTTGAATCTACGTCCAAATCTGCCTTTTTCACACCCTTTTCAAATGCCAACCCTTTTTCAATGGTTTCCTTGCACATATCGCATTGTGCAGACGTTTGAATTTTAATTGTTTTTGTGTCGCTTCCCGCAAATCCTTTCGTTGAAATAAAAGTCAGTAATAACACTACGAGAATTAAACCTAAATTTTTCATTGTTTCTTTTTTTATTTAATCGAATATCTAAACCCAGCGTACATTATTCTTCCTTGCACTGGGCCCCAAATCATGGAAGCATCGAATTCATCCCCAAAGGGATTTTCGCTATCTATAATTGGATTTCCCTGTTTGAAATTTAATAAATTTTCTACTCCCAAGTATACTTCAAATAATTTGAATTTTTTGGTTACTTGTCCATTTACTAAAAAATAGTTTTCTGAACGCGTAGAACGCACATTTCCATCTAAATTACCTTCTGTTGAAGGAACCCTACTTAAACCTGTCCAAAGTGTGGTTATATCAAATTTCCATTTATCAAATCGGGTTCTGAAACCCGCATTTATCAATACTCTATTTCTTGGTGTGAATGGTTTGCTTTTTAGGCCAGATGAATAATCGGTCATTACATCGAGAAACTTATAGGCCATCTTCAAATCGAAACTCTTATATTCCACTCCAAGTTCTGCTTGAAAAGCATGGGAGTAGGACTTCCCATTTAGGTTATAAAAGGAAACAAAATCCTTGTCCTCCACATCTACAACAACCTGATTTTCAAACTCTGTATAATAATAATCACCAATAAAGGAGAATTCCATTTCCTTAATGGTCCATTTATGCGAGTAACTTACTCCATAATTCCACGCTTGTTCTGGTTTTAAAATTTCTAAGAATCTAACCCTTCTTGAGCTTATTAAATACGAAGAATTCTCAATAAGCACATTGGTTGTTCTAAATCCTTTCCCTACAGATAATCGGAATGCTGATCTTGCCGTTAAATTATATTTGAAATGCAATCTAGGAGAAGCAAAAGCCCCAAATTGGTTATGATGATCACCTCTAATTCCAGCAACAACCGAAACCTTACCCGCAACGTAGGCATATTCAAAATAAATACCTGGAACAACTTCTAAATTCGTGAAAGAAGAGTCATTAAAATGATGGCGATAACTGTCGTAATTCAAACTCACTCCAGTTTTAATGCTGTTTTTTTTATTAAATATTTCATCCGCATACACTGTATTTATATACACATTATTTTGATCGGCATTGTACGTGGTTAAACCATATGTAGATTGATGCTCATGAAATTTATACTTGGTTACCACTCCAAAACTATTATCACTTTTGAAAATATAACCTGCTTTAACAAAACCATAAAATTGATTGGTCTTTATGGTCACTTTGTAGGGATTTTCTAATTCGCTTTTTTGGCCGGAGTTCACATCATTAAAGACGCCTCTGACACCGAATTGAAACCTGAAGTTTTTATCGAAGTATTTCCAACGGTTAAAAACAATTGCGGTATTCTTTAAGGGAATATCCAAAAACAAATCGTTATTCCGATCAATTTCAAATCCTTGATTGGCTGCATGAACAAATAACATCGTGCTCCATTTGCTATTAAATTTTTTCGAAAAATGCGTATTCAATTCAAACCTACCCATTTCATTGGCAAAAACGTTAACAAAGAACTTATCTGCTTCATCAGGTTTTAAAAGTTCCACATTAATTTGTCCTGCAATAGATTCATAACCATTTACCACGGAACCAGCACCCTTCTTTATTTGAATAGATTTGACCCATGTTCCGGGAATAAAATCTAATCCATTCGATGCGGATAAACCTCTCACCAGGGGTAAATTTTCAAATTGAATTTGCGTATAAATCCCATCCAATCCCAACATTTTTATTTTTCTAGTCCCCGAAACGGCATCCGTTACATTTACATCTACAGAAGCATTGGTTCCAAAACTCTCTGAAACACTACAGCAAGCGGCTTTTTTCAATTCTTCTGAACTTAAAGTTTCTACTAAATTTGGAGTAATGGTTCCGATGGTTGTGGCACTTTGACGATCTGCAACTACATATTCAACAAGGTCAACACTACTTTTTAGAACCACGGTTACCTTTTTCATGTTCTCCCAAATCTTAATAGTGTCGGTTTTAAATCCTACATATGACACCACCAATAAACCAGGAAAGGCTGTAGGCGAATCCAACTTAAATTGCCCCCTTTCATCCGTACTTGCACCAATGTTTGTATTCGCCCAAAGTACGTTTACAAATGCCAAAGGTTCATTTTGTTCGTCCGTTACCAAACCTTTAATTTGTTGTGCTTGAATAACTCCGCTTAAACTGAATATCAGCCCAAAAAGCCCTATTGCTTTCCTCCAACTTAATACGTACACTTTTAGATTTTTCATTCTAAGCATTTTGTTCTAACCCCACAAAAAATAAAACTTGTTTATTTGTGCGGAGCAAATCTATAAAGTAAACACCAATTGATACAATCACAGACGTGTCAGGAGCCAATTTTAACAGAAAAAACGTAATGTTTATGCATAAATTAACAGATTCCTCTAATTCAACTACACCTCCATAACAACACCAATTTATTTGGGTATACAAATTCGTTATATCGAAATAATACATAGTGACTTTTTACACTTGTCACATACCTAAAATTAGGTAAATTTGCGCTTAATTAGAATCATTCTAAATAAACGAAGTTATGATAGAAGTTACAAATGCTGCACGCGATGAAGCCAAGCGGTTACTTGAACAAAGTAACTTAGGTGAAAATGCGTTTATCCGTGTTGGAGTGAAAGGCGGTGGGTGTTCGGGTTTAATGTATGAATTAGACTTTGACAACCAAGCCAAAGAAGATGATAAAAAAATGGAAGACAATGGTTTAACCGTTGTTGTGGATAAAAAGAGCTTTCTTTATCTGGTTGGAACACAATTAGATTTTTCAGGAGGTTTAAATGGTAAGGGGTTTCAATTTATTAATCCAAATGCATCTCGTACCTGCGGATGTGGCGAGAGTTTTGCCGTATAAAAAATAAGCACAGATAATGGGCTACAACGAAACAGATTTAGAGAAAGATTTAGAAGGAAAAGAATACAAATATGGATTTGTATCGAACTTTGAATCTGATCGAATTGAAAAGGGATTAAACGAAGATGTAGTTCGTTTAATTTCAAGTAAACGAGGGGAGCCAGAGTGGTTACTCGAGTTTCGATTAAAGGCATTTCGCCACTGGTTAACAATGGAAGAGCCTACTTGGGCACATGTAAAATATAAACGACCTGATTTTCAAGAGATCGTTTATTATTCTGCGCCCAAACCAAAAAAACAATTAGATAGTTTAGACGAAGTAGATCCTGAACTGCGTACAATGTATGATAAATTAGGGATTACTGTAGAAGAGCAAATGCGCATGAATGGTATTGCCATTGATGTAGTGGTTGATTCTGTTTCTGTGGCTACCACGTTCAAAGAAACCTTGATGAAAAAAGGCATAATTTTCATGTCTTTTTCTGAGGCGGTAAAAGAACATCCCGATTTGGTTCGCGAATATCTTGGATCTGTTGTTCCTGCAGGTGATAATTACTATGCAGCATTAAATTCTGCTGTTTTTACCGATGGTTCTTTTTGCTATATCCCAAAAGGGGTACGTTGCCCGATGGAACTCTCAACCTATTTCAGAATCAATGAAGCTGGAACAGGTCAATTTGAGCGTACTTTAATCGTAGCCGATGAAGGTTCATATGTAAGTTACTTGGAAGGATGTACTGCGCCCCAACGGGATGAAAATCAATTGCACGCTGCGGTGGTGGAGATTATGATTAAAAAAGAAGCAGAGGTTAAATATTCTACGGTACAAAACTGGTATCCAGGTGATGCGGATGGAAAAGGTGGTATTTTCAATTTTGTAACAAAACGTGCTTTATGCGATGGTTACAAATCCAAAGTATCATGGACACAAGTTGAAACTGGTTCTGCAATTACTTGGAAATATCCATCTTGTGTATTGAAAGGTGACTATTCAGAAGGTGAGTTTTACTCTGTTGCCGTTACCGCAAATCATCAGATGGCCGATACAGGATCCAAAATGACGCATATTGGAAAAAATTCAAAAAGTGTAATAATATCTAAAGGAATTTCTGCTGGGGTTTCTGAAAACAGTTATAGAGGTTTAGTTTCAGTAAGTAAAAATGCCATTAACTCAAGAAATTTCTCGCAATGTGATTCACTGCTATTAGGCGATAAATGTGGCGCACATACTTTTCCTTACATTGAAGTAAAAAATAGAAGCTCTCAAGTGGAACATGAGGCAACAACTTCAAAAATTGGCGAAGACCAAATTTTCTATTGCCAGCAAAGAGGAATTAGTGAAGAAAAAGCAATTAGCCTTATTGTAAACGGTTACGCCAGAGAGGTTCTGAACCAGTTACCCATGGAGTTTGCCGCAGAGGCACAAAAATTATTAGCAATAACATTAGAAGGTTCGGTCGGATAAAAAAGACCGAAGCACGAAGACGGAAGTCGGAAGAAGCATTCTTCGGTCTCCCCTTTTCGGTCTTCCAACTCAAAAAATAGAAATGAGCACACCATTGATTCAAATTAAAAATCTTCACGCTGAAGTGGAGGGTCATAAAATTCTTAAAGGATTTAACTTGGATATTAACCCAGGTGAAATTCACGCTATTATGGGCCCGAACGGTACTGGAAAAAGCACCTTGGCATCTGTAATTGCTGGAAAAGATGAATATGAAGTAACCCAAGGCGAGGTTATTTTTAATGGACAAAATATTTTAGAACTAGCCCCGGAAGAACGGGCGGCTGAAGGAATTTTCTTAGCTTTTCAATATCCAGTGGAGATTCCAGGGGTTTCCAATACAAATTTCATGAAAGCGGCTGTAAATAACATTCGTGAATACCATGGAAAAGATCCATTAAGAGCAAAGGATTTCTTGAAATTAATGAAGGAAAAACAAGAACTTGTGGAGTTGAAGGGACGTTTAGCTAACCGTTCAGTAAACGAAGGTTTTTCGGGAGGTGAAAAGAAGCGAAATGAGATTTTTCAAATGGCTATGTTAGACCCGAAATTGGCTATTCTAGATGAAACAGATTCAGGTTTGGATATTGATGCTTTGAAAATTGTTGCCAATGGGGTAAATCAATTACACACCAAAGAAAACAGTTTCTTAGTAATTACCCATTATCAAAGACTTTTAGAGTACATAATTCCAGATTTCGTTCATGTAATGTATGATGGAAAAATTGTAAAAACAGGAGGTAAAGAACTGGCTTTAGAACTGGAAGAGAAAGGGTACGATTGGTTAAAATAATAGAAAAACAAAAAATCATGAGTGTATCTGCACCCATTAAAAATATCGATTTCGTAGAAAATATTCTATCTGATTCAGCAAATAGAACTGACTTTCAGTCGCTTCGTGCACATGGGTCTAAAGGATTGTTAACTACTCCATTCCCTACTCTGCGTGATGAGTATTGGAAATACACAAGAGTGTCTGGATTGCTAAAAAAAGAATTTAAATCTTCTCAAATAGCCAATTCTTCAATCTCAAAAGAAACAATACGACTCACGGAAAATCAAACAAGATTAGTATTTGTAAATGGTTTTCTGAATTCTAATCTAAGTGTTTTTCCAACCGAAAAAGGTATTTCTGCGCACGCAATTTCAACTGATTCAGATCTAGAATCTAAGGTAAATTCGTTTCCTACGAATTGGGAAAATGAACAAGAGGCATTTACCCTATTAAATGAAGCTTCATTTACAGATGGAATCCGAATAGAAATTGCAAAAAATCAAAAAATAGAGTCTCCAATTTTCTTGGTACATATCACCGTTGGAGAAAATGTGGCTGTGGCTCAACGCAATTTTATAAAGCTTAACGAAGGATCGGAAGCTACCTTTATTTCGGTGTTTGAAGGCGACAACAATCTTTCATTCTCTAATCATTTCAATAGCATTTTAGTGGACGAAAATGCCAAACTCCATTGGTTTGAAAATCATCAAGATGGGGAAAAAGCAAATGTTGTTGGAACCTCTATTGCACATCAAAAAAGCAATAGCGAAATTAGTATTGGAGCCTATGTTTTTGGAGGTAAAATGATTCGAAAGAACTTTTACATTTCAGTTTTAGGGCAGAATTGCGAAACAATGGCAAATGGATCTTATATTTTAAAAGACCAGCAAATTGCTGACTTTAGAGTAATAGTGGATCATAAGGCCGCACATTGTAACTCCAATCAAACCTTTAAGGGTGTGATGTCGGATAAAGCAACAGGAGTTTTTAATGGGAAAATATACGTTCGTAAGGACTCCCAACTCATTAATGCTTTCCAAACCAACCGAAACATATTGCTAAGTGATGATGCAAATGCATATTCTCGTCCTCAACTTGAGATTTACGCGGATGACGTAAAATGTTCGCATGGTTCAACTATTGGACAATTAGATGAAGATGCCCTTTTTTACATGATGGCAAGAGGAATAAGAAGAACAGAAGCCGAAAAGATGTTGGTTTCTGCGTTTGTTGCGGATGCTATGGATAATGTAAATTATACGGCATTCAAAGAGTTAGTATTAGAAAATGTAGCAAATAAAAGCGCTAATTTTTAAGGGTGAAAAAAACATTGGACATAGCGAAAATTAGAGCAGAATTCCCCATACTTAATGAAAAAGTAAATGGGAAAGATCTCGTGTATTTTGATAATGCTGCGTCATCTCAAAAACCTTTGTCGGTAATACATGCCATTTCCAATTATTACCTAAAGGAACACGCTAATATTCATAGAGGAGTGCATACACTTAGTCAGAAAGCAACTTCAAAATATGAAGCAGTCCGTGAAAAATTAGCTGCTTGGATTGGCGCTGAGTCTAAAGAAATAATTTTTACCCGCGGTACAACCGAAGCTATAAATTTATTTGCCTCAACATATGGTGCAGATAATTTAAAACCGGGTGATGAAGTAATTATTTCAACCTTAGAACATCATTCTAACATGGTGCCTTGGCACATGTGGTGTAAAAAAACAGGTGCTAAATTGCGTATCATTCCAATCAATGATAAGGGAGAATTAGAATTAGAAGAATATGTGAAACTTCTAAATTCTAAAACAAAAATTGTTTCTGTAGCGCACGTTTCCAATACACTAGGCACAGTCAATGATGTGAAATTTATCATTGACAAAGCCCATGAATTTGGAGCTGTTGTTTTATTGGATGGTGCCCAAGCTTTACCACATATTAAGGTAAATGTAAAGGAACTAAATTGTGATTTCTATGCCTCATCTGCGCACAAGATGTACGGCCCAACAGGAATAGGTTTTCTTTACGGTAAAGCTGAACTTCTTGAAAAAATGTCGCCCTATCATGGGGGTGGAGAAATGATCAAATCTGTGACTTTGGAAGAAAGCACGTATGCTGATTTGCCGTTTAAATTTGAAGCTGGAACTCCAAGTATTGCAGACACCATAGCTTTTGGAGCGGCAATTGACTTTATCGACAAATACGGTATTGAAAATATTGCAGCCCATGAAAAAATGTTGCATGATTACGCCACTGCAGAATTGAAGAAAATTGACGGAATTCGTTTCATCGGTACAGCAGAAAATAAAGCAGGTGTGGTTTCTTTTTTAATCGGGGATATTCATCCGTATGACGTGGGTGTTATATTAGACCAGTTAGGAATTGCCGTTAGAACTGGTCACCATTGTACGGAGCCATTAATGCATCGATTTAATATTCCAGGAACAGTAAGAGCTTCTTTTGCAATTTACAATACGAAAGAAGAAGTAGATATATTCATAGCAGGTGTTAAACGTGCACAACGCATGCTAGCTTAAATAGTGGTTATGACGATTAACGAAAAACAAGACGCACTAATTGAAGAGTTCTCCATGTTTGATGAATGGATGGATAAATACGAAAACATCATTGATTACGGAAAGGATCTCAAAGGCCTTACAGCCAAAGAAAAGAATGAAGATAATATCGTGCGAGGTTGTCAGAGTAACGTTTGGCTCACCGCAAAGGAAGAAAATGGAAATCTGATTTTCAATGCCGATTCAGATGCTATTATTACGAAAGGAATTATTGGATTGTTACTGAATATTTTTTCAGGGCATACTCCACAAGAAATTGCAACTACCGAGCTTTACGCTCTTGAAAAAATAGGATTGAAAGAACATCTTTCTCCAAATCGAGCCAACGGATTGGTTTCGATGGTAAATAAAATTAAAATGACTGCTTTAGCATATAGAGCTAAACAAAATCAACAATAGAGTATTATGCAGATGAGTAAAAAACTTTTAGGAAATGAAATCATACGGGTACTAAAAACCATATATGATCCGGAAATTCCTGTAGATGTGTATGAGCTTGGTCTTATTTACGATGTAAATATAAATGACGACTATTCGGTCAATATTTTAATGACGCTTACTACTCCAAACTGTCCTGTTGCAGAGTCATTACCGCAAGAAATTGAGGATAAAGTAGCCGGAATTGAAGCGGTAAAAAAAGCATCTGTTGATATCACATTTGAGCCACCGTGGACAAAAGATATGTTGAGCGAGGAAGCCATGTTAGAATTGGGAATGTTGTAAAGAAGACGGAAGTTGGAAGACAGGAGGCCGAAGAATAAACTCTTTGCACTTCAGTCTACCAAATTGAAACTAATTGGTATGGAAGAAATTGTAAATAGAGTTGAAAATAGTAGTCTGGTACAGATAGATCTAGCTACGTTTTACCCAAAAGGTAAACGGTCAACTTTTGATTTAAAACCATGGCTCTATGAAGAATTGATTTTGAAGGAAAAAGATTTCCGTGAAAATGTAAGTAATTACGACTGGTCACAATTTCAAGATCAATATGTATCTATCATTTGCTCCGCAGATGTGATTATTCCTTCTTGGGCATTTTTGCTTATTTCAATCGCACTAGAACCCTATGCTGCAAAATCTGTTTTTGGAAATCAAGAAGCTCTAGAAACGGTGTTATTTGAAGAGGTTCTTTCCAATCATGATTTTTCTCAATACCAAGATACCAGGGTGATTATAAAAGGCTGTGGTAGCCTTCCTATACCTCAACAAGCATACAATAATTACGTGACCAAGTTAAAACCTTACGCCAAATCAATAATGTTTGGTGAGCCTTGTAGCTCAGTGCCTTTATACAAGAGGAAATAACAGCTCAAATTATTTGAAGTCATTCTCCCTAAGAATCACAAACTTCTTTTATTAGATTTGCCCTCTCAAAAAAAATCGCATGAATAAAAAAGTATTGATTACCGGTGGAGCAGGATTTATTGGAAGTCATGTAGTTCGCTTATTCGTTCAAAACTATCCGGAATACCATATTTTTAATCTGGATTTGCTTACTTACGCTGGGAATCTTGAGAATATCCGTGATATTGAAAATGCTCCAAATTATACTTTTCTAAAAGGTGATATTGTAGATGCTAAATACATTCAAAACATTTTTGACGAACATCAATTTGATGCGGTAATTCACTTAGCTGCAGAAAGTCACGTGGATAGGTCCATTTCAAATCCCATTGAGTTTGTTATGACCAATGTGGTTGGAACGGTGAATTTATTAAATGCTGCAAAACACATTTGGAAAGACAATTTTGAGAACAAATTATTTTACCATGTAAGTACCGATGAAGTATACGGGTCCCTAGGCGAAGAAGGGATGTTTGTTGAGACCACCTCGTATGATCCTCATAGTCCATATTCTGCTTCAAAAGCGAGTTCTGACCACTTCGTTCGCGCATATCACGATACGTATGGGATGCCAATTGTCATTTCTAATTGCTCTAACAATTACGGACCTAACCAATTTCCAGAAAAGCTTATTCCTTTATTCATTAACAACATCCGAAACAGCAAACCACTTCCCGTATATGGAAAAGGGGAAAACGTTCGTGATTGGTTATTTGTAGTAGATCATGCGCGTGCTATAGACGTGATTTTTCATCAAGGACGTAATGGAGAAACATACAATATTGGTGGCGAAAACGAGTGGACGAACATTGATTTAATTCGTGTTATTTGCAAAGCTATGGATACCAAATTAGGCCGTGAAAAAGGAACTTCTGAACAGCTCATTACGTATGTTACGGATAGAGCTGGACACGATTTACGTTATGCCATAGATTCTTCAAAACTGATAAAAGAATTGAAATGGGAACCCTCCTTACAATTTGAAGAAGGCATTGAAAAAACCATAGATTGGTACATGGAGAACGAAGCTTGGATGAATCATATCACATCTGGAGATTACCAGAAGTATTATGAAGAAATGTATCAAGGCCGATAAAAAAAAACAGATTCTAGACCAAATAATCCGATAACATTTCAGCCAGTTCTCTATCATTGGCCAAGCGAGGGATTTTGTTCTGACCGCCTAATTTCCCCCGAGATTTCATCATTTTCAAAAAGCCATCTTTCTGCACTCTGGAAACCACCAATGGCTTCAAAACATTTCCAGTAATTAGATCCTTATAATACGGGTTTTTAGATTGTAAAACCTTATCCAGCTTTAATCGAAAAGCATCCATATTAGCAGGTTCACGATCAAACTCAATAAACCATTCATGGTATGGAAGTCCGTTTTTCGGGGCAATTTGCGGAGCTAAATGGAATTCACGCACTTCGGTATCGAAAAGGGGCATTATTTCATTTAGGGCAGATTCCACTTCCTGGGCGATAACATGTTCACCAAAAGCAGAAGTAAAATGCTTTATCCTTCCGGTTACAACAATGCGATACGGTGAATCGTTCACAAATTTCACGGTGTCACCAATAGAATAGCCCCATAAACCGGCATTTGTATTTAAAATCAACGCGTAATTCACGCCCATTTCAACTTGATCTAATTTAAGTCGAGTAGGATTTTCATTATGAATTTCATTTACGGGAATAAACTCAAAAAATATCCCGGCATTCACATTTAACAATAGTCCTTCTTCCGTTTGGGTGTCCTGAAAAGCGATAAAACCTTCAGATGCGGGATAAGTTTCAATACTTGGAATATTTTTGCCAATAAGTCGTTTAAATATAGGAGCATATGGCTTGTAGTTTACTCCACCATGCACAAATAATGAGAAGTTATTGAAAATTTCAGAAACATTCTTCTTACCCGATTTTTCAATCAATTTTTCAAAATACATCTGCACCCATGATGGAATTCCACTAATTAAGCGCATATCTTCTGGAATTGTTTCCTCCACAATTTTGTCGACCTTAGTTTCCCAATCCGAAATCATATTCGTTTCCCAGCTAGGTAATCTGTTTTTTTGCAAATAGCGTGGTACCCAATGGGCAGTAATTCCTGACAATCTACCTAATGGTGTTCCATTTACGTCTGCCAATTCAGGAGAACCTTGTAAAAAAATCATTTTTCCATCTACAAAATTCGCCTTTCCAGTTTCATTTATGTAACACAATAGAGCAAGTTTCGCGGCATCTACATGATGCGCAACTGATTCATTAGATATTGGAATATACTTTGCGCCTGAAGTGGTGCCCGAGGTTTTACAGAAATATGCTGGGCGCCCTTTCCATAACACATTTGCTTCCCCACCAACAACACGTTCAATATAGGGTTTTAAATCCTCGTAATCACGGACAGGAACCGCTTGTTTAAATTCTTCGTAAGTAGAAATGGATTCAAATTTATGATCTATACCAAAGCTTGTTTTATTAGCATCAATCACTAACCTTTTTAAGGTTTCATCTTGCCAATACACAGGTTTTTCAACTGTTTTACGCATTTTTTTTACCAAAACATACGCGTACAATTTACCTATTACCGACTTTAGACTCATGCTAACAAACCTACATTATTGATTCAACAAAATAGGAATATTGCTGGCAAATAGTTTTACAGCAATGGCTAAAAGAACCACCCCAAAAACCTTTCGAATAATAGAAAGTCCATTAGGACCTAAGAACTTTTCTATTCGGGCCGAGGATTTCAATACGAGGTACACCACCATAATATTTAGAATTATGGCAATGACAATATTGATGGTTTCGTACTCCGACTTTAACGATAAAATGGTAGTTAAGCTACCTGCCCCAGCGATTAGTGGAAACGCTAATGGAAAAACTGCTGCGGAAGCATTTTCTTCATGCTTAAAAATGGTAACGCCAAGTACCATTTCAATGGCTAAAGCGAGAATAACGAATGCCCCTGCTACCGCAAAAGAATACACATCAATACCAATAACTTTTAAAATTCCATTTCCAACAAAAACAAATGAAATCATAATCGCTGCGGAAACAATAGCCGCTTTTCCGGATTGAATATGACCCACTTTTTGGCGTAAATCAATTATCATTGGGATGGAACCCAATATATCTACTACGGCAAAAAGAATCATTGTTGCCGGTAATATTTCTTTAAAATCTATTCCCATTTTTTACTTAATTAAAAGCTGTTCAATTACTTCAGGAAAGTGCTTATGTTCCAACTTGTGAATTTTTGAAGCTACAGCGTCTGCAGAATCTTCGGCCTCAACCACACATTTATATTGCGCAATAATGGCTCCGTCATCATACTTTTCATTCACATAATGAATGGTAATTCCACTTTCGCTTTCACCCGACTGAACCACGGCTTGATGTACTTTTTCACCATACATTCCTTTACCTCCATATTTTGGTAAAAGAGCCGGGTGAATATTTATTATTTTATGGGGGAAGGCATTCACAATGTTTTCAGGAATGAGCCATAAAAAGCCAGCCAACACAATTAAATCGATACTATTTCTGGATAAAACATTTACAATTTCATCACTTTTAGAAAACTGATTTCGATCAAAAACAACCACTGGAACATTAAATTTTTCTGCGCGTTTAATAACCCCAGCTTCTGGATTATTCACAAGAACTAAACTTACCTTAATGTCTTTACTGGACGCGAATCGCTCCATTATTTTTTCAGCATTCGTTCCCGAACCGGAAGCGAAAATGGCAATGTTTTTCATGAACTAAATTTGGACAAAAGTAACTATAACCTAGTACAAAGAATAGCGATTTAAAACCTCAAATAATTTGAATCACCGTAACTTAAAAACCTAAAATTATTCTCCAATGCATAGGTATATACTCTTTTCCATTGGTCACCAATTAACGCAGCAACTAATAGCAATAACGTACTTCCGGGTTGGTGGAAATTGGTGATTAATGCACTACATACACGCGGAGTATAACCGGGTGCAATTATCAATCTAGATTTCGCTAAAAAGCGTTCAACTCCATTTAATTGCATATGCGTTGCTAACGCAATTAGAGCTTCTTCCTTACTGAAGTTTTGAGGTAAATCATACGCATCCCATTGCATTAATTCGTGAAGTACTGGATTTTCAGGATTGGTTAACACTTTGACTCCAAACCAATACAAACTTTCTAATGTTCGCATGGAGGTAGTTCCTACTGGAGTAATTCGTTTTTTACTTTTTGCCAATTCTAAAATAGTACTCACATCAACATCAATCCACTCTGCGTGCATGGGGTGATCTTTCATGGTATCAGAAGATACTGGTTTGAATGTTCCCGCGCCTACATGCAATGTGATTTCGGAAGAATCAATTCCTTTTGATTTTAATTTAGAAATTAGCTCTTTCGTAAAATGTAAACCTGCGGTAGGTGCAGCTACAGAACCCTCTTCTTTGGCAAAAACAGTTTGATAGCGTTCCTTATCCGAATCGGTTACATCACGTTTAATATAAGGAGGTAATGGAATTTTTCCAACGTGTTCCAATACTTCAGAAAAAGTAAGCTCTTCTTTTTTCCAGTAAAAAGAAATGACAAATTCACCATCTAATTTTTTGGTTAATTCAGCACGTAATTCAAATCCATGTTCATCGGAAATTGTCAAAAACTGTTCTTTCCATTTTTTTGCGCCTCCAACTAAACAAATCCATTGAGCAGATTTTTGTGTACCCATTGCAATGCTTAAATCTATATTTTCACCAAAAGGCTCCAAACAAAAAATTTCAATATCTCTTCCATTGCGGTTTTGAAAAATAATTCGCGCTTGAACCACGCGTGTATTATTAAAAACCAAATGAGAATTCGGGTCAATTACCTCATCCAAATTATCAAAAATAGTATCGGAAATTTGTTTGTTATCATACACTAACAACTTGGACTCAGAACGATTTTCCACAGGTTTTACCGCAATACGTTCATTGGGTAAATTGTATGTGAAATCAGAAATAGACAAATTTTGGACATGGTGCTTCATTGGGGCAAATGTAGGATTCAAAAATGATGATTCAAATTACTTCAAGACCTCCCAACAACGAATGGCAACCGTTTTCCCCACCATGCAAATACTTGCCGATTTAGTTTCATAGTATTCAACTCTTACCTTCAAGGGTTCGCCTTTTTCCATTTGCTCATCCGATAAATAATCGTAAATATTCATAGGCTCTAACTTTTCGCCAGTGGGTAAAAGCAAAACCCAATTGCACCCATCCAAATCCAATTTGGTTAGAACTGCTTCCACTCCATTTTCACAGTAGTTTCCAATTGAAACATCACTAGAATCTTTTATTGGAATTGGTGTAGTATTAAAAACGCGAAAAGTATTCTTTCCGTATACTTGGGTTCTTCGCGTTCCGAAATAAAATAAAACACCTCCAACGGCAATTGCAGTGCCGGAATAGAGTAAGGTGTTTTGACTTATTACATATTCCCTAGAATTGTAATTAATTAAGTTATTGACCACATCAATACCTAGATAAAGAGCTCCGCCTGCCATAAATGCTCCACCCAAATATTTAAAAACTCCGCGTTCACTATACACTGTAGCCACCTCATTTAGTGAAATTTTTCGCCCTTCAATTACAAAACTCGAATCATAAATAGCATCCAGAGTCCCCCCTACTTTTTCATTAGTAATTAGTTTCACCTTCAAACGTTGCCCTTCGTAAAAATGAATACGTTTCTTCTTTCCCGATTTATCCAACCCCAGTGTTCTTTGAGCATGCAAAACCTGACTAAAAACAGAGAAAAGTAGAATAAAAATAAAAGTAACTCGTAAGGAATAAACGGCATTTTTTTGCATTGGGTAAAGATAGAAATACTCGAGAGTTTACCAACACAATGCTGACGGATATCATAGTTTTTAGCTCCTATTCATCCTTTATTTGTCACCCATAGAAAAATCAAGAATATGCCATTTTATCAAAGATTAGGAAAAGTTCCTGCAAAACGCCATACCGTAAATAGAAAAGACAATGGGGAGTTATTAAGCGAGCAAGTTTTCGGCACAGCTGGATTTGTAGGCATGACCTCTATTTTGTACCATTTACAACCTCCAACGGTGGTTTTGAAATACGGCAAAGAATATTCTGTTGCCCCTGAAATTGCGGTGGCAAAGAATTTAAAAATGACTCTTCTTAAGGGGATGCAAATCAAACCGGAAGATGATTATTTGGATAGTAGAAAAACGGTTTTAACCAACGCAACAGTGAACATTACGTTGGCTGCACCGCGAAAATCGTTAACGGATTATTTCTACAAAAATGGAGATTCGGATGAAGTCATTTTTATCCATCAAGGAACCGGGAAATTGCGCACGGTTATGGGAAATATTCCTTTTGAATACGGGGATTATTTAGTGGTTCCAAGAGGAATGGTTTATCAAATTGAATTCGACACAGAGGATAATCGTCTGTTTATTGTAGAAAGTAAGGATCCGGTGTTTACACCAAAAGGATATAGAAATAATTTTGGGCAATTGTTGGAACATTCTCCATTTTGTGAAAGAGACATTCATGGCCCAAGTGAATTAGAAACGCATGACCAAAAAGGTGAGTTTATGATGAAAATTCGTAAACAAGATGTAATGCATGAGGTTATTTATGCAAGTCACCCATTTGATGTAACAGGATGGGACGGCTTTAATTATCCTTATAAGTTTTCTATTCATGATTTTGAACCCATTACAGGCAGGATTCATTTACCACCACCCATCCACCAAACATTTGAAGCAGCCTCTTTTGTAATCTGTTCTTTTGTACCAAGATTATATGATTATCATCCAGAAGCCATACCAGCTCCATATAATCATAGCAACATTGATTCGGATGAATTATTGTATTATGTGGACGGAGATTTCATGAGTAGGAACAATATTGAGAAAGGTCATATATCTTTGCACCCCGCAGGTTTAGTTCACGGCCCACATCCTGGAGCTGCCGAACGCAGTATAGGAAAGAAAGGGACAGAAGAATTAGCCGTAATGGTGGATACCTTTTCACCACTTATGATAACTAAAGTAGGGGTAGAAATTTCAGATCCAGATTATTATAAATCATGGGCAAATCATTAATATTAGAGAGATCAAATTAATTTACAATGGCAGAATCAAAAAATGTAAAAGACCTACAAAACATTGAGTACGGTTTAGAAAAAATATTCGAAGGAGCGCAAGATTTCCTTCCACTACTTGGAACTGATTACGTAGAATTTTACGTGGGTAACGCAAAACAAGCTGCTCACTTTTACAAAACCGCATTTGGATTCCAATCGCATGCATACCGCGGATTAGAAACGGGATCGAAAGACGAAGTGAGTTATGTCTTAAAACAAGACAAAATTCGATTAGTGTTAACAACACCACTTAATAGTGGTAGCCCAATTAATGCGCATTTAGCAAAGCATGGTGATGGTGTTAAGGTTGTTGCCTTATGGGTAGAAGATGCACGTTCTGCATATGAAGAAACAACTAGTCGCGGAGCTAAATCATTTATGGAGCCGACCGTTGAAAAAGACGAACATGGCGAAGTAGTGCGCTCAGGAATTTATACGTATGGTGAAACCGTGCACATTTTTGTAGAACGTAAAAATTACAATGGTGTGTTTTTACCTGGCTTCAAAAAATGGGAGTCTGATTATAACCCTGCGCCTACCGGACTTAAATTTATTGACCACATGGTGGGAAATGTAGGTTGGGGAGAAATGAACATTTGGGTAGAATGGTATGAAAAAGTAATGGGTTTTGTTAACTTTTTGACTTTTGATGATAAGCAGATTACCACCGAATACTCTGCACTTATGAGTAAGGTAATGAGTAATGGAAATGGCCGTATAAAATTTCCTATTAACGAACCAGCGAAGGGCATCAAAAAATCGCAGATTGAAGAATACCTAGATTTCTACGAAAGCCCAGGTGTACAACACATTGCAGTTGCTACAGATGACATTATTAAAACAGTTGCTGATTTAAGAGCAAGAGGTATTGAGTTTTTACCCCCACCACCACAAGCTTATTATGATGATATTCCTGCGCGTTTAGGTTCTCATATGGATTTTATGAAGGAGGATATTTCAGAGCTTCAAAAACTTTCAATTTTAGTGGATGCAGATGAGGAAGGGTACTTACTTCAAATCTTTACGAAGCCAATAGAAGATCGCCCGACTTTGTTTTTTGAAATAATTCAAAGAATGGGAGCCAAAGGATTTGGTGCTGGTAACTTTAAAGCCCTTTTCGAATCTATTGAAAGAGAACAAGCGAATAGAGGAACTTTATAAGGGAGTTCGAAGACGGAAAACCGAAGTTTGAAGTCTTTTTAAATACATTTTTAAAAGAGCCATTTGTTAAATTACGGATGGCTCTTTTATTTATATCCCTTTTGAAAAATATGTTCAATCATAACTTTCCATACAATACAACCATTAATACACATGTAAATATTTACTTTGCAAAAAATTGAAATTATGAGTTTAAAAGACCAAATAAATAGCGACATAAAAGATGCCATGCGCGCCAAAGAAGCCGATAAACTTTCTGCCTTACGCGCCATTAAAGCTGCAATTATTGTAGCCGAAACTGCTGAAGGAAGCACGGGGTCTATGACAGAAGATGAAGAAATTTCAATGCTTTCAAAATTGGTGAAACAACGAAGAGATGCTGCTGAATTATACAAAGGGCAAGATCGTATGGATTTAGCTGACCCAGAAGTTTTTCAAGCTGATATTATTAGCGCATACCTTCCGGCTCAAATGAGCGAAGAGGAAGTACGGGAAATTGTTAAAGCGCAAATCGCAAAATCTGGCGCATCAGGACCATCCGATATGGGCAAAGTAATGGGCCCTGTTATGGGTCAGTTGAAAGGTAAAGCCGATGGAAAATTGATTTCTAAATTGGTTAAAGAAGAGTTGGCTGGGTAAAAAGTCTTTTTGAGAGTTGGGAGTTTCTTCTCAACTCTCAAACTTAAACTACAAGCACCTCTCACCTTTCCCACTCGTTAATAACTTAATCCCCTCTTAACAAAAATAGTGTGCATGCATACTATTCGTAAACTATTTTTGTCCCCTCAAATATCTGAATATGGTAAAGAAGTTACTCGTAATCATTTGTATAGCACCGATTTTTGTTTTCGGGCAAAACCAAGAAGTGGCGACCTTTATTAGTTACAACATCCTCAATTTTCGAAACGAAACTAGTTTTTGTACCAATTCTAACAATAATCCTATTGCCAAAGAAAACTACATGAAAACCATCTTCGGGCATGTACAACCCGATTTAATTGCATGTAATGAAATTGGTGCATCTGCTTCCAATGCGGCTAAAATTTTAGATCGTTGTTTAAATGTTGATGGCGAAACGAAATTTGTAATGGCCCCCTTTAATTACAGTTCGGGCTCTAGTTTAGCCAACGCCTTTTACTATAATAGTGATATGTTTTCGCTTAAAGGAAATGATAAAATCACTGAAGAACTTAATGGGGATTACATTGTACGATTAATTGATGTTTTTTACCTGTACTACAATGATAATAATCTAAGTCAGGGAGCTGACACGACCTTTTTAACGGTTTTTGTGGCCCACTTTAAAGCTGGTTCCTCCAATGCCGATGAAGCGGAAAGAGACTTGGCCACGGAAGCGGTGATGGATTTTATTAATTCAAATAACATATCTAGCAATTATTTAATTGCGGGTGATTTTAACGTTTACGATGCTGCTGAAAATGCTTTTCAAAACTTAGTTGACCAAAATTCTCAAACTGAATTTTTTATTGACCCTATTAATAAAATGGGGAGTTGGAATAACAATAGTGCATTTGCAGAGGTGCATACCCAATCTACTCATTCAACAAGCAACGGATGCGCAAGTGGTGGTGGATTAGATGATCGTTTTGATTTTATTTTAATTTCTGATGCGATAAAAAACAATACGAATCGCATTGATTATGTAACTAATAGCTACAAAGCCGTAGCCAATGATGGTAACCATTTCAATTCGGATATTAATAGCGGGACCAACAATTCGGTTCCTCCAAATGTGTTGGATGCGATTTACAATTGCAGTGATCATTTACCTGTGGTAATGGACATGATTTTAACCGAAGCTCCACCAAACGGTATCACCTCTTTAAATGACCTTCCATTTAACATTCAAATCACTAATCCAAGTACCGAAAAAATTCACGGAATCCTTACCGGGGAGAGCGGAAATTACACCGTAAAAATGTATGCTATAACCGGCTCGTTAATCTTAAATCAGATTATCCATTTAAACAACACATCTGAATTTACCATTCCAATGCATCAAGAAGGAATTTTTATGTTGGAAATTGTAAACGAGGTCGGATTTAGAAAAACAATTAAAGTGATTGTAAATTAACAAATTAGTGCTATTTAAAAACCATTGAACAACTAAAACGGGTTACTTTTGCCATCCATTTTTTTAGAAAATCGCACCGCCAAAACGCTATTTAGAAAGATTAAATGAGAATACAATTTTTACTTGCAATATTGCTTTCTGTAACACTGCAATTATCTGCACAACAATTTGATGAGCAGGTAACTAAAGTTTCTGATGTTCGGTTAAACGTAACCAATATTGGCACTTTTGGAAATGCCTTTCGAGGGTACCGTGATGGTAGCGGAAACCAGAGTTGCGAGTACCCTGCAGGATCGGGAGTAGAACATTTATTTGAATCAGGGTTTTGGTTTGGCGGAATTGTAAATGGACAAACACTTGTTTCAACGTCTGCTTATGATGCTCCTCAAGGTTATTCTACTGGTAAGGCAGGGTTTGAGTTCACAAATGTGAGTGGTCCCCTAAAACAAAGATCTTCGTATTTTGATAGTCCGTTTTTTAGCCCTGAAGCCATATCTCACGAAGATTTTGTGTCCGTATATACCGATTCCAATATTCTAATTCCAGGTACGCAAACACCTATTCAAAACCACACAAACCCTTTGGACATTGAAATAATTGGACATTCTTACAATTGGAACTATACGTTCAGTAACTTTTTTGTGATTACCAATTTTTACATCATTAATCACGGTAACAACACTATAGATAGTGCCTTTTTTGCCTTTTATGCAAATACGGTTGTACGTAACATTAATATTACAGCTGCGGGTTCAGGTGGAGCTGCTTTTTACGATAAAGGCGGAAATGGTTTTATTGATTCATTATACATGAGTTACTGCTACGATAAAGCTGGCGATATTGGATTTACTCAATCTTATATTGGTCAGAAATTTCTCGGTGCAGAAGATAAACATGGTTTTCACCATCCTCAGATAGATGACGAACTAGGTACCCATTACAATGTTTGGCAATTTAACAACACATCAGATCCCATTTATTTTTTACCTCAAAATGATAATCAGCGGTTCAATAAAATGACCGTAGGGTTGAATGATGGTCCTTGTTGGAATGAAAATTCATCAACCAATGGAAACTGTAGTGCGAAATCTATTCAGGAACAAATCAATGAACAAGGTAATAGATCTGATTTAGTAAGTGTTGGTCCGTTTAGAGATTTTGCCCCAGGAGACACAATAAATGTTACCTACTCTTTCATATTAGGACCCAAAAAAGATGATGGGAACGACCCTGCATTGAATACCATAGCCCAGCGCGAATTTTTTATGCAAAATGCAGGTTGGGCCCAAACGGCATATAATGGAGAAGACACGAATTTCAATGGCGAGTTAGACCCGGGAGAAGATGTGGATGGTAATGGCCGTATTACTCGATACATATTGCCTGCTCCACCTAATTCTCCGTATACCCGAATTGATGCTACTGATGGTAAAATTGAAATTTACTGGTCAAATAACAGTGAAGAATCTATCGATCCAATTACCCAAGAAAAAGATTTTGAAGGGTATAGAGTGTACGCTTCTAAACTAGGTTTTGATGTTTCCCAAACCCCACCAAAACTAGAGTTTGTTAAAATAGGCGAATATGATATTCCAAATAACGGATTATTTAATGAGGTTGGTTTTGAAGCGGTTCGATTAGAAAAGCCTTTAACATTTGAAGGAGACACAAACGTATATTATTACAAATACACAATTAACAATATTCAAAACGGATGGCAATATGCTATAGCGGTAACCGCTTTCGATAGAGGAAACCCGGGTGCGAATTTAGAGTCCTTAGAATCCAGTCCAAACTTTAATAATTTCAGAGTTTTTGCAGGTAAAGATGCTGTTGAAGACCTAAAAGAAAATGGGCCATTTGCATACCCAAACCCCTATTATGCGGGTGCTGCTTGGGAAGGAAATTCTTCCTTTCAAGAAGAAAGCCGCAAAATGATATTTGCGAATTTACCCGCAAGGTGTACCATACGAGTATATACTACTGCAGGCGATTTATTGGATGAAATCAACCATGACCAAGACTATATTGGCACAGACATAAGATGGTTTAAAACCTTTGGTGCAGAAGACCCAGAAAAAAATATTTTCTCGGGTGGTGAACATGCATGGGATTTACTCACACAAAGCAATCAAATTTTAGCACGTGGTATCTATATCTTCACTGTTGAAGATTTAGATACC
This sequence comes from Salibacteraceae bacterium, assembly GCA_041563475.1. Classification (GTDB taxonomy): domain Bacteria; phylum Bacteroidota; class Bacteroidia; order Flavobacteriales_G; family Salibacteraceae; genus CAJXZP01. Next base: position 27,311 of record JBFFMY010000019.1, read on the forward strand.
GGAAAACTTTATAAATCTAAATTTTTAATAATCAAATAATCAATAGACATGAAACAAATTTTACTTTTAACCGTATTCGCAATCGTTTCCAGCTTGGGTTATTCTCAAACTGTAATTAGCATTAACGATTTGCAATACGTATCTCCAACTGATTTAGCTAATTGTATAGATGCATCTTCATATGATGGTGATACGGTAACTTTTACTGGAGTTGTAGCACATGATGGAAATTTAACCGAAGTTGCTTCAAGTTCTGTGAACGGTGGTTACCGACCAGGTGTTCACTTAATAGACACTGCATTGCTTTCTGGTGGAGATTTTGCTGGGGTTCAAGTGCACGGAGTTTACACAGATGCGAGTGGCGGTAGCCAACCAGTATCTGCTATCGATAATTTAATAGCTGGTGATATTGTAACGGTTACTGGAATAGTTTCAAGTTACCAAGGCGAAACACAAGTTTACCCACTTGATAATTCTTCGGTTACAGCAATTAATGTGACAACTGCTCCACAACCTCGTTTGGTTAGTGTTGGCGATTTAAATGATGCAAATCGGGTAAATAAATTACCTACGGGAGAACCAATTGAAGGTTCTTTAGTAATGCTTACAAACGTTACCGTTACAGCTGTAAACTTCTTTTCAGGAGGTAGTCGTGTAAGTATTGATGTAACAGATGCACAAGGAAACACAATTAATGTATCGGATAGATTTTTAGTTCAAAGACTACCAAGTTACGCATCAGTTAACCCTTCTTCACCTGCAACAAACGGAAGTTTTGTAGCTCCTCCAGTTGGATTAGTTTACGATACTTTAATTGGAATTATTTTGCATTCAGAAAACGGTTGTACAGGTGGTTCAGGTCGTGGATACGAAATTGATCCCTTTGATGCTTCACACTACGTTGTTGGTGTTACTCCTCCATCTATCACGGAGGTAAAAAGAATTCCTACTGCTCCTAAAAGTACGGAAGCACCGACTGTAAATTGTAAAGTGACCGATTTTGACGGATCTGTAACTTCGGTTGTTTTAAATTACACCGACAATATTTCTGGAGGTTCATTTACTGCAGTAAATTTCTCTTTGATTGGTGGCTCAACGGATGAGTATACCGCTACAATTCCAGCTTTTGCTGATGGTTCAATGATTGGATACTACATCGTTGCTACTGATAATGATGGAAATATCTCTCAATCTCCAACTACTCCTTCTGGACAGCCAAATCCAAACGTAACGGTGTACACAGTTCGTGAAAACGGATTAACTATTGTAGATGTTCAAAAAGTGCTAGATGTAAATAACGATGCTTCCTATTACACGGGTGACACTGTAACAGTAACGGGCGTTGTTTGTTCATCTTCTAAAGATTACGATTTAGGTTACGTTTATATTCAACAACCAGGTGCTTCTGAATGGAATGGATTACAATTAATAGGAAACTCTGATTTAGTGTTATTATTAAGAACTGAAGAAGTAACTGTTACCGGTGTAATTGAAGAAGATTACGGATTTACGCGTATGCAAGTGATTGATGTGCAAAAAACAGGTAACATCATTCCAAACGAAGTAACCTATTTCGACCCTTCAGATGCGGCTCTTCACATGGATAATGAAATGGAAAAATATGAAGGCATGTTGATGGGAATGGATAACGGAACTTCTGGTCTATACATTACCGATAACAATGCTGGTTTTGGAGATTACGCTATTGGAACAACTGCTACTGCAACCACCAGTACTTTAGTATTAGCAGGTCGTCAATCAAGTAGTTCTTATTCTTCTCTTTGGGTTTCTTTAATTAGCGATGGTTTTTATTACAGTAATGATGGTCAAATGGAAGTGGATACCGTTATTACTTCAACGGATATGCAAATGGATACATTGATTGGTATGATGTATTATTCTTTTAGTAACTACAGAGTAATGCCGCGTAACAATGATGATATCGTAAACCTTTCGGAAAACGGAACGCCAATAATCTTGGATACTACGAATCTTACCTTGCCTTCAGCCCCTAATTCAGTTGTTGATGTGAATGGAAACGCGGTAGAAACTTTGGTTTATCCAAACCCAGCAAATAGCCAAATTACTATTTCTGTTACTGGATTAAATTCAAATTTTGTTGCTTCAATTTACGATTTATCAGGTCGTTTGATAAATCAAACCACTTTAGGGACTGCGAATTCAGTTTCTGTTGACGCTCTAGAAAATGGAGTATACTTGGTTAAAGTAAACGATTTAAACGGGGCAGTTTTAGCCATTGAGAAAATAGTTGTTAAACACTAATACTAGTTTAAAGAAAAAGAAAGCGTGATATCAAATTCACGCTTTCTTCCTTCTTTTAAATCTAAAATTGTTTATGAAGATTATTATCCATTATTTATTTTTTGTTGCCGCAACGCTTCTCGTAATTACGAGTTGTAAGCGCACTTTAGATAAATTACCAAATCAAAGCCCCGATACCATTATAACTCCCGAAAGCATTAATTTATCCGGTGATGACCGATTAAATAGTGTGGTGTTTTTGAGTTGGTACGGAACCGATGGTGATGGTTACGTAACTGGATATGACATTTCTTTGGATAACATAAATTGGGAGTTCACAACCCAAAACGATAGTACATTTAGCTTTACCCTTGAAGCGGGTTCAGATACCACAGATATTAGCTTTTATGTTCGTGCATATGATAATAACGGACTTGTAGACCCTACACCTGCCTACTTAAAAGTACCTTTAAAAAACACACCTCCAGTAGCTCTTTTTACCGAAAAAGGTTTTCCTGCAGATAGCGTAAATATTGTAACTACTTTCAGATGGACTGCCTCTGATGTGGATGGCAACGAAACCATTACTAAAGCTTATTTAAAAGCAAACCAAGGCGATTGGTTAGAGATTGACGTAAATGAAAACTTAATCTCTTTAGTTCCCACGAACCCATCAATTAGCGGACCTACGGATGCTTTCGTTTATTACGGCTCGAATTCCACCCCATTAGCACTACCTTTAACTGGTTTGGTGGTAGGCGATACAAATACTTTCTACATTAAAGTAGTTGATTTTGCCAATGCCGAAAGCGAGCCCGATACCTCATCTACTGTTTTTGTTAAACCAAAAACTTCGGATGTCTTGTTTGTAACTGGATTACCAAGTGGCCCTTCTAACATATATAAAAGTACTTTAAATCAAACCATTTCAAATTTTGATGAAGCAGATTACTACTTAAATGGTGGCAAATACCAGCCAGGATATTGGTCTCCTACTTTTGATCATATCCTGTCGCATTACTCTACTTTGATTTTTGTATCTGATGAATCCAGCTTTACAAATTCAGTAAACGGTCGTAAAGATGTTCTTTTGGAATTTGCGGCTCCATCCATCCAGTATTTTAGTAATAATGGCGGAAAATCCTTTATAATCACTTCATTTACAAAAGGACAAGACATTACTGGAATTGCAAGTACATTACCCATTGATAGTTTATCATCGGCTGTTGGACAGGCAAGGTTAGTTCCAGATAGCACTATTTCATCTCCATTAGGTAGCGGGTTCCCTTCTCTTCAACCTACTTTTATTATTTCTGGGGTCTCCCCATTTTACATGTCAACAGATGCGGAAGAAGTGTACATAGGTCACTTGGTTAAACAAGGTGGTTGGACCGGACCAAGCACTGTTGGTGCACGAAGAATAGCAGATGGGAAAATTTATCAATACTTTTTTTCCGTACAATTATATAAGTTAGACCAACAACTTTCCGACTTACAAATATTATTTGATCAGATACTAAATAATGACTTTAACTGGTAAAATATTTTCATTTCTCACTTTAGGGATTCTCCTTTTAGCTTCTTCGGCAACGTATAGCCAGGGATCATTATCGGGTATAATTACCGATGAAGGAACAAAAGAAACTTTGATTGGGGCAACGGTGGTAATTGTAGGAACGTACAAGGGATCAGCAACAGATATTGATGGAAAATATACTATTGCCGATATTAAACCCGGAGATTATTCGATCAAAATTAGCTTCATAGGCTACGCGGATAAAGTTTTTAATGGTATCCACATTACCGATAAGCAAACCACTACACTAAACGCAACATTGAACCCACGATCGCAAACGTTAAAAGCCGTTGAGATTATTGGGGAGAAGAATTTAATTGATTTAGAATCCGCTTCATCGGAAGTGAAAATCTCACAAGAAGCCCTTTCAGAAATGAATGCCCGTGATGTTACCGAAGTGGCATCCATGCAAGCTGGGGTAAACAAAACCACAGATGGTATATCCATTCGAGGAGGTAGAGTTTACGAAACACAATACACAGTTGACGGAATTTCCGTTGAAGACCCGTTGGCAGGAACTGGATCTGGGGTAACCGTTAATTCAAGTTCAATTCAAGATATTCAAATTACAACAGGTGGCTCAGGTGCCGATCAAGCAGGTGGAATGGCCGGTGTAATTTCTACAAAAATTCGGGAAGGTGGAGAGAAATTTCAAATTGGCGGCTCTTGGACACGCGACAATCTTGGTTTTGATTTAAACTCCCCTCATTCATGGAATACAGATATCGTAAACGTAAATTTTGGGGGGTCAGTTCCTGGAACAAAAAAGAAGCTTCGTTATTTTATTGCCATGGACGCCACGATAACGGATGATTATTTCGGAGCTACCGCAAACCAACTACACAGTTCTATTTTACCCAGCAATGATTCCATTTGGGCACCACGGTACAATAATTCCTATTCTAATACCATAAAATTTGTATATGAAGTCAAACCGGGAACCAAGTTCTTCATTACCAACCAACACAGTTTAAAAATCAACCAAAATTCACGAACACTTCAAATTGTTGGTTTTGACCAAATTTTAGCACCAGGTTATCAGTTTAGAAGGAGTTTGGCACTAGATAACGCCACAACATATACGCAACAATCGAACTTAACGGTACTTAATTTCAATCATTTCTTCAATAACAATTGGAGTGTAAATGCTTCTGTTGGTCGACTATTCACTAACCTTAGAGCAGATGCAAACGGAAGACCGTTTAGAACCGAAACGGTTGATCAAATTTTAGATGAAAATGATGTGGTGACTAATCCAGTAGGTATTTTTAATCCAGGTGACCCTGTAGTCTACAACCTTCCTGGTCCATGGTTAATCAATAACGGTGGGATCACAGGAACATGGCACGATCACTACGTGGAAGATTATACTTTAAAGGCAAAAGTTGGATTTTATCCCGATAATAAAACGCATCGATTCTCATTCGGTTTTGAACATCACTTTATTGAATATCAATGGACCGATGTATACAAGCCTTGGGTTGGCGCACCAATTATTATTAACGACACCCTAACAACCCCTTCAACAAGTGTGGGAGTATCTAGTGATATCTGGAAAGTTAATCCAACCAATGGCGCCCTTTATGGACAAGATGTTATTACGTATAAAGGAATTGTAGCAACTATTGGTTTACGCCTAAATTATTGGTCGCAAGGAACCTATATTGATGATGTGGTAGCGGACCCAAATTCTCCTGTGGTAGATCAAATTCGATCAGATTATATGAATGAAACTTTTGGTCTGTTTGGTAAACGATTCAAGGCCCGGTTATTGCCAAAAATCAATGTCTCATTTCCAGTAACCGACAACAACGTGCTGTATTTTAATTACGGTCATTTCATGCGATTGCCGCATCCACGTTTTGTATATCAAGGGTTAGATTCTCAATACCAACAAAATTCATTCTTAAGCAGTTTAGGGAACCCGAATTTGAACCCAGAGGTGAGTGTGAATTATGAATTAGGAATGAAGTCGCAAATAACAAAAGATTTAGCCTTTTCGCTTTCTGCTTTTAACAATAATCGCTTTGATTACATTGTTTCAAGAAAAGTAATTGTTAATGACGCTACGGGTAGGCCAGTATCAAAATCCATGTACATTAACCAAGATTACGCGCGAATTTATGGTGTGGAGTTTAGCACTTTTTTACGCTTAGGTAAGCACTTCAAATCCACATTTAATGTGGCTTATCAAGTAGCCCGAGGAAAATCCAATTCTGCGCGCGAATCAGGTTTACAGATTGAACAAAACGGTGAAGTTGCTTTGACCAAAGAACAATACCTAGCATGGGACAGACCTTGGGATTTGAAATGGAGTTTGTTATTTAAGCCAGATACGAGCATGCATATTTTGAACGGATTCTCCGCTTATACGACACTTCGATATACATCTGGATATCGCTACACGCCATACAAAAAGGTCGGTACTAACTCTCTTGGCCGACCAATTTATGAAGCGGAATTAGACAAGTATCTTCAACGTATTGGGAAATCTTGGTTTAATGCTGATTTACGTTTAACGTATCAAATTTCCATGAACAAAAACAAAAAAACAGGCATTATTTTCAGTTTTGAAATACGTAATCTGTTTAACAATAAAAATGCGCAAACCGTAAATCCAATTACCGGTAGAGGGTATGAAGAGGGTGATGATGTTACAGATCAATACCGAGATAATAGATATTTAGGACCGGAAGAAAATGGAGCTCTACCTAATGACCCTGCACGTTATCTAGCTCCGCGTCAGTTTTTGTACTCTATAAGCTTTAAATTTTAATGAAAAAGATAGTTTACATATTGACGATTTTATTGGTTTTTTCTTTTGAAAATAGCCAAGCACAAGTGCTACCTAACCTTGGTGGTCAACGCGCAGGGCTTGCCACTTTTAGTTTTCTAAAAAACGATATGAATCCGCGTTCGGCTGCTTTAGGGGGAGCAAGTGTTGCAATAAATTCTGCAGGCTATGCTACGTTTTCTAACCCGGCATTTGCGGCAGATTTAAAAGGGATTAATACTACCTTTTCTAATAATTTAGTAGGCGCAGGTGTTTATCAGGGTTATTTATCGGTAGTTTATCCAGATGCAAACAATGTTGCTGCCTACGGACTTTCCGTTAACTTCCTTACTTCCGGAGCAATGGAGGTACGCACTGAATTTCAGCCCGATGGTACTGGACAAGAAATTCAAGCCAGTACGGTTGGGGTAGGATTTACGTATTCTAAACGGTTATCCGATATGTTTGCTTTTGGAACCACACTGCGGTACATAAATGAGAGTTTAGCGGAATATAAAAACAACACCTTTACTATTGATTTAGGTTTTGCTTATCAAACCGATTGGAAAGATTTGTCATTTGCGGTAATGCTTCAAAATTTTGGAGGAAACTCCACCTTAAAAGGAGATTATTTAGAAGTTGATTTTAATAGAAGTGGAATTCCATTAGAAAGTTATGTTTCTGCTTCCGTATTTCGATTAGGAGCGTCTTTTGTTCCCATTAAAAGAGAGCAATATTCAATAGCTTTTGATTTTGAACTCCAACATCCATCCGACAATGCAGAGAATTTTAGGTTTGGAGCAGAATTCGAATACATGAATCTTTTCTTTTTTAGAGCAGGTTACCAGCTTAATGTTTTAGATCATTCTTGGCCAGTATTTGGCGTGGGTGTAAAAACACATGTCGGAGTACATTCCCTGAAATTTGATTATGCCGCTGTACCGACAAATCATCTTGGGTTTCAGCATACTTTAGGACTTTCATTTACGGTAAACAATGATCAACGCTAGGAGAATGAAAAACATATTTTTTATATCGACCATTTTTTTACTAGCAATTGCCTTTATGGGTTGTGACGATTTTTTTGGAAACAAAACGGACGTAAGTTTTATTGATGTTCCTGATTTTCAAAACAAACCTATTGCCTACGTTCCTATACAACCTGTTTTAGATCAATTTGTTCGCCCAACAGATGTTTTGGCAGGGTTTGATGAACTCATATATGTAGTGGATAATGGTCGCGAAGAAATAGTAGGCCTAGACCAAAGTGGTAGAGAGTTATATAGTTTTCCAGTACCTGGAGTAACCAACGTAATTCAAGATAGACGTCTTAACCTTTTAGCTATTGGAACCAAAGACACCATTATTAACGGAAGTCCGTATACCTTTTCTTGTATTTATAGAATCAATTTGCAAGGCACCTTTGGGTATGGATTAAATAATGCGAAAATCACTAAAGAGATAGTTCATCCGTTTTACCATAAAAACACATTTTCTTCGTCTGATTTATCTGTGAAATTTACAGATTTAACTGTAATTGCGGAAAATGAATATTATGTTTCACGTGCAGGAAATAGCAATAACATAAATCAATTTGGCGGGCCTGATAACGCTGTTTTACTGTTCTCTGAAAATGATCAATACATTACGCCAATAAGTGTAACCACCAGAGGAGGCGTTTTTAAAGATTTCTTTAAAACACCCACAGCCCTTTCTTCCTATGCACAGCCCCCTCAAATTAGTGCAAGTATGGTGCGTGATTTTATTTTTACCTCTACGGATCAAAGTCCAGATAATTTATACAAAGTGCGCTTAATTCAATACAACGAATCGGATTTTGGTGTAGAATATAATCCAAATGATATTTTACCCTACGATACGAGTAAGGCAGAAGGCTCAATTAATGAACCCAATAAATTCACTATGCCAGTTGATGTAACTCTAACAGGGGATGGAACAGGTTTTATTTTTGTGGTTGATAGCGAAAAAGATTCTGTTTATCAATTTACATCAACAGGTTTAGAGGGAATTAAACCTCCTCCGGGAGCAGGGTCAAGCAAATATGTGAAAGTTTCTTTCGGGGGTGAAGGAATTGAACTTACCCAATTCAATGAACCGATGGCTGTGGCTTATTTAAGTAAAATTCTTTACGTGGCTGATGCTGGAAATGGACGCTTATTGCGTTTCAAATTAACCAGTGATTTTGATTAAGGTAATTAAATAAAGGATTAACAACTACGTGCACCAAGGTTACACAAAGTACACGGAGAAAAGTCTTTAAATTCAACTCCAACTTTGTGACCTTCGTGAATTCTTTGTGTTCTCCGTGGTTAAACCTTATCAATTTCATAAATGTGTACTTTATCACAAAAAAAACTTAAACGTGCCCTTACTTTTGCATTCTCAATCAATAGATAAATTGGAAATAATTGTAATCATAGGCTATGTTTCAGCCATATTAATCGGGATTTCACTCGGATTAATCGGTGGTGGTGGTAGTATTCTTACCGTGCCCGTATTAGTTTATTTAATTGGAACCGACCCTGTTACGGCAACCGCATATTCACTTTTTGTGGTAGGTGCAGCTAGCTTAGTTGGTTCATATGATTATTTCAAAAAGGGATTGGTAAACGTTAAAACAGCCGTGATTTTTGGTTTACCTGCTATTGCGGCAGTGTATATCACACGAAAAGTTTTTGTTCCTTTAATTCCAGATGAGTTATTTACCATTGGCGATTTTGTTTTTACAAAAAACATTGGTGTAATGGTGCTGTTTGCTGTGCTTATGATAGCCGCTTCGGTTTCCATGATTCGAGGCAAGAAAGATCCAGGAGATGAGGTAGAAGAACAAAAATTCAACTATCCATTGATTCTTGCAGAAGGAGTTCTAGTGGGAATCCTTACCGGGTTAGTAGGTGCAGGTGGTGGCTTTTTGATCATACCAGCGTTGGTTGTTTTATCTAAATTACCAATGAAACAAGCCGTTGGAACATCATTGGTCATCATTGCCTCAAAATCGCTCATTGGCTTTTTAGGCGATGTAGCAAATAGAGAAATAGATTGGATATTTTTACTTGTCTTTACAGCTATAGCGGTTGTAGGAATTTTTGTTGGAAGCTCGCTTTCCAATAAAATATCGGGCGCAAAATTAAAACCTGCCTTTGGCTGGTTTGTTTTAATCATGGGGATATTTATCCTCGGAAAATCACTTATTTAATTAATTAGAAAATCAACACAAAACCAATAATTATGTTTGAAAACCTTAACGCAGTTGTTTTTGAAAAAGAAATGAAAATTACTCCAGACGCTATTGTTTTGGATGTTAGAACCGCTTGGGAATTTGATTCAGGTCACATTGAAGGATCTGTACATTTAGATTTTTTCTCGCCTAGATTAGAGGCAGAGTTAAACAAATTAGATAAGAGCAAATACTACCTTATTTATTGCAGAAGTGGTGCAAGAAGCTACAGTGCCTGTAGTATTATGGCAAGCAGCGGTTTTGCTAAAGTAGCCAATATGATGGGTGGCTTAATGGCTTGGCAAGGCGGCCTTGTGGTTGACGCGAAGTAAGTATAAATAGAATTTTAGGAGCCGGTTTATTGTTTAATAGACCGGCTTTTTTTTGACCTAGTCTTCTCTTTACCAAAAAAGAAAGCTTCGAGTTTTATAAAACGTACTTTTCAAAAATACAGTCCAGTTCTTTTTGCGGGTCTACACAAAGTCCGGGATGCGTATTAGAACTTTGAATTATGGTGCTTCGCGTTGCGGCAAGCCACCTAAACCTATCAGATAATTCAAATTGAGCAATCGACCCTCCAGCAGAATTCCCTTCACAAATCAATTCCCAAGACTTTAAATACTGATTAAGTGTTTCGGCATCTAACTCTGAATTAAATGCATCTAATTTAGATTGGTCAATATGATATTTTACGGCTAGAAACCGTTTGCGTTTAGAAAATAGAATCACTCCCACGTTGAAGAATTCTTCCCGCTCCACCTTCGGTACTACCCGAATTATTGCATACTCAAACGTAACTTTATCTTGCATCTGCAGCTTCTTTAGCCAACGCCTCAATCTTATTTAGTCTTGAGTGTAGAAATTCAACATAAGCCTCCCGCATTTCATTGGGTGATAATGATTCCTTTTCATCCAGAAGCCAATCAGTAGGAATTAATCCAATTATCTCGTTTATTTTTTCATTTGTAAGAACCGCTTTTATATGTGAAATGGCTTCAGGCATTTGTTTGGCCCGCTCTAATAACACATGATTCTTTACTAAGGGAAAGGTGCGTGGTAAATGGTTTTTCCATGTATCCCAATCATGGTGAAAATAAAAACTAGCCCCATGATCAATCAGCCAGAGTTCATTTCTCCAATTCAATAAATTGGTATTTTTAACTGTACGGTCAATATTGCTTATAATACTATCCAGTAACACCACCAATGACGCTTCTAACTCATTGGCTGAAGAAACTAAAGGATCAAATGTTATGGCTTCGGATAAAAAATGTAACCCTAAGTTTAAGCCTTCACTAAATTTTAATAAGTCTTGAATTTCTTCATCTGGTTCTGTGCGGCTAAATGTATCCACTAAATTCATGAAAACAATTTCTGGAACTTTAAGTCCGATTGCTCGGGCTAACTCTGCCCCAATAAAATCAGAAATAAGTGCTTTTTTACCTTGGCCAGCCCCTCTAAATTTTAACACGTACAGAAAGTCGTCACTACCTTTTACAATAGCGGGCATCGAGCCGCCCTCTCGTAAAGGAGTAATGTATTGTACGACATCAACCGTACGAATTTCAATCTTATTCATGTTATTTTCTAGCGTATTTGTCCATATAGAAGAAAGGGATTCTGTCATTGAAGAGATTACTTTCTTTTATGACCGCAAGGTAAATATTAACCGTGTTTTAAAACAGCCTTTCACATAAGTTCATTTCAAGAAATAAAAAAGCCGAATTGAATTTCTTCAAACCGGCTTTTCCATATATCCCTAATTTAAATTACTTACAATTTTTCAAAAGTAGCTTGAAAGAACCTTAGATATTTTGGTTCGTACGTCATTTTCATCCCTTTGATTTCATTTCTGTACGAGAAAACTTCCTCTATAGATTCTGCAATTACATCCATGTGTGCTTGGGTATACACCCTACGAGGAATCGTTAATCGAACCAATTCTAATGCAGGATAATTATGTTTTCCCGTTTCTTTATTTCTACCCGCAGAAACAACACCACGTTCCATGGTTCGAACTCCCGAATCTAAATAAATCTCAGCTGCTAAAGTTTGTGCCGGAAACTGATCCTGCGTTAGATGGGGTAAAAATTTCTTCGCATCAATAAAAACTCCATGCGTGCCAATAGGACGAACCACAGGTATACCCGATTCAATTAATCGGTTTCCTAAATATTCTACTTGCCCTACTCTTGCACGAATATGATTGTCATTTACCGACTCAGAAATACCGATAGCTAAAGCTTCCATATCACGTCCGGCCATACCTCCATAGGTATGTAATCCTTCATAAACAACTACTAAGTTACGTGCCTCCTCGTATACATTGTAATCATTAGTCGCCATAAAGCCGCCAATATTTACCAGTGCATCTTTCTTCGCACTCATGGTAGCACCATCTGTTAAATCACATATTTCTAATACAATTTCTGCAACAGATTTATCGGCATAACCCGCTTCTTTCTTTTGAATGAAAAAGGCATTTTCAGCTACGCGAGTCATGTCGTGCACAATTGGAATATTGTACTTACTAGTCAAAGCTCTCAACGCTTTCAAATTCTCCATGGAAATTGGTTGACCACCCGCCATATTAACGGTAGTGGCCATAGAAACGTAAGGGATTTTATCTGCCCCATGCTTATCAATAAGCGCTTGCAATTTATTCAAATCACAGTTTCCTTTAAACGGGAATTCACTTTCTGAATCATGCGCTTCATCAATAATAATATCTGCAAATGTTCCACCTGCCAATTCTTGATGCAAGCGTGTGGTGGTAAAATACATGTTACCCGGAACAATATCGCCCGGTTTAATCATAATTTGAGAAATCAAATTCTCGGCCCCACGACCTTGATGTGTCGGAATTAAATACTTGTAGCCGTAATATCTTTTAACGGCATCTTCCATATGGTAAAAGTTTCGGCTTCCTGCATATGCCTCATCTCCCATCATCATTCCTGCCCACTGGCGATCACTCATTGCAGAGGTTCCACTATCTGTCAATAAATCAATATAAACCTGTTCCGACTTTAATAAAAAAGTGTTGAATCCAGCGGCCTTTAAGGCGCTTTCACGTTCTTCATAAGTACTCATGAAAACAGGCTCAACCATTTTTATTTTGTATGGCTCAGCCCAAGATCTTTTTCGTCTTTTAGCACTATTCATTATATCTTGAATTTTATTTGAATAGGAAAATACTCCCTATTTTCATCGGTTAATTACCCAACGAAATTCCGAGATATGAAGAATTTATAAGATGATAAAAATCAACCCACTAAATGATATTAGTGTGTGGTTTCGAGAATAGAGTTAGTTGAATCCATAATTCATGATAAAGTCTAAGTACAATGATTAAAATCATGTCTTTAACCGTTCCTATTATTTACCTTCGGTGTGGCGTAGCCAATTACCTGATATTTAATAATTGTGTAAAATAAAATTTGTAGAAATCATGAAAAAAACAATAAACGTTTTAGGATTTGCTATCTTGTTCATGGTATTTGCCATGGCATCTTGTAATAAAAATACCGATACTCCTGAAGATAACAATATAGCTAATAAGGTAACTGGGGTTTACGATGGGAACTTAATCATTTCATCTTCAAATAGTGTAACATTTGCAACTTCAAATATCAGCAGAATAAATGATTATACTATTCAAGTGCATTGTTTTGGTGATAGTATTGATACCACCATTTTCTTAGAGTTATATCCAAACGGGAATCAAATGATGGTTTGTTCAAATGACACTTCATTTTTTAATGAATATGGACATGAACATTACCAAAATCATCATATGATGAATAGTAGTTCAGGAAATTACTACATGAATTGGGGCCAACATTTAGAAACCGATCATCAAGCAAATGATATTCATCATGGATACTTTGATTTAACTCAACATCAGTTTAAATATGATTTTGAAATGGAAAACTCATCTGGCAATTTATCCAAACAATTTGCAGGAACTAGAAAATAAAACCGTACTATTTAAGTCCGGCCCTTTTTAGCAAGGCATCTACCTTTGGTTGACGACCCCGAAATCTTTCGTATAAAACAGATGGATGTTCACTACCCCCTTTACTTAAGATGTGATCATAAAAAGATTGTGCCGTAGCGGGATCAAAGATTCCTTTTTCTTTAAATAACTCAAAAGCATCTGCATCCAATACCTCAGCCCATTTGTAGCTGTAATACCCAGATGAATACCCTCCTTTAAATATATGTGAAAACTGGCAACTTGTGCTTGCTTCCTTCACTCTTGGTAATAGTTGTGTTGCTTCTAGAACTTCCTTTTCAAAAGCAAAAATATCTCCATTCATTGGTTCGGTTAAAGAATGCCAACCCATATCTAAATACCCGAAACTTAATTGGCGAAGTGTGTTATACCCTTCCAAAAATTGTTGTGATTTGATGATTTTATCCATCTCCGCTTCTGGAATCAATTCTTTGGTATCATAATGTCGCGCAAAAAACTCTAAAGCTTCTTTCTCGTAGCACCAGTTTTCCAGTATTTGGGATGGTAATTCCACAAAATCCCAGAACACACTGGTTCCACTCAAGCCTTTATAGGTCACCTCAGATGACATTCCGTGCAGCGCATGACCAAATTCATGAAAAAACGTGGTTACCTCATTAAAAGTAAGCAAGGAAGGTTTTCCTGCAGATGGTTTAGAGAAATTACATACGATGCTAATATGCGGTCTATAATTATTCCCATCCTTTTTAAACTGACTTTTATAGGAAGTCATCCAAGCCCCTTGACGTTTTCCTTTTCTTGGAAAAAAATCTGCATAAAAAATGGCTTTATGTTCTCCGTTTCGATCTAAAACCTCATAGGTCAACACATCTTTATGATAGGTTTCAATATCATCACGTAATTCAAAATCATATCCGTATAAAATTCGGGCTACATTAAAAACGCCATTTATAACATTGTTTAATTCAAAATAGGGTTTGATTTTCTCTTCGTCCAAATTGAGTTCTTTCTGCTTTAACTTTTCGGCATAGAAACTAAAATCCCACGGTTGTAAATCGGTAATACCATCCTTCTTTGCCAGTTCTTTTACTCTATCCACATCAGCTTGGGCGGCAGGTTTAGATTTAGATAAAAGGTCGCTCATGAAGTTTTTAACCTCATCAGGGTTTTGAGCCATTCGTCTCTCCAAAACATAATTCGCATGCGAGTCATACCCCAATAAAATAGCCCGTTTTAAACGCAAATTCGCAATTTTTTTTACGATTTCCTGATTATCAAATTCATTTCCTTTACATGATTTAGTCGCGGAAGCCATGTATAGTTTTTCTCTTAAATCTCTACGGTTTGCATATTTCATGAATGGCAAAAAACTAGGATGTTGCAAATTAATTACCCATTTACCTTCATCCCCAGTTTCTTTTGCGGTTTCAAATGCATACTCCATAGCGCTTTCTGGGAGTCCTTCTAAATCACTTTTAGAATCCAACACCAATTTATAACTGTTGGTTTCCGCTAATACATTCTCACCAAATTTTAAGGAAGTTTTAGCCAATTGCTCATCAATTTCTCGAAGTTGACTTTTTTGGGAATCATTTAATAAAGCACCATTTCGAACAAAACCTAAATAGGTATTTTCTACTAAAGTGTGTTGTTCGGCATTAAGCTCCATGGAATCTTTCGATTCCCATACCGCTTTCACCCGTTGGAACAAATCTTGGTTTAACAAAACATCATTTCCATACGCGGTTAAAATGGCTGAAAATTCAGGTGCCATAGCTTGAATTTCGTCTGTAGTTTCAGCAGAGTTTAAATTGAAAAAGATAGAAGATAACTCATCCACTCCGGAACCAATAAAATCGAGATTTCCAATTGTGTTTTCAAAGGTCGGAGCTTCCTTTTGATTGGTTAAATCAGAAATTTCAGAATTTGCCAATTTTACTTCTTCATTCAACAGATTTATAAACTCACTGATTTTTAAAGAGTTAAAATTTATTGTTTTTTGCGCTGTGACTTTAGTTACACGTGGAATCATATGAATGTCATTGTTTTATGTGCCGTTTACCCCCTACTTTTACAATCTTGTAAACAACAGATTACAAATGAATACAAAGTTTTAAAACTAAAACACATATCATGGGAAATAAAAAAAATCAAATTGTTGTAGTTGGAGGAGGTACTGGAGGTATCATGGTTGCTGCACAATTAAAAAGAGCCAAAAGCAATTTAGACATTGTGATTATTGATCCTACCGATACGCATGCGTATCAACCTGCAAACACACTAGTTGGTGCCGGATTAATGGATTACCAAGACACTATTAAAGCGGAGAAAAAACTAATCCCTTCTGGAGTTTCTTGGATAAAAGAAAAAGTAGCTGATATTAATCCAGATTCGAATGAAGTTATTTTAGGAAATGGAGACAAAGTTCAATATGAATATATTGTTGTAGCACCTGGTATACAAATTAACCTAGATGGTATTAAAGGGTTAAAGGAAACATTTGGGAAAAATGGTGTTTGTTCCAATTATGTTGACCCGAGATATACCTGGGAAGTAGTAAAAAACTTCAAAGGCGGGACCGCATTATTTACCCAAGCCGCAACTCCTATAAAATGCCCTGGAGCACCTCAAAAAATCATGTACTTAATGAGTGATTATGTTGGAAGCCATAATTTAAAGGATAAAACCAATGTTGTTTTTGCTACCAACGGCTCCATGATTTTTGGCGTTCAACCATTCAAAGATGAACTCGAAAAATATTTGATTAAATACGACATTAAGCAACGTTACGGCTATAAACTAGTTGAAATTGACGGGACTAAAAAATTAGCCTATTACGAGCGTATTCCACTACCAAACGATGGGGATACTTATGTTGTAAACGATCCAAAAAATGTAATTGGAGTTACGGGACACAACGGTACCGAAGAAATAAAAGAGACCAATACACCTTTTAGTAAAGAAAAGGCGGGAACACGTTATGCAATTAAGTATGACATGTTGCATTTGGCTCCTCCCCAATCTGCTCCTACGTGGTTTCAAAAAACCAAACTTGCTAATGCTGATGGACCAAACCAAGGTTGGATGGCCGTGGACAGCGGTTCTTTACAATCAACCAAATATAAAAATGCATTTGGTGTAGGTGATGTGACAGATGTACCGACTGCAAGAACGGGCGCAGCAATACGTAAACAGGCGCCGGTTGTTGTGAAAAACATTTTAAGCTTATTAGAAGGTAAAGAAGCTGGAAACAAAAACTATAAAGGATATTCTTCTTGTCCACTTGTTGTAGCACATAACAAAATGCTTTTAGCAGAGTTTGGTTACGATGGTGTAAGAATGTCTGACCCATTATTAAGTAAATTCTTTAACACAGGAAAAGCAAGTTACCCTATGTGGATATTAAAAAGATACGGCTTACCATTTATGTATTGGAACATGATGTTAAAGGGCTATGATTTCTAAATAACTACCAAAACGAAAAAGGGCTTCTGATTCAGAAGCCCTTTTTTAATTACTATACTTTGCTAACTAAGAGACTCTTGAAATTAGCTCCAATTCTTTTTTCTTTATGATATGAACGTTTTTCCCATCCAAATCAATTATACCTTCCTCCTTAAATTCTTTTAAAATTCTCGACATACTTTCAAACGACAAAGAGCACATTTCCGCCATTTCCTTCCGAGTACATGGCGAACAAAAAGTGTCACTTTTGAAAATACGTTCACTTAAACAAATAATAACATCTGCTACTCTACCCGGACCTTGTTTTTGAGTTAGAGTTATAATTCTCTCGTATAAATGCTTTGTTCGAATATTGATATTCTCAATAATCTTTACCGCCAAAAGAGCGTTTTCTCTCATAGCAGATTTGAAACTTTCAATTTCTATTAAACAAATCTTTACGTCTGTAAGTGCAAGCACCGAATATTGTGAAAACTTATCATTGTACATCGATTCAAGGCCAATAAACCCTTCCTTTTCAATACATAGCGGCTGTTTTCTAGACCCATATTCCAAGGATACTTTTATCATGCCGGATTTTACGTAGGCAATATGGGGAACTATTGTTCCTTGTTTGAAAATGGTTTCGCCTTTTTCATAAGACATTTCGTAATGCTCAATTTCTTGGGACAATGGATTTGGCAATTCAAAATCCAAAAAACAATATTGCTTGCGTTCACAAATTGCACAGTTACTATCGCTAAACATATTAATGGTTTTTTGATAAACTCCTTACAAAATTACCAACTAAATCAAACTAAAATTTGATACAAGTCATGTAAATTTAGAATAAACAACTACTTCCTAATTGATAGATGCCAAGCATTTAAAACTCTAAAAAATAATAATCCATAAGACCTTTACCTCGTGAAAAATGATGGTAGAATCACTTCTTGATATCCAAAAATTTTCCAAAACAAATAGTGTAATTAATTGCTCAAAATGAGCTTAAAAATAAATAGTAAAAACAATTAAAATTAAGTACAATGAAAAAGCTATTAGCATTATTATTCGTGTCGTTATTTATAGTTACAAGCTGTAAAAAAGTAGAAGACGACCCAGTAGTATCCACAAGTTCTTACAAAACGTTAACTACCTACATGGTTGACAACAACATGGATTTACCAGATATTCTAACCGATTGGATAGTTGGCGCACCTGATCTTGCAGATGTTCAACCATTTATTAGTGCCTATGATATTATTGATATTCGTGGGGCAGCAGATTACAGTGCAGGTCATATAGAAGGTGCAACTAACAGTACGCTAGCGGATATTCTTACCCATGCAGCAAATACTACAAAACCTATTTTGGTTGTTTGCTATACCGGGCAAACTGCAGGTCATGCAACCGTAGCATTGCGTTTAAGTGGTTATGAGGCCAAAGTTTTGAAATGGGGCATGTCAGGATGGAGAGCTGATTTAGCAGGCCCATGGGAAGGAAATTCTGGAGCAACAAATGGTAACAAAGGTATAGGTCACGCTAACTGGGTGACAACTACAACAGAAACTCCAGTTTCATTTGGAGACCCTGGCTTAACTCTTTCTGGAGATGGTGCTGCTATGTTACAAAATAGGATTCAATACATGTTAACCAATGGTTTCAAAGGTGTTACCAACACCAGTGTTTTAGACAGTCCTGGGGATTATAATATTAATAACTATTGGGCTCAAACAGATGTGGACCATTACGGACATATTGCGCAAGCTTATAGAGTAATGCCTTTGTCGATTGCTAACGGTGAAATTAAAAACATAGATCCAAGTAAAACCGTGGTAACTTATTGCTGGACTGGGCAAACCTCTTCAATGATTACAGCTTATTTAACTGTGCTTGGATTTGATGCAGCTAGTTTAAAATTTGGTGCCAATAGTATGATTTATCCGAATTTAGAAAGCCATCAATTTGTAACTCCTACTGTTGACCTACCAGTTTTCCCCTCATAGTTTTATTTAAGAAAGTCCTACACACTTGTTCGTGTAGGACTTTCTTTTTCTCAAAAAAGTTATCATGAAAAAATTAGCTATCATACTTATTTCAATTTGGTTGCCACTTCTAGGATATTCACAAGGGTGTACGGACGTTGACCCAAATGAAAAGATAAAACTTATAGGTTTTATTCAACCAGAATTTCAAACCAATTTTGAAACGGGTGAAAACACCTTTCTATTCAACAGAGCTCGCTTAGGAGTTGCTGGAAATATACCGTACGATTTTCAATACTATTTTGTAGCAGAATTAAGCCCATCCTTTACTGGACAGCCCTTTTTACTTGATGCATACATTAGTTACAACAGATTCAAATGGGCTCAAATGGCCATTGGGCAGTATAAA
>JBFFMY010000020.1:0-46752 GCA_041563475.1 Salibacteraceae bacterium
AGAAAGTACATTAGGTAAATTACTCACAAACTCCGTAACGTTACTATTGGCGGGGTTTAAGGTTGTGCTATATACCGAGGCCTTAACCGGGTCGTCTTCTTTACCTGTTTCAGTACTTCGATTCAAATTCAGGTTTTGATTAATGATGGGGCCCATCAATGAAACATCGGTATTATTCCATGAGTTTTTACCCATGAGTTCCGAAATGTTTACGCCAATATCTACCCCAAGCTCATTTTTAATAACGAATTCCATTTTAACTTCATCCAAGTCTATAGACCCTGAGATGATGTTTTTGAATGCATCTAGGACTTCATTTTGAGCAGTTTCCTTCATTTTTTGAATTCCGAAATATCCACGTGCATAACTCGGTAATATATTCTCCAGAGTATTTCCCATAATGAGTTTGTCGCCTGCATTGATAGTTAAAGAACTTCCTGCAGAATCTACATACACACGATACTGGGTAGAAATAATATTAAACCCGTTATTTTGATCTCCAGATAAATTCACATCATATCCCGAAATATCGTAATCTTTACTTACGTATGTTGGATTTGAAATTGTGCCTGCTGGAATGGTTTCGCGAACAAAGAACATTTGTCCGTTTTTAGTTGCGCTTGGTATCGCATAGTCCAAAATTAGTGGCCCAGCCAAAGTACTTGAAACATATACGTGAAAAATGCCAGAGCCAATTTTCATTTCCGTAATCTGAGCACCCTTCATGTCGTAATTAGAAACCAATGTATCACCTAAAAATGTCTGACCTGGAATTAAAGTTACCGATCCAATTGGCAAGAAAAAATCGTCTTCCATGGTGGTGTCGGGAATGGCGAAAACAGAATCTAAGTTGAATTCTAACAACGAACCTTTATAAACGAGGTTCAATTTATTGTCGGGACCTACATTTACCAAGCTATCAGGAATGGCTTGTTGTAAGGTCATTTTTGTTTTAAGCAATGGAACTAGAGCGTCTACGTCCCAAGAGGTAGGCTCTTTTTTACAGCTTAAAATGGTAACCAGAAAAAAGAGGAATATGATTGATTTTCGCATGTGCTTCAAATGTGGTTCTTTTTCTTCATATATGCAATTTTAAATCCTTTCAAAAATGAGTCAAATCCATGCAAACAAAGGTCTTAGTAATTGTATTTATCTTTCCAATTGATTTTTAAATTCTCCGCAATTTTGTTTTCAGCCGCATTGTTTCCTGGTTGGTAAAATTTGGTGCCTTGCAGTTCTTCGGGAAGAAACTCTTGCTCCACAAAATTGTCCGGGAAGGAGTGGCTATATTTATACTCTTCCCCATAACCCAATTCTTTCATGAGTTTTGTTGGGGCATTTCGTAAATGTAATGGCACCGGAATATTACCATGTGCTTTGGCTGCTTCTTTGGCCATTTTTATGGCCATATAGGACGCATTACTTTTTGCTGAGGTAGCTAAGTAAACCGTAGCCTGCGATAAAATAATATCACATTCTGGGTAGCCAATAACCTCCACTGCTTTGAAACAGTTTGTTGCTAAAAGCAAAGCGTTGGGGTTTGCCATTCCAATATCTTCAGAGGCAGAAATAACCAACCTACGCGCAATAAATTTGGCATCTTCACCCGATTCAATCATCCTCCCTAACCAATACAAGGCTGCATTCGGATCACTTCCGCGTATGGATTTAATAAAAGCGGAAATAACATCGTAGTGCATTTCACCGCCTTTATCGTAGCGAAGCACATTTTCTTTTACTATTTCTTCAATGGCCTTGTTATCCAATACCGGATTGTTCTCTGGTAAATTATCCAAAACCAATTGCAAAGTATTTAATAATTTTCGTGCATCACCACCCGATAAACGCAATAAGGCATCTGATTCTTTTAATACGGGTTTGCGCTTAATATAATCGGGGTCAGTTGTGAGAGCATGATCAATTAATTGAAGTAAATCTTCTTTGCCTAAAGCGTTTAAAGTATACACTTGACAACGAGAAATAAGGGCTGGGATTACCTCAAAAGATGGGTTTTCCGTTGTTGCGCCTATTAAAGTAATGGTTCCTTTTTCAACCGCCCCGAGCAACGAATCCTGCTGTGATTTACTAAAACGATGAATTTCATCAATAAACAAAATAGGACTACCACCGCTAAACATATCCGATCGTGATGCTTTTTTAATAACCTCTCGAATATCTTTCACGCCAGAATTAATGGCACTTAGAGTATAAAATGGACGCTTGGTCTCATTGGCAATTATTTGCGCCATAGTGGTTTTCCCTACACCTGGTGGGCCCCATAAAATAAGAGAAGGAATGCGACCGCTTTGAATGGCTTTTTTTATGACCCCATTTTTTCCTACCAAATGATCTTGACCAATAATATCGGAAAATTGGAATGGCCGAAGTTTCTCTGCAAGAGGAGTATTACTAATCATTCTACAACGTTTGTTCTTTCACAAAGGTGATAAAGAATTAGGGCGCTTTTTATTGGGGTGGAGAATTTTAATTCACAAATTGAATAAAGGAAATAATTAATCTCAAAAATTAAAAACAAAATACGTGACATTTATTGGTCATTTTTTCGCTCGAAATAGCCCAATTTTGTTGACCTAATTAAGTTAAATTTGAGGAAAATATAAGAATATGAGTGTAGATGTAAGAAAACTAGCTCCTGAAGTAGTTTGGGGGTTTTTTGAAGATTTGAATGCCATACCTAGAGGGTCAAAAAAGGAAGATAAAATTCGCGAATATGTACGTGAGTTTGGCGTGGGCTTAGGACTAGAAACCAAGGTTGATGGCATTGGAAATGTAATTATTAAAAAGCCTGCTACCAAAGGCATGGAAGATAGAGTTGGCGTGATTTTACAAGGGCATATTGATATGGTCTGGCAAAAAAATGCGGATACCGATTTTGATTTCGAAACCCAAGGTATTGATTCTTTTGTGGATGGTGATTGGGTTAAAGCCCGAGGAACCACTTTAGGTGCCGACAATGGAATGGGAGTTGCCGCAGCTTTGGCATTATTGGCTTCTCATGATATTCCGCATCCGGCCTTAGAAGGTCTTTTCACAATTGACGAAGAAACCGGAATGACAGGAGCAAAGGGTTTGCAAGGTGGTGAGTTAGATGGTAAAATTTTATTGAACCTCGATACCGAAGATGATGATGAGTTAACTATTGGATGTGCAGGTGGTGTGGATACGGTTGGTACTTTAGAATATATACCCGTGGCTCCGGCTACAGGGAGTAAAGGCATACAAATTAAAGTAAGTGGATTAAAAGGTGGCCATTCAGGTATGGATATTCATACAGGCCGTGGCAATGCAAATCTGATTTTAAATCGTTTTTTATGGGAAGCGGGTGATGCGTATGGGGTTGAAATTGCCGAAATTGATGGCGGGGGGTTGCGTAATGCAATTCCAAGAGAAGCAAAAGCTAATTTAGCGGTAACAGATGTAAAAGGATTTAGTGAATTTGTAAATAATTTAGCTTCCGACATTAAATTAGAACTGCAGACTACCGATCCAAACTTCACCGTTACTTTAACCGAAATTGATGTGCCTAAAAGTGTTGTTCCGGAAGATGAACAATGGGCGTTGGGAAGAACTATTTACACTATTCCGAACAATGTGTGGCGTATGAGTCCAGACATGGAAAATCTTACTGAAACGTCTTCTAACTTAGCACGGGTACATGTTAAGGAAGGGAAAATGAGTATCGAAACATTGCAACGAAGTTCAGTGGAAAGTCAAAAATGGGATATCGCGAATGGCGTGCGTGCTGCATTGGAAATGATGGGCGCTGATGTGGAACATAGTGGTTCATATCCAGGTTGGACACCGAAACCGAGCTCACCGATTGTAAGCGTTATGAGTGATTTGTATAAGAAAATGTACAAGGAAGATGCAAAAGTAAATGCATGTCACGCAGGTTTAGAATGTGGCATTTTGGGAACGAATTATCCAGATGTTCAAATGATTTCATTTGGACCAACCATTAAAGGTGCCCATTCACCGGATGAACGTGTGAATATTAAATCTGTGGCTAAATTTTGGGATTTCTTATTAGAATCATTAAAAAATATTCCCAAAGCATAATACTGTAAACAAAAGAACCGACAGGTCAAATGACTTATCGGTTCTTTTACGTTATTACCTTAAATAAAGGTGAGAAAAAACGGGTTTACAATCATAGTTACGTTTGAAAATTGCGAAAGGTTGGTTAACCACGAAATAAAATTGTGTTTTCTTTAACATATTCAAAATTCATTTGAAGTAAGTTCGGTTCAGTAGTGAACAAACACCTGGTAATGTTTGTTGTAACAGTTTTTTAGATTTCTTTCGGTAATTCAGTAAATCAAGTAGAATCAACTAGTAAGGGATAGTTTACCGAATGGTAACCTCGTAATCACCGTTAACAGGGGGTATGGAAACCGTCATTTTATTATCGCATGCACCGTTGCCAAATTTGCAAAAGCGGTCTTGTCGAATACTATTTGTAGATACGATTTTAAATTCACCACTATTTTCATAATTACAATCGGCATCAAGGTTTGCCCATTCCGTATTCCAGAACTCATAGATAATTCCGTTACTCGCAATTCCACTTCCATTTCCATAGTACAAAAAATTATCGTCTAAAGAAGTAATAGTTGTTCTTCCGTTATATTGTACAATGGAAAAATTTCCTTGCCATGAAGAAACATTTTTTGCAGAAACTTTGGCATCACGGATAGAGCCATTACTAACTGAAACATTATAAATTATGGAATCAGCTGTTTTACCTACCATTTGCATTACAATATCTCCAGTAAAAAATACCCCAGCCAAAGCAAAACTATCTGGAGATATAGTTATTGTAGTGCCGTAATTGGTATAAATACCGGAAAAACGAACATTTAATCTACCCGTTTTAGTACGCGATGCATCACATGTCACGGTATCGCTATATACAATTTGTAAGTCGATTGGAAACGGACCTACATCTGGGTTTCGGTAAAAAGTATCTACACAATTTTCGGGTGCTACTACATCGATGGAGTCAATTCCATTCAAAATAGAATCTACAACAGCTACTCTATGTACCTCTCTAATAATATTGCTAAATTGATTAGCCGCAACCCAAAATTCGCGCGAATCTTCGGTTCCAGTATCTAAATCTCGTTCAGAATTACGGCAAGAAGCAAAGGATAACAGCAAAATAGAGGTGGCTAAAATGAATATACCTTTCATAATTGTTTAAATTTTGTTGCCGGATAATAGTGAATTCAACCACCAACAATTCACTAACAAATTTAGCCAATTAGTTGAGGTGCGAAAACAATTTTTAAAACTGGATAATTAAGTGGGACTATTTTTTACGGTCATATACCGCATATGAAAAATCCCACTCGTGTCGGTGGTCTTTTTCAATGAGAGTTTCTGAAACCTTTTCCCAATTATCAGACTCAAAATGCGGAAAAAAAGTATCCCCTTCAAAATCATTATCAATATGGGTGATGTACATTCTGTCTACCAAATTGTTTGCAAGTGCATAATTATAGATCTGTCCACCTCCAATAATAAAAGGTTCTTTGTCGCCCGCTTCTTTGGCTAGTTTTATTCCTTCTTCAATAGAATTTACCACCGGAACAACGTCATTTTTAATAATGTCCTTTTGGCGGGTTACCACCACGTTTGTTCTACCTGGAAGTGGTCGAAATTTCTCAGGAATGGAGAAATAATTTTTTCGACCCATAATCACAAAATGCCCCGCGGTGGTGTCTTTGAAATATTTTAAATCCTTCGGAAGAAACCAAATGAGGTCATTGTCTTTTCCAATAACATGATTGCTCGCAATAGCAACTATTAGTGATACTTTGAAGTCTGTCATCTAGTAGAATTAAACGGCAACAATGCCTTTTATATGCGGGTGTGCCTCATACCCAACCAATTCGAAATCCTCAAATTTAAAATCAAATAAATCCGTAATATTCGGATTTATCTTCATCACTGGAAGTTTTTTAGGTTCACGGGATAATTGTAAATCTACCTGCTCAAGATGGTTATTGTAAATATGTAAATCGCCAAATGTATGTACAAAGTCACCCGGTTTTAGTCCAGTAACTTGGGCCATCATAAGAGTAAGAAGGGCATAAGAAGCAATGTTAAATGGCACACCTAAAAATGAATCAGCACTTCTTTGGTACAATTGACAACTTAATTTTCCATCCGCTACATAAAATTGAAACATAGTGTGACAAGGAGGTAAAGCCATGTCATCTACTAAAGCAGGGTTCCATGCAGAAACCATGTGGCGTCTTGAATTGGGATTGTTTTCAATAGAGTTGATTACGTTGGTGATTTGATCAATACTTCCTCCGTTTGGAGTAGGCCAGGAACGCCATTGGTATCCATAAACCGGACCTAAGTTGCCATTTTCATCGGCCCATTCATCCCAAATACGCACACCATTTTCTTGCAAGTATTTAATATTTGTATCGCCTTTCAAGAACCATAGCAACTCATGAATAATAGATTTTAAATGCAATTTTTTTGTGGTAAGAACTGGAAATCCTTCGCTTAAGTCAAAACGCATTTGATATCCGAAAGTACTGATGGTTCCTGTTCCGGTTCTGTCGCCTTTTTGTGTTCCATTATCCAGAACATGTTGCAATAAATCTAGGTATTGTTTCATTTGAGATTGTTTGCTCCAAAAGTGCGTTTACTGATTGGTAAATTCAAGTGATGTTAATAAAATAGCCGTATATAGTTGATAAAAGAGCAGAATGTTAAATGAAAATTTACTGCATAAAAAAAGAGGCGTAAAGCCTCTAAATATTTTTGAAATGGAAAATGAATTACGAAATAACTCCTATTACCACTAAGAAAATAGTGATTAAAGCTAAAGACACCCAAAAAATTCCAAATCCGCTTACCGAACTATCAAACATTTGAGTTAATAATGATTCATTTTCTTCTTTAAAATCGTTGCTTACCATGGCTGTTTTTATTTGATTCGACAAATGTAATAATTCAGATGTTATTCGCAATTAGCTAGCCGATTTTCTATCTCTTGTGGAGTAAACTTTTTATTTGGATCACCCCATTTTTCATATACATAATTGGCAACGTTTGCAATTTCAACAGGATTCAACTCTATGATTCCTTGCATAGGTTGTTCAAACTCCACACCGTTCACAAGAATTGGCTTTTTTAACCCATAGGCCACGTAACAAGCGAATTCATCTGCGTTTTGCATTAAAAACAGAGAATCCGTTAAAGGGGGTATCAAGTTTCTAAATCCTTCACCATTCATTCCGTGACAACTTGCACATTTTTCTTTGTAAATCAGGGCTCCTTTTTTTGGTGGGCGCGTGCAAGATCGAATTATCATTAGTGAAAGTAAGAGCAGTACAAATGATGACAATATGATTACTCGGATATTAACTTTCATCCTTTTCTTTTTTCAGGACTTCAATATCTGCAATTATTTGATCGATATCTTCTTCCATGGTTCCGTCATAATATCCTCGAATACGATGCTTTCCATCCATCAAAATAAATGCACCACTGTGCATATAACCACCAGGTGAATTTGGGTCTTCAGCCGCACTTACCATGTATTGTTCAGCCAAATCATAAATCACCATTTTATCGGCTGTTACCATATGCCATTTATCGGAGGAAATTCCAATTTTATTCGCATATTTTTTTAATTGGGGTACAGAATCATTTTTAATATCGATGGTGTGCGAGAGGAATAAAATATTCGGGTCACTTTCGTAATGGTCATATACTTTCGCCATGTTTTTAGTCATTACAGGGCAAATAGTAGGGCAGTGTGTAAAGAAGAAATCCACGATATAAATTTTACCTTCAAAATCTGTCGCTGTTATGATTTGACTATCCTGATCTATTACCTGAAATTGATTTATCTGCAAGGTGATATTTTCAATTTCATCTAATCCATCTTCGCCCAAAACTAGAATTTCTTCAGATCCATAAACGGGTAAAGAATCTTTTTTCTGAACTCGTTCAATACAACCGTGTAGAGCAAATGAAACAAAAAAAAGGACCATTAAGGAGGATAAAAATCGCATAATTATTTTTCTAAAGATTTTAAAATATCGTTTGCCTGGTTTGCGGCTTCATCCATATGAACACCTACTTCAACAATTTTTTCTTGCTGTTCCTTATGATAGGATAAAGTGCTATCCACATCATCTTCGGGTAATGGAGCTCTTATTGCCGCCATCCAATCCATCATTTCGTCATCAGCTAGTGAAAGCTGATCTAAAGCAAATTGCAAAGTGTCTATTTTTGTGAAAAGTATTGAACTTGAATCTTCATGCGCCCTTGTAATTAGTGCGTTTAGTTTGGATTCAAGCTGACCGTTTTCTTGCATCTTCAACATTACCTCATCATGGATTATCATGGTTTCTTCCCACGACTTGGTAACCTTACTTGTGCAGGAAAAAATCAAAAAAGCAATCGAAAAAACAGAAATTATTCGACCTAAACCTCGCATTGTATTAAATTTTTAATTCCTGCAAAGCTATCCAAGAAAGAAGAGACATCCCAACTTTTAAAGCACTTTCATCCACCATAAAAGTGGAGGTATGTAAACCTGAAGATGGGTTTCCAGGTTGACTTGTTCCAAGTCGGTAAAAGCACCCAGGAATAACCTGACTATAGAATGCGAAATCTTCTCCTCCCATCCGTAAATCAAGATCCTTTACGTTGCTAGGACCTAACAGTTCTAGCGCATACCCTTTCGCTCTTTCCGTAAGGTTTTCATCATTTTCTAAAAAAGGGTATCCTTTGCGAACATCTACATCAATAGAACCTCCTGTTTCTGAAGTAATAGATGAACAAATATCAGCTATGCGTTGATGAATTTCTGTTCTCCATTCTTCGTTTAAGGTTCTAATGGTTCCTTGTATTCGAACCGAATTAGGCACCACATTAGTGGCGCCAAGTCCTTCTACAAAACCAATGGAAATAATAGTTGGGATATTTTTTTTCTTACCTAAGTCATTAATTTTTTGGAGCTCTAAAATTACGCGTGAGGCAATTAATATTGGATTAGTTATCCGTTCAGGCTCAGCTGCATGTCCTCCAATTCCATTTACTTTGAGGTGAATTTCATCTGCAGAAGCCATATACATCCCACTACGAAATCCTACGGTGCCTGCTTCAAGTTGCGGATATACGTGTTGACCGATAATTCCAGTTGCAGTTGGGTTTTGGAGCGCTCCTTCTTTAATCATTAGCGATGCGCCCCCTGGCAGAACTTCCTCACCAGGTTGGAAAATTAGCTTAACGGTTCCTTCAAATTCATGGCGTAATTCGTTCAAAATTGCGGCAGCCCCAAGTACACAACTCGTATGCACATCGTGCCCACAGGCATGCATCACACCAGGGTTTTTTGAGGAAAATTCCAGACCAGTATTTTCTACAATAGGTAAGGCATCCATATCGCCTCGAATTGCAAAAGTTTTTGAATTCGGATTTTTTCCGTGTATGTGGGCGACAATTCCAGTTTCTACGTAGCCACGCTTATAAGCAATTCCCAATTCATCGAGTTGGGAAGCCACGTAATTTGAGGTTTCAAATTCTAGAAATGATAATTCGGGATGGGCGTGCAAATGCCGTCTTTGGTCAATGACTTTGGGATACAATTTATCCGAAAGTTGCTGGATTTTTACCTTTAAATTATCCATTTCTTACTTGCTAAAAAAAATAAGTTTAACCGAAACAAAGAACATCAAAACTCCGAAAATTCGTTTAAGGGTAACTTGGTCGATGCTAAGTGAAAATTTCGAACCAAAATATCCACCAATAACAAATGCGGCAGCTACAATTAAGCCCGCTTTAACATCTAGATTACCTGTTTTGTAATAGTTATAAGCAGCTAAAATGCCTATGGGTAGAAGCATTAAACCAAGACTTGTTCCTTGGGCTTGGTGTTGTGTCATTCCTAAAAAAAAGACAAAAGCCGGAACTATAATGATACCGCCACCTACACCAAACATTCCGCTTAAAACACCACCAACTATTCCAATGCAAATTAGCACAAGTATTTCTGCCATAGTATAATCTTTTGTTCGCATGAATATATTTGAGGTTCAAAGGTAATGCAAGAATATTACCTTGCCATTTTACCCGCTCAAAATTGAATCTGCACTTATTGTGGAAGAGAGAAAGTTATTATGCTATTTTCCGTAAAAACAAGTAATATCAAAGTAAGCTACCATTGAATCACCTAACTGTGTTTCAAATTTCAATACATCATAGTATTTAGATTTTTCATAGATTAACTCTCGTTCATATACTTGTGCGCCCGGAAAATTCCCATAGACCCATTCGTATTCTTCATCAACAGAGTGAACAGTTTTAGCTGATTTAGTTGTGGTTGCCTTTAAGGCAGCTTCAGAAGTTCCAGTGATTGTTTCTTTTGAATTGGAGCAAGAAAAAATCGTGGTGGATGCTACAAAGAAAAAAAGAAGGTGAAATTTGGTAAATCGAAACATGATTTAATTTGATGGTAATACAATTAGTTTGGTTGTTTGCTATGAGCCAAATGTAAATTGTATTTTGCGAATAGAGGGTTTCTTAGGCTAAAAATCTAAACCTAAGCTTAGCATGGGTAAAGGTTTTAAAAATATCCCATCTTCAATTCCCCATCCATAATCAAAACGCAAGAAATACCCCATCAATTTGGTTCGTAACCCAAACCCTACGCCACCCACTAATGGGTCTTTTTTGTTATTTATGCGAACTGTAACATCACTCCCCCCAGTTGTAATGGTTTTCGTATTAAAGGCATTTTCATCGCTGTACGGATTAGGACCTGTCCAAGCAGTACCCACATCTCCAAAACCAATTATCTGGAAATTTTTAATAAACTCCGATTTAATAGGTTTAGCAATTAAGTATTGAAAAATTGGGATGCGTAATTCCGAATTTACCACTACGAAGGTATTTCCGTTACGTATATTCTGCGAAAATCCACGCATATTGGTAGCTAATGCTTGCCAAAAGAAGTTTTGATCACGTGCGATATTTTGCTCGGAATTAAAGCGTGGTTCGGATGAAATATTCATCCATTCATCTACCGAACCCAAATAATAAACCAGTTTCCGTTTCCCAAAAGACGTGCTACCTGCAATTCTATTTGCCCAAATAATATTGCGATGAATTTTTTGATAGAACCTAAAATCAGCCCCAAGGATATTAATATCGGAAAGTGTACTGGCCAATTCCGTATAGGACTCTGCAAAAATTTTAAAACGCGTACCATTTTTTATATTCAAGGCCTTGTCACGAGTATCATCATAAATCAACTCTACTTTTAGTCCACCCCAATTAGATGAGAAATCTTCTGCCTGTAATGACCTATCGTCAATTGCCTTAACAATGTTCCTGTCGTTACGCAAATTTACAGTTCCTTTAACGGCTAACACTTTGCTAAATGGCCATGAAAAAGTTCCTTTGGCTTGATGAATAATCGACTCTATTGGATAACCTTCTGCGCTGTTTTGTTTGAGTTTTTGCCGTTGAAAACCATATGTTTTATCCAATCTCTTTCTACGATTCGTATAGTTAAGAAAGTATTCTGTGCTATTTCCATTGAACCCATAACGCATTCCACCTGTGATGCTATGATCTTCCATTAAATCAAACATGCTAATTTTTACGACTACACCCATTCCTGGATTGTTATATGGCCCACCGTTAAAGGGTTGATACAGCTGATTGGCAAAATCAAAGTCAGCTGCTGTAGTAATATCAGTAGCTACAAATGCCAAACGGTAGTTTTCTTGTTTCGGAAATTTAAATACCTCTGGGGTGGTTTCAACTTTTTCAGTTTTAACCGTTTTGAGTGTAATAAGCTTCGAGTCTTTTATTGGTCCATTCGGTTTTTGTGGATTACGTCTGATATCTCCTTCAAACATATAGTTATTAATATCTAGAATAGAATCATTTTTATAAATGAGCGCATCTCGATCTGGTGGATCTATCACGGCAAATTGTTCGGCTTTTTCGGAATTTAATCGCTCTTTGGCCTTTATTTTTTCTCCAACGGTTTCTCGGTAGCCCGTTTGTTCTACTTCTTCTTCGGTTACCGATTTAAAATCTTCTATGTAAAATTTGTATTTGCCTTTGTACTTAATCATTTCGGCATACTTCTTATCGGAGATGCTTATAGATTGATATAGAATATTTCGTTTGTAATTGGATACGGGTGTAGTTTCCGTGAAATAGCGGTAATGAATGGTGGTGTCAATATAGCTAATTGTACTGTCTACAGAACCTACATATCGATTTCGAATACCGTTTTCACCACTCAAAAAGGTAAACATATTTGCATTTATCGCATATGGGAATTGTTCGTCATAATCCTGCGAATTGACCAAGCGTTTATACACATCCGGCTTTTCTTTGTAATCGTAAATGAATAAATCATTATTATCCATAAACAAATCTGCATCCTTTTTGAATTTGGTAGAATCAGAGGCGCGATTTGAAGCAAAAATTATTTCATTGGTTCCAGGAATAAAACTTGGCGTTAAGTCATCATAAATATCATTGGTAACCTGTTGCATTGAATTTTGGGCAAGGTTGAAAACAAATAAATCTGATTGGCTATTTTTTATACCTGAAATCACTAATCTCCGCCCATCACTCGAGAAATTAAAACTGAGCACTTTATCTATCCGAACCAATTCACGCTTATCCCATTTTTTGGTTTGCATATCGAATAATTCCAAGAGCACTTTACCTTTTTTAGAATAAATAACAGCTAATACTTCTGAGCTAGGATTCCATGCTAATAA
The DNA here is from genome assembly GCA_041563475.1 of Salibacteraceae bacterium. Lineage (GTDB taxonomy): Bacteria > Bacteroidota > Bacteroidia > Flavobacteriales_G > Salibacteraceae > CAJXZP01. Next base: position 12,804 of record JBFFMY010000020.1, read on the forward strand.
TGGGTAGCTTACATCTGGAATTCTATCCAATTTATGATCACCACGCATTAAACGCTTAGTTTTTTTCTTAGCCACATCATGTAACCAGACTTTGTACTGTCCAAGTTCATTAGAGGTGAAGGCTACATATTCAGCATTCGGACTTAAAGAAATGCGCTGGTAGGTTCTAGATTTTTTTGTTTTAATTTTTAAAGGATCAGATTTTGGTAATTTACGCTGGGCATCATCGGCAACGTATTTAGCCAAGTAATATTTTTGGGCCGATTCTACTAAATTGTCCAATGATTTTCCCAGAACAAAAAGAAACCCACTTTCAATATTCCGGCTAATTTTCGACATATATAATATGTTTGGGATAACCTCCGGTCCGTATACCTCGCTGATATAATACCATAATGCATGTCCCGCAAATGTAGCATCGGCTCCAGTGAGTCGGTTAAATTTACCCATTTGGCCGTTCAATACTAAATCACGCAATTTATCATCAACATCAACACTCCAATTTTGAGTGGCATAAGAAACAATACCATTTAAATACCAATCCGGAATACTCATTAGGGCAGAGTTTTTTACCATCTCTTTCCAGTTGTTTCCAAACATCATTTGATTTACTACAACTTGCGTTAACCCTCCTCTAATTTGGCGCTGCAAATCTTTATGACTACCGTTAAAATATACAAATAGCTTATTTCCTTGGAGTCGCGTGGTGCCACCAATTCCTTCAGAATCGGGGAGTTCTAGTCCAACATTACTTTGCTCAAATTCTGATTGCGTATTAAATATGAGGATATAGACTTTCCCTCGCATTCTGTAATCAAGAATTTTTTCTAAGCGTTTCAGTGTGGCCTTACCTTCGTGGGTAGTATATTCGGCTAATGGTCGTCCTGTACCATAAAAGTACACGTTGAATTCTTCAAAATCCATATGTTGCCAATTGGGCTCAAAAAATTGCAACCTATTTTTACCAAATTCTTGGTACATACCTCGATAAAATTGTGCGTCTACTATTTGGGTACAAGCCAATACAAGCAGTGTACCTAATAAAAGATAGTATTTGAACATTTTATTCATTCAGGTTGTTCCTAAATTTGTGGTTTATTTTGTTTCATTAACAAGTGGTAAAAATAAGGTTTATTGCCCATGGGAATAAATTTTATTTAGCCGTTTCAAAACTTTAAACGTATGTTAACAGTACATAAGTTGGTTTTTAATCCCTTTCAAGAAAACACTTTCGTTGTGGAGGCTGAAAATGGAGATTGTATTATTGTAGATCCAGGATGCTCTAATTCTTCGGAAAACAATACATTAAAAAGTTTAATTACAGATAGGAACCTTATGCCAAAGGCATTGGTTTTAACGCATTTTCATTTGGATCATGTTTTTGGAAATCAATTCGTAAAAGATGAATGGGGTTTACTCCCAACGGGACATAAAGATGGAGCGGCCACATTGGCTGGAAATAAGCGGGCATGTGAAATGTACGGATTGCCGTATATCCCGTCACCTGAAATTGCCCATTTTTTGGTAGATGGGGATAGTATAAAATTAGGGGAAGAAGACATCAAAGTTTTACATGTTCCAGGACATTCAACAGGGCATGTGGCTTTAGTGAACACAAACTCCAACTGGGTAATTGCAGGGGACGTGCTTTTTCAAGGAAGTATTGGAAGAACTGATTTACCTGGAGGTAATTTAGCCACCTTGGAAAAATCTATCAAACAAAAAATGTATTTACTTCCAGATGATATGGTAGTGTATTGTGGACATGGACCTGAAACGACTATTGGGAATGAAAAGTTTTCGAACCCTTTCGTGAGGGGTTAGATGGAAGATGGCCTGCAAAGGGCCTATATGTTTTACCTGTTAAAGATTTGCTTTCTTACCTTTATACAAGGCAATGGAAGGATTTTCCTTGCCCTTACTTCAGCTACAAAAAGGTGCCAAAAGGATACGTATTACATGCCTTTATAGTAATATAATGTTAAAATGTTTAACAATTATTGATAAACATTAAACAAGAAGTATATTTGTGGTCTAAATTTAAATTATGGCTAACAAATGCACATCCCAATCAATCGTTGAAGCTTTCACCCATTACATTTTAAAAAATGGAGAGGCTCCAAAAAGTGTTTATTCTTTTTGCGATGAAAATAATTGGAAAGAGCAAGACTTTTATGCACACTTTTCTTCTTTTTTTCAGGTAGAATCTGAGGTGTATTATCAAATGTATACGCAAACCGAGGGCTTGTTAAAAAAGGAAAAGGCGTTTAAAAAGTTTGATGCCCAAAACAAATTACTCACCTTTTATTTTACTTTTTTCGAAGTTCTTACTTCTAACAGAAGTCTTGTGCTCACCCTAATATCAAATCACAAGAATAAACTGGATTCGCTTAACGTACTGAAAAAAGTGCGTGTACATTTTAAAGAAATGGTGCGTGATTTAGATATTGAAACCATGGAATTACCGCATCAAATGCTGGAAAAATTTAAAGAAAAGGGAATTGAAGAAGCTGCTTGGGGTCAATTATTACTCATATGGCAGTTTTGGATGGAAGATACATCGGCCAAATTTGAAAAAACGGATGTATATATTGAAAAATCAGTAAAGGCAGGGTTTGACCTTTTACAAACTCCACCATTAAATAGTGTAATTGATTTAGGTAAATTTTTATTTAAAGAAAAAATCCAAAATAACGCCTAGTGGAAACCATCGACCGAATACCCATTACCAAAATACAACGTGCATCCAAGTTATTTTCAACGGGGGCCAAAGTAGGAGTGAATTACGTAAAGTACTATAGAGATAAAGTAGTTTCCACCAATGAAATTGCGAAGAAAAATTTGGATGAAAATAATGCGAATGATATTTATAATGGGTTGAAAAACCTCAAGGGAAGCGCACTTAAAGTAGCACAAATGCTAAGTATGGATAAAAGTGTTTTGCCTCAGGCATATGTGGATAAGTTTAGCTTGTCACAGTTTTCTGTCCCCCCATTATCCCCGGCATTGGTAATCAAAACATTCAAAAATTATTTTGGGAAGGCACCGAGCGAAATTTTTGACGAATTTGACACATCAGCTTTGCAAGCGGCTAGTATTGGTCAGGTGCATCAGGCAGAATTGAATGGAAAGAAACTGGCTGTAAAGATTCAATACCCAGGTGTTTCAGAAAGTATAACATCTGATTTAGCTATGGTAAAACCCATTGCGATGAGCATGTTTAATATTCCAGCAAAGGGAAGTGAAAAATACTTCAAGGAAGTGGAGAACAAGCTAATTGAAGAAACCAATTATGAAATGGAAATTTTCCAGAGCATCGAAATTTCAAAAGCATGTGAGAATCTGCCTAATCTGAAATTCCCTTGTTATTATCCGGAATTATCATCTAACCGAATCATTACCATGGATTGGATGGAAGGAATTCATTTGTCGGAGTTTACGAAATCAAACACCGATGAGGAGGTTAGGCAGCATATTGGGCAAACGTTATGGGATTTTTATATGTACCAATTTCATCATTTAAGAAGAGTGCACGCAGATCCACATCCAGGTAATTTTTTAGTATCCAACGATAATGAACTCATTGCATTAGATTTTGGATGCATGAAAGAGATCCCAGATCACTTTTATATTCCATACTTTCAGTTAACATTACCTTCTGTATTTGAGAACCCAGTCAAGTTTCATGAGAAGTTAGTAGAGCTTGAAATGATAAAAACAAAGGATACTGAAAAGGAAGTCAAAATGTTTACGGAAATGTTCTACGAAATGCTTGGGTTGTTTACTCTGCCATTTCGAGAAGAATATTTTGATTTTTCGGACTCTACTTTTTTTGATAAAATAGCGCATATGGGAGAAAAATTTTCGAAAAATACGGATGTTTTTAAAGCAGATGCGAGTCGAGGATCCGAACATTTTATATACATGAATCGCACGTTTTTTGGCTTGTATAATTTGATGTTTGACCTTAAAGCAAAAAAAATCAACATTAATAATTACACCAATTTTATTTCATAACATATGAAAAATTACGTTGTTATAGGAGGTTCATCGGGTATAGGGAAAGCAGTGATTATGCAATTGGCTTCAAATGGGTATAGGGTATTTGCTACCTATAATTCTACCGATGTATCGGAACTCGATATTTCTGGAGTAAGTTATCATTATTTAAATGTATTGGATGAAAATGCGGATATGTCTTGGCTACCAGAAATTGTGGATGGCTTTGTGTATGCACCTGGAGCTATTGCTTTATTGCCTTTTGGTCGGATCAAGCCAAATAAAATCATGGAAGATTTTAATTTACAGGTTTTAGGGGCGGTAACAACTTTACAAAAGGCGGTTCCACACTTAAAAAAATCGGAACACCCGAGCGTGGTATTCTTTTCGACTGTTGCGGTGCAAATGGGCTTTAATTTCCATTCGCAGGTTGCTATTTCAAAAGGGGCAATTGAGGGATTGACTCGATCTTTGGCGGCTGAATTTGCACCAACTATTCGGGTTAATGCCATAGCACCAAGTATTACTCAAACACCTCTGGCAGCTAAGTTTTTGAGTAGTGAAGAAAAAATTGAGGCAAATGCCCAGCGCCACCCTTTAAAGCAAATTGGGACTCCAGAAGATATGGCTGAAATGGTTGTTTTTCTTTTGACCGAACAATCAAAATGGATCACAGGTCAAATATTAAATGTTGATGGCGGTATTACCCGCATAAAAATGTAATTATGTTTTTTATATTCAAATCAAAAAAAGAAAAGCTTCAAAAGAAGCGTAAAAATTTATTAAAACAAGCGTATCAGTGGTCTGCAATTGATCGCAGAAAAAGTGATGAACTTTATGCTGAAGTGGCGAATATTGAGTCGCAATTAGGCGAATTATCAAACAGCTAAACATTCAAAATGGCATTTTATCAAATTATTAAAAAGCAAAAAGTCAACGCTTCTATCGATGAGGTTTGGGATTTTATTTCTTCCCCAACAAATCTGAAGGAAATTACTCCAGATTATATGGGGTTTGATATCACTTCAAAAGAGTTGCAAGAAAAAATGTATCCTGGAATGATTATTACGTATAAGGTTTCGCCAGTTTTTGGAATTAAAACCGATTGGATGACAGAAATTACGCAAGTTAGGGAAAAGGAATTTTTTGTGGATGAACAGCGTGTTGGGCCCTATGCATTGTGGCACCATCAGCATCATATTGAGCCGATCAAAAATGGCGTTTTAATGACTGATATTGTAACCTATTCGCCACCATTTGGGTTTTTAGGTGCAATTGCCAATACGTTAATGATTAAATCTAAGTTGAAAGAAATATTTGATTACCGTTTTCGTGCCGTAATAAAAAAATATGGAGAATATGCACCTCACTAATACAGATATAGAGGAAGCCGATCATGTGTTTAGGTTGAATCTAATTAATTCCATTTCAGGAATTAAATCAGGTAATTTAATTGGAACTGTAGGGGCAAATGAAGTTGCAAATTTAGCCGTTTTCAGTTCCGTAGTCCATTTAGGAAGTCAACCTCCTTTGTTAGGATTTATTTTACGTCCGGATACAGAGGTAAGAAGACATACTTGGGAAAACATCAAGCATTCTGGTTTTTTTACGATTAATCATATCCATAGAGATATAATTCAAAAAGCCCATTATACGTCTGCCAAGTTTGATGATTCGGTTTCTGAGTTTGAAAAATGTAAGCTTACGGAAGAGTTTATTGCAGATTTCCCTGTGCCCTTCGTTGCGGAAAGTAGTATTAAAATCGGATTAAAATTTAAAGAAATAATTCCTATTTCTATAAATGCTACCGCATTGGTCATTGGTGAAATAGAACACTTAATTGTACCAGAGAAATCGGTAGCCAAAAATGGTCGTGTGGATTTGAGTGTGGCTAATAGTGTGGGGGTCTCTGGGTTAAATCGCTACTACGCATTGCAATTTCAAGAGGAACTTCCATTTGCTCGCGTAAATGAGATTCCAGACTTTGAATAGAGATTGATCCAAAAAAAAAGGCTGTTCCTTTCGAAACAGCCTTTTCAATAGTTTTATAATCAAATTTATTTTGCTTCTTCAGCAACCACTTCTCTCTTTTGGTCTAACTCAGCGGAAATTTCAATTTTCACCTCGTCACCAACAACGCCTTGCATATATTCAATTCCGAATTCACTTCTTAAAAGAGTGATTTCACCAACTAAAGAAGTAACAAATAATCCTTTTTGGAATGGGGATTCTTGAACACCAATATAAGAAAATGGAACGTTTACATCTTTCGTTACTCCATGCATCGTGATTTTACCATGCGCTACATATCCAGAAGTTTCTTTTGAAACACTACTTGTAACAAAAGTTATGGATGGGAAATTTACTACATCAAAGAAATCAGGACTCTTCAAATGATCGTCTCTTTTTTGGTTATTTGTATTAATAGAATTTACATCAATAACAATGTTCATTTTGGTTTGAGAGTAATCTGTTCCAAAATCAACTGAACCGGAAATATTGCTAATACTACCTTTTGAGGTAGCTAGCAAGTGACGTATAGAGAAGTCAACGTAAGTATGCGCATTGTCAATGTTCCATACTCCGGTTAGTTCAGATATATCCAAAACCGTTTGTGTTTCTTCCATTTCCATTGCTTCAATTTCGGCATCAACTATAGCAGCTTCTGTAGCTGTTAAACCTTCACCATACGCAGCATCACCCTCTTCGTGTAACATAGGGGCGATTACCAATCCAATTAAACAGGTTAATTTAATTAAGATATTCATTGAAGGACCTGAGGTGTCTTTAAATGGATCACCTACGGTATCCCCAGTTACTGCAGCTTTATGCGCTTCAGAACCTTTGTAAGTCATTTCTCCATTAATCATCACACCCGCTTCGAAAGATTTTTTCGCGTTATCCCATGCACCACCAGCGTTGTTTTGGAAAATTGCCCAAAGAACACCACTTACAGTAACACCGGCCATATAACCACCTAGCATTTCAGCAATAGCCATTTTTTCCATTCCAAATAGTAATGGAATAACTGCAATTGCGATTGGGAAACCAATAGTAAGCATTCCAGGTAGCATCATTTCTTTCAAAGAAGCTTCCGTAGAAATAGCTACACATTTGTCGTATTCTGGTTTGCCCGTTCCTTCCATAATACCAGGAATTTCTTTGAACTGACGTCTTACTTCATAAACCATTTCCATTGCAGCTTTACCAACAGCATTCATTGCCAAGGCAGAGAATACTACAGGAACCATTCCACCTACAAATAACATAGCTAATACTGGAGCTTTAAAGATGTTAATACCATCAATTCCAGTAAATGTAACGTAAGCCGCAAATAATGCTAATGAAGTCAAAGCAGCAGAAGCAATAGCAAATCCTTTACCTGTAGCAGCAGTAGTATTACCTACTGAATCTAAAATATCTGTACGTTCACGAACGATAGGATCTTGCTCACTCATTTCAGCAATACCACCTGCGTTATCGGCAATTGGACCGAAAGCATCAATAGCTAATTGCATAGCAGTAGTAGCCATCATTGCTGAAGCAGCTAAGGCAACTCCGTAAAATCCAGCTAATGCATAAGATGACCAAATTGCCGCTGCAAATAATAATACAGATGGGAATGTAGAAATCATACCAGTAGCTAAACCAGCAATAATGTTTGTTCCTGCTCCCGTACTTGATTTTTCAACAATTGCTAAAATTGGTTTTTTCCCTAATCCAGTATAGTATTCCGTAATAGATGAAATTACCCCACCTACAAACAAACCAACTAATGTGGCATAGAATACACGCATGGAAGAAATTTCAATTAGTCCTTCACCAAAGAATACCATTTTCATGTTTTCTGGTAACATCCAAGTCACTAAGAAATAAGAAGAGATAGCCACTAATGCAATAGAAACCCAGTTGCCTTTATTTAAAGCACCCATTACTTGACTTTCTTTAGCATCGTTGCTTTTGATTCCAACTAACATCGTACCGATCATAGAAATGATAATACCGAAACCAGCAATAGCCATTGGTAAAAGAATTGGACCAATTCCACCGAATCCTTCAGAAATGATATCACCACCCATATCTTTAATGATATAGTTACCTAAAACCATAGCTGCTAAAACAGTTGCTACATAAGAACCGAATAAATCAGCTCCCATACCCGCAACATCACCTACGTTATCACCAACATTATCTGCAATAGTTGCAGGGTTACGTGGATCATCTTCAGGAATACCTGCTTCAACTTTACCTACTAAATCTGCTCCAACGTCAGCAGCCTTGGTATAAATACCACCACCAACACGCGCAAATAATGCAATTGATTCAGCTCCTAAAGAGAAACCGGCTAATGTTTCTAAAACGATTGTCATGTCTCCAACTGAAGTCCATGAACCTTCCATAAATACGTTATAGAAAATAATAAAGAAAGTTGTTAAACCTAAAACAGCTAACCCAGCAACTCCAAGTCCCATTACCGTACCACCACCAAAAGAAACTTTCAATGCATTAGGTAAAGATGTACGAGCAGCTTGGGTTGTTCTAACATTTGTTTTTGTCGCAATTTTCATCCCCATATTTCCTGCCAATGCCGAAAAAACAGCTCCGAAAATAAAAGCTACCACAATTAATATATGGGTTGTAGGTACAATAAATGAAACACCTGCTAACGCCAAACTCACTACCACCACGAAAATGGCAAGTAATTTATATTCTGCATTTAAGAAAGCTAAAGCGCCTTCGTAGATATGGTCAGAAATTTCTTTCATTTTACCATCACCTGCATCTTGTTTCAATACCCAAGATCTTTTAATCATCATGTAGGCTAACCCTACAAATGCCAACGCGATTGGCACGTAAATCATCATTGATTCCATTCTTCTGTTTTGTATTTATGTCAATTAAAACGCCCCCAAAAAGGGGGCGCAAATATATTATTTAAAAATAATAATTAATAGGTTTTTTACAACCGCTTTAAATGCCTGAAATTAAAGTTTATACATCGATGCTTTCACCGCTTTCATCAAGTCGTCAACCCCTGGTAAAGCCTCGGCAATTAATGATTTTGCAAATGCGAATGAAGTATCTGATTGTGTTAATCGTCTAACCGGAGCATCTAAATGATCAAATGCTTTACTTTGAATTTGATAAGTTATTTCCGAAGAAATAGAAGCAAATGGCCAAGATTCTTCAAGAACAATGACTCTATTTGTTTTTTTAACCGACTCTATAATGGTATCTATATCTAAAGGACGAATGGTTCTAATGTCAATAATTTCAACGTTTATTCCTTCTTTAGCTAATTCCTCAGCTGCCGCAAAAGCCGTTTTAATGATTTTACCGAAAGTAACTATTGTACAATCTGTACCTACACGTTTCACATCTGCTTTGCCAATAGGCAAAACATATTCTCCTTCTGGAACTTCTCCTTTGTCGCCATACATGGATTCACTTTCCATAAAAACAACAGGATTGTCGTCACGAATTGCCGCTTTTAAAAGTCCTTTTGCATCATACGGGTTAGAAGGGGTTATTACCTTTAGACCGGGAACCATTGCGTACATGGCTTCAAAACTTTGAGAATGCGTAGCACCTAATTGACCAGCGGTTCCGTTTGGGCCTCTAAATACAATGGGGTTACCAAATTGTCCACCCGACATTTGTAACATTTTTGCTGCGCTATTAATAATTTGATCCGCAGCTAATATGGCAAAATTCCACGTCATGAATTCTACAATTGGACGTAAACCGTTCATAGCAGAACCTACCGCAATACCCGCAAAACCAAGCTCCGCAATGGGAGTGTCAATTACCCGTTTAGGACCAAATTCATCCAACATACCTTTACTTGCTTTATAAGCACCATTGTATTGAGCAACTTCTTCTCCGAGTAAGTAAACATTTTCGTCTCTTCTCATTTCTTCAGTCATCGCTTCTTGAATTGCCTCTCTAAATTGAATTACGCGCATAATTTGGTTTTATTTCTGGGCGGCAAAAATACATTCTTTGGAATAGAATTGATGAATGGCTTTTGAAGATTTTTATTTTGAATCCAATTTTAAATCGTTTTTTTAAGAAATACCCATAAGTTCCTAAATAAATCATTCGTGTAACTTTAATGATTTCGTATCTTCGCGCGCCTAAGAAATCGCGAGTATTTAGTATGCACGCATAACTATTTTATGATTTATTGGTTACTTTTGGGGCTGATAATAAAAATAAATTTACATGAAGATATTAGTTGCAGTAAGTAAAGCGCCTGATACAACTTCGAAAATCAGTTTTACTGATAATAACACGAAGTTTAATGAAGCGGGAATTCAGTTTATTGTTAACCCTTACGATGAGTGGTATGCTTTGGTTAGAGGGTTAGAATTAAAGGAAGCAAATGGAGGAACTGTTACAACCATTACAGTTGGTGGTCCAGATGCAGATCCAATTATTAGAAAAGCCCTAGCCATTGGTGCAGATGATGCGGTACGAATTGATGCAAATCCTACCGATGCCTATTTTGTTGCTACGCAAATTAGCGAGTATGCAAAAGATAAAGGCTATGACATGATTCTCGTAGGAAAAGAAACAGTAGATTATAATGGTAGTCAAGTTGGTGGCTTAATTGCCGGTATGCTCGATTTACCTTATTTACCAAACACTTCTAAATTGGATGTTTCTGGTTCAACAGCAACCATTGAAAGAGATGTTCAAAGTGGCGAAGAAGTTATGGAAGCACAACTACCAATCGTATTAAGTGCTTCTAAAGGAATGGCAGAACAACGTATACCAAATATGCGTGGAATTATGGCTGCTAGAACGAAGAAGCTAGAAGTTGTTCCTGCTTTTGCAGGAGAGGCGCTTACGGAAATATTAGATTATACTTTACCACCTGCAAAATCAGCGGTAAAACTAATTGATCCAGAAAATGCCGGAGAATTAATCCAATTGTTACACACAGAAGCTAAAGTTATATAAGTATGTCAGTATTAGTTTTTGCCGAAAGTTCAGAAAATAAAATAGTCAAAGCTTCTTTTGAAGCTGTATCGTATGGCGCTAAACTGGCATCAGATGCCGGTACTGAACTACATGTAATATCTTATGGCAGTGCTTCTGATGAAGAATTTGCAAAATTAGGAAATTACGGTGCTGGAAAAATAATGGTGGAAAGAGGCATTACAAATGTTCAACCTTTTCAACTTGCCACTATTGTAACCGAAGCGGCTGCAAAAGTCGGAGCAAACATTATTGTGTTTTCGTATGATGTAACTGGAAAAGCAGTTGCACCCATAGTATCAGCTAAAATGAAAGCAGGTTTGGTTGCCGGTGTATTAGATTACCCAGATATGAGCAATGGATTCGTGGTTAAACGTGCCGTGTTTGCAGGAAAGGCTTTTGCACGGGTTAAAATTAACAGCGATGTGAAAATTATTGGATTAACACCCAATGCCATTGGTGCAATCCCAACTGCTGGAAATCCAGTAGTGGAAACATTTAATGGAACACCTGGAAATGCTAAGGTAACTTTGAAAGAGGTTAAAAAAGAAGATTTAGGAGGTCAAGTTCCATTACCAGAAGCAGAATTAGTTGTTTCTGCGGGTAGAGGATTAAAAGGTCCAGAAAACTGGGGTATGATTGAAGAATTGGCTAAGGAATTAGGTGCAACAACTGCATGTTCGCGTCCTGTATCTGATTTAGATTGGCGTCCTCACCACGAGCATGTGGGTCAAACGGGTTTAGCTATTCGACCAAATCTCTATATTGCAATTGGAATTTCTGGAGCAATTCAACATTTGGCAGGGGTGAATGGAAGTAAGGTAATTGTAGTCGTTAATATAGATCCTGAAGCGCCATTCTTTAAGGCGGCCGATTACGGAATTATTGGAGATGCTTTTGAAGTAGTTCCTAAATTAATTGAAGCAGTAAAAGCTTTTAAAGCAAATAATTAATATTTTTCCATTACCAATGGATATTAAAATTGAGTTAATTCTTCATGGGTTGGAGTACGGAAAAACTTCAGCTGGCGCATACCTTTTACTATTGAAAGAGTTAGAGGGTAGACGTAGAATGCCAATTGTTATTGGTGGTCCAGAAGCGCAGGCTATTGCTGTTGTTTTGGAAAATATGAAGCCGCAACGCCCATTTACACACGATACGTTTAAAACAGTTTTAGACTCGTTTCATTTGCGCGTTAAGGAGATTTTAATTTACAATTTGGTAGATGGGATATTTTATGCGAAACTTTTAGTTACAGATGGTATTACAGAGCACGAGATTGATTCTCGTAGCTCTGATGCTATTGCCATGGCCTTGCGTTATAAAGCGCCAATTTACGTATACAATTTTATTTTAGATAAAGCCAGTATGCCCATTGAGCCTATTGATGACGATTTAATTGAAGAGGAAATTAAAGAGATTTCACACGCTTCCGATTTATCAAAGCTTACTATTGCCGAATTACAAGAAAAAATTAAACACGCCTTGGAAACAGAGGATTACGAATCCGCTTCAAAATTCAGAGATGAAATGAAAGGCAGGGGATTGTAGTTGGCAGTCTGTACGTGTTGAACTCTAAATTCCATTTCAAGAATTATATTACTTTTCCTTCTTTAAAATTTAAAATATGAAATGGATTCTCAATCTACTATTTTTTTTAGCGTTAAGTGTTGGTAGCTATGGCCAAAATACTAATGAATCCATTTTCGATTCCACTATTGATGAGGAGGTAAACGACACCCTTATTTTTAGAAAAATTTTCAATTCAGAATTATCTTCAGGAAAAGCCTACAGAGTCTTGGAGCGTTTATGCACCGACATTGGGGGGAGATTGAGTGGTTCTCCAGAAGCTGGTAAAGCCGTTTCATACATGAAAAAGGTAATGGAATCGTACAAGTTAGATACGGTTTATCTTCAACCCGTAATTGTACCACATTGGATTAGGGGAGAGGCGGAGGTAGCTTATTTTACAAGTGGATCCGATACCATTCCGATTAATATTTGTGCTTTAGGGGGTTCGGTTGGAACAAACGGAAAATTTATTAAGGCAAAGGTGATTGAAGTTCAATCGGTAGATGAATTGAAAGCACTTCCAAGTGCAGAGGTGAAAGGAAAAATTGTATTTCTAAATGGCGCTATGAATGCCACTTATGTGCGAACTTTTCAAGCGTACGGTGAAAGTGGAGAACAACGATGGACAGGCCCATGGGTGGCTGCTGAAAAGGGAGCTGCAGGAGTTATCGTTAGATCTTTAACCACTATTGTCGATAAAAACCCGCATACTGGGAGTATGGGAAGTAGGGAAGACACGGAAGGAATTCCATCTGCTGCAATAAGTACGTTTCATGCAAATCAATTGCACAAAACGTTGGAAATAAATGATAAAACAGAAGTTAGTTTTCGTATGAATTGCGAAACTCTTCCAGATACGCTATCATACAACGTTATTGGAGAAATTTTTGGTTCGGAAAAACCAGAGGAAATAATCGTAATTGGAGGTCATTTAGATGCGTGGGATAATGGTGATGGTGCGCATGATGACGGTGCAGGGTGCGTGCAATCGGTTGAGGTATTACGGCTATTTAAAACGCTAGATTTAAAACCTAAAAGAACTATTCGGGCTGTGCTTTTTATGAATGAAGAGAATGGATTAAAGGGGGGGAAAGCCTTTGCTGATTCTGTGAAATCACAAAATCAAAATGTAATTGCTGCCATTGAAAGTGATGCGGGTGGATTTACACCCCGATATTTTGTGTGTCAAACTAAAGACGAGCGCTTAGGAACTGTTCAATCTTGGTTACCTCTTTTTCTACCGTATAACATTTACGCTGTTGAATATGGTCATGGCGGGGCAGATATAAGTCCGTTAAATCCAGATAAAACCTTATTGATTGGTTACCGACCAGATTCACAACGATATTTTGATTACCATCATGCAGCCACCGATAAGTTTGAGGCGATAAACCAGAGAGAATTGGAGCTCGGAGCAGCAAATATGGCTGCCTTGGTATGGGTGTTAAGTAGATATGGCTTACAGAAATAAATTATCGATTCATAGTATTGAACTATTTCAATACCTCAATATGATTCCGAGATAACTTCACCAAACCTTTACGTTCCATTTGTTTCAATAAGCGAGAAATTACTTCTCTAGAGGTATTTAATTCGGTAGCAATATTTTGATGGGTGTCGTTTATAGTGTTGCTTCCCGTAACCTTTGCCGCTTTTTCTAAATACTCCAATAAACGTTCGTCCATTTTCAAAAAGGCGATACTATCTATGGTATTCAACATTTCATTTAAACGCAAACCATAAGTTCTAACCACAAACTGATACCACGAACGATAAGTCATCATAAATTTATCCATATTCTCAATTGGAATAGATATGATTTGGGTATCCTCCATAGCAACTGCACGCACCTGGCTAATTCGGTCGTTAATTGTACAAACCAACGAAATGGCACATGCCTCGCCTGGGTATAAGTAATACAAAAACAACTCATTACCTTCCTCGTCCTCTCGGAAAATTTTTAATTTCCCATCCACGATAAGAGGGATTGTTTTCACATACTGACCGACATCCATTAAATGTATGCCTTCTTTTAAAGTTTTTACAAAACCAACTTTTGCAATTTCATCTTTTAATGCAGAGTCGTAAAAAGTTGGGAATTTTTGGTCTAAAATTGATCTAATATCTTCCATACTGGAAATAAACGTGTGTGAGAATAATTACAAAGTCAAAGGTAACTTTTTAAGGATAAATCCATAGAAAGAGATACGCAATAATCAGATATTTTGACCATGGATATAAAACTTGATTTAAGATAAAAACTTACTTTTGCAGCCTTTAAAAATGGGGTGAATTGGCTAGAAATCAATTGAAAGTCGATTTTCATAACTATTTAGTAAGCTAAGAAATGCTTGAGAAAGGCACAAATAAAAAATACAATACTATTATAATTACATACAAATGAAAGTATCACACGAAGTAAGTGCAGATTTAAGTGGAGTTTTAAAGGTAAACATTGATTCAGCTGATTATGCTGGGAAAGTTTCGGAAACTTTAAAAAATTACCGTAAAAAGGCAGATATGCCAGGGTTTAGAAAAGGTCATGTCCCTATGGGGATGGTGAAGAAAATGTACGGAAACTCTGTTCTTGGTGAAGAAATCAATAAAATATTAGGAACTGAAATCGACAAGTATATCAATGAGAATAAACTTCCAGTTTTAGGGCAGCCATTACCCATTGCCGATGAGAATATGGTTTTGGATGTAAACAATATGGGAGACATTGAATTTACATATACTATTGGTGTTGCCCCTAAAATTACTGTGGACGTAAGTGATAAGGATAAATTCACGGAGCATAAAATCAAGATCGATGAAAAATTGATTGAGAAATACTCGGATGATGTGCGCAAACAATATGGTAAATTTTCATCTATTGATAAAGCAAGTGATTCGGATATGCTAAATGGGGTTTTTACAGAATTGAATGATGCGGGTGAAATTAAAGAAGGTGGTGTAAGTCATAAATCTACCATTTCAATTGAATTTGTTGAAAATGATAAATTGAAGGCTTCCTTAAAAGGATTGAAAAAGGGAGATGAAATTACTTTAAACCCTAAAGATGTGGCTAAAGGTGATGAAGATTTAGCAAAAATGCTGAATATCGGAATGGTTCAAATAAATGAAATCTCAAATGCTTTCAATTTTGTGGTTGAAGATATTTTTCATGTAGAACCAGCCGATTTGAATGCCGAGCTTTTTGATAAATTGTATGGAAAAGACACCGTAAAAACGGTTGAGGAATTTCATGCAAAAATCACGGAAGAATTGGAACGCATTTTTAAACGTTATGAGGATATTGCTTTGTACAAAGAAATTAAAGCGGGTTTCATCAAGAAATTTGACCATAATTTACCAGATGCATTTTTGAAAGATTTTTTAGCTCAAACTAAAGAATATGGTGATAAAGCTGCTGTAGAAGCTGATTATTCTAATTATGCTGAAAGCTTAAAATGGAATTTAATTGAAAGCGAAATCACTAAAAAATATGAACTGGCCATTTCTCAAGATGAATTATTAAACTTCACTAAAGAGAGTTTGAAAGGACAATTTGCTCAATACGGTATGCCTGATCCAGATGATAAATTGTTAAACGATACGGCTATGAATGTGATGAAAAACGAAGAGGAATACCGTAGAATTTATGAGGATTTGTACTTTGCTAAAATGATGGAATTTTATAAAAAAACTGTAAAGCTGAAAGATAAAGCGGTTTCTTATGATGATTTTGTTAAATTAGCCACCGGAGAAGCGCCTAAAAAAGGAATTATGGGTAGCTTAACAAACTTATTCGGATAAAAAGATGAACGATTACAAAGATTTTAAAAAATTTGCAACCCTCGATAAAGGGATTAGTTCCATTGCAATGGAGCATTATATTGAGTCATCAATGACTCCTTATATCTTAGAAGAGAGAACTATGAATGTGCAAGCGTTGGACGTTTTTTCTCGTTTAATGATGGACAGAATTATTTTTCTAGGAACTGGAGTAGATGATTACGTAGCGAATATTATTCAAGCACAGTTGTTGTTTTTGCAAAGCGCAGATGCTACGCGTGATATTTACATTTATATCAATAGTCCTGGAGGTTCGGTGTATGCGGGATTGGGGATTTATGATACCATGCAATATATTCAACCTGATGTATCTACCATTTGTACGGGAATGGCCGCTTCAATGGCTGCTGTTCTTTTAACTGCAGGGGCTGAAGGGAAGCGTTCTGCCTTAAAACATTCGCGTGTTATGATTCACCAACCAATGGGTGGTGCGCAAGGTCAAGCATCTGATATTGAGATAACAGCAAGAGAAATTCAAAAATTGAAAAAGGAATTATATACCATTATTGCAAGTCATTCTGGTCAAGAATATGACAAAGTTTGGGCGGATTCTGATCGCGATTATTGGATGACTTCTCAAGAAGCCAAAGATTATGGAATGATTGATGAAGTTTTAATGAAAGCTTAATTTCACAAATTACAGAAGGAGATGAAGAGGGTTAAATGCCTATTTTCATCTCTTTTTTATCATACTCACCAACTACTAAAAAAAGATTATGAAAGAAGAAAAACAAGTGAAATGTTCGTTTTGCGGTAAAAACAAAAGCGAAGTTAGTATGCTCATTGGAGGCAGTACTGGCCATATTTGCGATAGTTGCGTAGAACAAGCAATGAAAATTGTGGAAGATGATAATCAACATAAAATGACATCTTCTCTTCAATCAGCATTATCGTTAATTAAACCTACCGAATTAAACGATAAGCTAAACGAATATGTTATTGGTCAAAACGAGGCCAAAAAGGTATTGGCAGTTGCCGTGTACAACCACTTTAAAAGGTTGACTCAGGTGTTGACCGATGATGACGTGGAGATTGAAAAATCAAATGTTATTATGGTGGGCCGTACCGGAACGGGTAAAACTCTTTTGGCTAAAACAATTGCGAGAATCTTAAATGTTCCCTTTGCTATTGCTGATGCAACGGTTTTAACAGAAGCCGGTTACGTAGGTGAAGATGTAGAATCTATTCTTGCCAGATTACTCCAAGCAGCCGATTACAATCCGAAATTAGCAGAGCGTGGAATTATTTTTATTGATGAAATCGATAAAATTGCCCGTAAAGGAGATAATGCTTCTATTACACGTGATGTTTCTGGAGAAGGAGTTCAGCAAGGTTTGTTGAAATTACTGGAAGGAACCGTAATTGGCGTGCCACCGTATGGAGGAAGAAAACATCCGGAGCAAAAATTGGTTGAAGTAAACACGAAAAATATTCTATTTATTTGTGGAGGTGCATTTGATGGTATTGAAAAACAAATAAGCAGAAGAATCAATAAGCAGCCGATCGGATATTCAACCAAAAAGGAAGGGAAAATTGATGACGATAATTTATTGCAATATATCTCTCCATCCGATTTACGTTCGTTTGGTTTAATACCAGAACTCATTGGTCGTTTTCCAGTACTCACACATTTAGATCCTTTGGATAGAGAAGCTTTGGTTAGAATTTTGACCGAACCTAAAAACAGCTTGACCAAGCAGTATGTGAAACTGTTTGAGATGGAAGGAATCAAATTAACATTTACGGATGAAGTACTGGATTACATTGTGGATAGAGCAAATGAATTTAAATTAGGAGCCCGTGGTTTGCGTTCTATTTGTGAAGCAATAATGCTAGACGCAATGTATGAAGTACCAACAGCAGCTAAAGAAGAAAAAATATCGGAATTAGTTATCGATTTAGAATATGCAACAAAACACTTCGAGAAATCGGGGATGAGTAAATTAAAAGTGGCTTAATCTATTTTGAGTATACCAATGAATAGGAAAGGCATCAACAAGAAGATTTTTATCGGATGGTTGATGCTTTTTTTTATAACTCAAATTTCCGTTTTTGGTCAAACAACCTATGTCATAAAACCCAAAATCGACTTTTCATTGATTGGAATAGGGGCCGTATCTCATACGCTTGGTCAAGTATTAGGTAACAATTCAATTCCATTAACTACACAAGAAATTAATGGGTTAAATCCAAGTCAGATTAATTCATTTGATAGGAATGCTGTTTTCAATTACTCTCAAAATGCCGAAATGGCAAGCGATATTCTTTTGTACAGTTCCATTGCCGTTCCTCTATCTCTATTACTAGATAAAAAAGCGCGAAATGAATGGATAACCATTGGGGTGATGGGTATGGAAGTGCTTATGGTCACGTCTGGGATAACAAATACTATCAAACCTGTTGCTTTGCGAAGCCGACCTCTTGCTTATAACCCAGAGGTTCCAGAGGGAGTGAAAATGGAAGTTGATACAAGATTTTCTTTCTTTTCAGGGCATACGGCGGTATCCGCATCCATGACTTTTTTTGCTGCAAAGGTGTTCTCAGACTTGAATCCAGATAGTAAATGGAAACCTGTGGTTTGGGTTGGAGCAATTACAATTCCAGCGGCTACAGCTTGGGCTAGAGTAGAAGCGGGAAAACATTTTCCAACGGATGTTATTGCAGGATATGCTATTGGGGCAGCCATTGGGTATTTTATACCCGTTATGCATCTTCAAAAGGATGCGACAAAAGCACAGTTGAAACTAATGCCTACTTTTAATGGAATGGCAATGCAATTGGTTTTTTAAACCAAATTTCTAAAACCTGAATTGAAGTTTCAAGTTGACCTGACGCGGGGTTAGATAATTGGGAACGGCATAATACCGATTATTAATATCGTGTACCCAACTATACGAAATGGTGTTTTGAACTCCCAATAAGTTGAAAACCTCTAAAGCGAGCCACATACTTTTTAGATGTTTAAACCCTTTACTATTTCCAAGTTTATTTCTTTTTTCAAATTTGTTTTGAAGTAGCTCTTTTGAAAAGCCTAAATCAACTCTTTTATATGATGGCATTCGGAAAACATCCGTATATCTCTCGTATGAAGGGGGTCCAAAAGGTAATCCAGTACTTAAGTAAATAGTAATGTTAACTTTAAAAGTTGGGTTCTGAGGTAAATAATCCTGAAAGAAAATGGCGAAATTTACACGTTGATCTGTTGGTCTTGGAATAAAACCGGGTTCAATTTTTTCTGTTTTTACAACAGGATTAAATGGATCTCCTGGGGCAGTAATATTACCATCTGCATCGTAGTAAATGTAGTGAAAATCATCTACTAGATTCTCTTCGGTTTTCATGAAGCTTAGGCTAGCCCATGATTCTACACCTTTAACAAATTCACCATTTATTTTAAAATCAATTCCTGTAGCATATCCATTTGAATTGTTTTTTGCATAATATCGAATTCGAACATTATCTATTTCATACGGAATGAGATTCTTTAAATCTTTATAGTACAATTCGGTTGTAAATCGGAATGGTCGTTCCCACATTAAAAAATCGTGTTCAACTCCCAATAAGTAATGGATGGCTGTTTGCGCTTTTATTTCTGGATTCAAAACCCCTTGAACATTTCTCATCTCACGGTAAGAAGGGGGTTGATGATAGTATCCCCAGGCGGCTTTAAATCGATAATTTTTTTCCCAATTTGGTTTATACGCAACTAAAATCCTTGGGCCTCCAACTACCTGATTGGAATAACTCATATAATTTAACCGAGCGCCAATATTTACATGAAGTAAATTAGAATCTAAATTATAGGTTCTATTCCATTGACCATAACCATTTAATCGATACCAATTCAAGATGTTATTGTTCGCGTATGATTGGTTCAGAATTATTTCATTCCCTGGGTTTTGGGGTGTTGAATACCCAGAAGAATCAATATATTCCCATTCCAGGTATTTGTCATCAACAAATTCAGCACTACCACGAACACCCCAAGAAAACTCCGATTTTTTCACGTATAATTTTCCGTCATGGGTAAGAGATGCAATCGTTCCTTTGTAATAATTTCGAGCATGATTGATAAAGCCTCCAATCCCTCGATTAAAGGCTACTTGCCCAAAATTGTCTGAACCTAAATCCTTATCTAATTCATCCAAACGATACGCACCTTCAATGTCAAAAGTTTCTTTTTCATTACTATAATTTAGGGATGCAGAAAATTTTAATAGTAAACTATCATTCGGCATTGCGGTTAGAGTTAAGGCGCCTAGGGCGGTTTCATATTGATCAATTTCTTGTCCATCATAAAATACAGTTAACTGCAATGCCTCTTGAAAAGTACCAAACTCAGTAACGCGAGTTTCAGGGACAAATCGGTACTTGTTTCTTGAATAGGAAGCTAAAAATCCCAGCTCAACTTTATCCGATAAATCAAAAGTGAAGTACCCTTGGTAATCAATAAATTGCGGTTGGTAATCTCCTTTTGTATCTAATCCTTTTAATACATATTGATTCGTTCGGTATCTAAAACCATGAATTTGGGTAAACCTTTTATCGTCACTCGCTTGTTCTAATGCCAGTTGAGCACCTAAGAAACTCAATTCAACAAACCCTGCGAATTTTTCAGGTTCTTTGTAGGTAACATCTAAAACACTCGACATTTTATCTCCATATCTAGACTCGAAACCTCCAGAGGAAAAATTCACATTGGAAACCATACTTGGGTTGACAAAACTTAGCCCTTCTTGCCTACCCGATCGAACGAGGAAAGGTCTATAAATTTGAACCCCATTTACGTAAATTAGGTTTTCATCAAAATTCCCACCACGCACACTGTACTGTGAACTTAGTTCATTTCTACTTGAGACACCCTGCCCTTGAAAAATCAAAGTTTTTTCAATACTTGAACTCGGACCAGCAATTTGGGTTACTCCTTTGGAGGTAATAGGGTCTAAACCTGTTTCATAGTCTCTTTTTCCTCGTGCATTTAATGTAAATGCGGACATTTGATTTGTGGCAAAATCTAATTGAAAATTAAGCACTTTCTTTTCGCCATTCTTTGCTTTTATGGTAGTAAAGGAAGTGTCGTAACCGATGTAAACAACATAAATTTTTAGGGGTTTATTGGCCTCAATTCTTTTTGAATATACTCCATTACTATCGCTTACGGCTCCATGTTGAAAATCACCAATAAAGATATACGCTCCAGGCAAAGAAACACCTTGATCCGTAATCACCTTGCCTGTTAAGGTAGCAGAAGTTGAATCTTGACCTTGTGTAGTGGTGTGTAATAACACCAAAAAGCCAAGCAAGAAAAAAACAATTTTGAGATTCAAGAATGCAAAAGTTTAGTTATCGGATAAACTAAAAATCAATGTAAATATTGTTGACTGCCAGTTAACTTATTTCTTTTTAAAATCACCGTTATTCCATGCTTTAATAAACTGTGACCATGCAATAGGATTAAGAATACTCCAAGATGGATACTGGCCGTTATAATAGACCTGTTGCGCCCTATTTGCGTTTTCATATTTGAAATTTTCGCTCCCAGAACCTGGCATATCTTGCATCCTTTCTCTCATTTCCGCTTGGGCTAAATTGGCATTTGCACGATCCAAATCATCTGTTGGAACTCGGGTATTTAAAAATTCTTGTTTAAACTGTTCCTTGGTTGGCCATGGATATACCATGTGGGTTCTTAGTAATAAGGTATCTGTCGACAAAAGTTGAATCAAAGAATACTTGTTTGTGTGCAAAGTATCCGGAATTACAAAAAAAGCATCTTTAAATCCTACGCTAGAAAATCGTATAGAATCCCCCTCTTGAGCGGCAAAAGAAAAAATACCGTTCGCATCGGCAGTCGTTCCTTTTCTTGAATTTAAAACCACGATAGTAGTGAAAGGAACAGGTTGTAAACTATCACTGTCTAGGATTACGCCAGAAAATTGAATGATACCTCCTTGGTTAGCACTTTGAGCATAGCCTGAAAAAGAAAAACTTAAAATACTAATAACAAATAACAGCAACGATTTTTTCATAAAACACCTTTGGATTGGTGGCGGTGAAATTACCAAATAAAATCGAAAGTAAAAGTTTTAAAATTGTTAACAGCATCTCCAACCTTTACCAATAGGGTATGGGCTCCTTTAGCTGGGGTGTGGTAATCCAAATCCATCCATAAGGTTCCGGTTTTTGCATCAAATTGAAGTAAATGCCATTTGTTATCAATATACGCGTTGTAATATTTCACGCCACTTAGCGCATCTTCAACATGAAATGTAAGCTGTTTTAAGTGAGAAATGGTAGACTGCTTCTGATTAAAATTTACAGCTTTCACTATAGGAGCTAATGTGTCTAGCATCAACGTGTATGGACCTAAACTTCTTGTTCGGAAACGAAGCCACCCATCGGAAAACTCACCTCCTTCTGGAGAAATCATTTCATTTTTTTCATCTAATGAAACCGCAAAAAACTTTGCGACATCCACATTTTCAATCTCAGGAGTTTTTATTGTAACGCTTACATACGTCTGTAAAGGACTATATAAATTTTGAATGGAATAAACCGGTGTAACAGCATCTTTCAAGGTATCGGAAGAAACGGCAAATTCAAAATCCATATCCTCGTAGAATGAATAGGCAGGAAAAGTAATATGAATATTTTCGTCAGAATAGGTATTTTCTTGGGTATAGGGGAAAACTCGGGAAGTTGTTTTTTCAATTTCTGGCAATGCGGATAAAGTATCCACCGAAACACTAAAATCAAAATCGGATTGATTTCCATAGGCATCTGTTATGGTATAGTTTAAATCATGCCCGTATTTTGAAAAATATACTTTCCCTTGGTTCTTAACATCCTTGTAGATCTGAAGCTTATTGTAGGATGTAAGAAAACTTTTTTGAATTCTTCTTTTGTTTTTTGAAGTTTCGTAAAAATCAACATGGCTGTTTATAAATCGCGTTACATCAAAACCTATGGCATCCATTTGATGGGAATAAATGATTTGAGTATCTGCTTTTAAAGTAATAGTATAGACCCCACATCTATTGGAAGCCCCATTTAATTGGTCGATTGCCTCAACTCCAAAACCAATTACTCCTCGAGCAGACAAGTTTTGAGGTTTAGCTAAAACATATTTTGATCCTAATTTCTTTAATGGAAAAAATTGTGGAAATGGTTTCCCATTCACTAAACTAGTATCGTTAAGTGGGTAAATGGCTAAATTTTTGAAAATGGGATGGATATTATCCTTAATATCAAAACCAAATTTCAATGGGTTTTGTGGAATATTTCCATTCGTTGCACGTATTTCAAAATGTAAATGTGGACCGCCACTTCCTCCTGAATTTCCAGAAACAGCTACAACATCTCCTTTTTTCACAGGTATTTGATTGGCAGAAAAAAACTTTTCTATCGTAAAACTTTGTTCGGCATATTGCTCTTTTAAAATGAAAGCGTTAATCTCCTCATTGAATTTCTGAAGATGTCCGTATACTGTTGTATACCCGTTTGGATGCGTTATGTATAATGCGTTTCCATATCCACCCAAACTAATCTTCACGCGTGAAACATAACCATCCGCTGCGGCTAAAACAGGTAATCCTTCCACTTGTTGGGTTTTAATATCTATACCTGCATGAAAATGACCCGGTCGAATTTCACCAAAATTACCCGCTAAATACATAGGAATATTTAACGGAGCTGCAAATTGATTTAATGAATCCCGTTGAGCGAAAGCATAATTGCCTAAAAGCAAGTGAAACAAAAAAACTAAATACTTCGTTGATCGTGTCATAATTCGCAAATTTATTGAATAAGTGATACCCCTTTATTTTTTTTGAAAATGCTTTTCACAACAGGCGGTTAAAACTTGTTTTATTTATAAATTTGTGATTGCTCAAAAGGCAATTTAAATTTAGAATCTTTGGAACAACGTTTAGAAAAAATTCAGCTTGGAATTAAGAAATTGCAAGAGTTGTACGAAGAAACGGTTACGGATTTAAATGCCATGAGAGCGGAAAATACTTTATTGAAGAATAAGGTGTTGGAATGCGAAAAAAAATCGGCCGAGATTGCGGAACAAAATGTTTTAGGAGGGATTGTGAATAAAGTTTCTTCCAATGACGTTGAAAAAAAGCAAATGAAGCTGAAAATTAATGAGCTAGTGCGGGAAGTTGATAAATGCATTGCACTTTTAAATCAGTAGAAAATGAGTAAACTTTCTATAAATGTGAATATTGGAAATAGGGTTTATCCGTTAACTATTGATAGAGAAGAGGAAGAATTAATAAGAAAAGCTGCCAAGAGAGTAAACGATAATATGAAACAATTGGAAACCACTTATTCGGTAAGTGATAAACAGGATTTGTTAGCGATGACAGCCTTGTTTTTTTCTAATAAAGCTCTGGAGGTTGATGATAAAATTGAGGATATTTCAGATGGAGTATCTAGTAAACTTTTAGAAATTGAAAGTGAACTGGAGAAATATTTGGGCAATGTAATTTAATAACGTTCTTTACATAATTGCCAACTGAATGATTGGCAGAATCAATTCCCGCATTGATTTAGTAAGTTTAGTGAGATCAACATTAAAACCGTTAGGAGTGTTTTTATTCATTCAAAACAAGGCCTAGGTGATCTTCTTTGGAAGAGATTTTTTGTTTCGGCAAAAGACGGAGGACTGTTGCGAAAGGATACTACCTTCAATCTTGTACTTTTCAAGATTTCATAGACAGCTAGATTAATGCGGGTTTTTTATTATTTCGGGATAATGTTGTCCCAAAAAAAGAACAATTAATGGATTATATAAGTTTAGGATCAGGAATTGCAATGGGAATTATCCTTGGGATAGGTATTTCATTCTTGCTGATTAAAAAGGCTCTTGAAAAAGGGAATAAAGCCTTGGTTGAGGAAGCGAAGGCAGAAGGAAGTGTTTTAAAGGAAAGAAAAATAATTGAGGCCAAAGAAAAATTCTTTCAACTAAAGGCAGATCACGAAAAGGTGATCAATGAAAAAAACCAAAAAATTCAACAGGCTGAGCAACGTGTAAAGCATAAAGAAACTAAGCTTAACCAGAAGCTAGAAGAAATGAATAAGGCGGAGAAATCTGCTGCAGATTTCAGACAAAATCTTGAAAAACAAATTACATATAACACGAATAAAAAGTCCGAATTGGATAAAGCCCTGGAGAAAGCGGTTGTTCAATTAGAAAATATCTCTGGATTATCTGCTTCGGAAGCGAAGAAGGAGTTACTAAGTGTTTTAGAAGGTGAAACGAAAAACAATGCCGCTAAATTGATGCAAGATATCATTGAGGATGCAAAAATTGGTGCGAACAAAGAAGCACAAAGAATTGTTATCCAATCTATCCAACGGGTGGCAACAGAGCAAGCTGTAGAAAATTCAGTTTCGGTATTTAATATTGAAAGTGATGATATTAAAGGTAGGATTATCGGTCGCGAGGGAAGAAATATTCGAGCCATTGAGGCAGCTACAGGCGTGGAAATAGTTGTAGACGATACTCCAGAAGCCATAATCCTTTCTTGTTTTGATCCCGTACGTAGAGAAATCGCTAGATTGTCATTGCATCAATTGGTTACAGATGGTAGAATTCACCCTGCGCGTATTGAAGATGTTGTGCGTAAAACAACCAAACACATTGAGGAAGAAATTATAGAAGTTGGAAAACGTACGGCTATTGATTTAGGAATTCATAACCTTCATCCACAACTTATTAAAATGGTGGGTAGGATGAAATATCGATCTTCATATGGTCAAAACTTGTTGCAACATTCACGTGAAGTGGCTAATTTATGTGCAACCATGGCATCAGAACTAGGATTAAATGCGAAGCTTGCCAAACGTGCTGGATTACTGCATGATATTGGTAAAGTTCCTGAAGATGAACCAGAAGTACCGCATGCAATTTTAGGTATGAAAATGGCGCAAAAATACAATGAGCATCCAGAAGTAATTAATGCCATTGGAGCGCATCATGATGAGATAGAAATGACCAGTTTAATTTCTCCTATTGTTCAAGTTTGTGATGCCATTTCTGGTGCTCGCCCAGGAGCAAGACGAGAAGTGGTGGAAAGCTACATTCAACGTTTAAAAGATTTGGAAGAGTTAGCTCTGAGTCATGAAGGTGTTACTAAGGCCTACGCTATCCAAGCGGGTAGAGAACTACGTGTTTTAGTTGAGTCGGAAAAAGTAGATGATAAAATGGCTTCTGAAATTTCATTTGGAATTTCTCAAAAGATTCAATCTGAGATGACTTATCCAGGTCAAGTACGTGTAACAGTAATTAGAGAAACAAGAGCGGTTAATATTGCGAAATAGGAGAGAGGTATAATTATTCACTAAAAAGTAAAGAGATGATTGAGATAATTAATTTAGGAGAACAAAATTCTATTTTCAATCAGTTTGTGATGGAAATCCGGAATGTGGATATTCAAAATGACTCGATGCGATTTAGACGGAATATCGAACGAATAGGGGAGATATTTGCCTATGAAATAAGTAAGAGGCTTTCCTATAAAAGTGAGTTGATTACTACTCCGCTTGGGCAAATCGACATTAATTTGATGCAGAAACAACCCGTAATTGCTACGGTTTTAAGAGCGGGATTGCCTTTGCATAGTGGATTCCTTAATGTTTTTGATAAAGCAGATAACGCATTTGTTTCTGCGTATAGATTGCATAATCCTCCAAATGATTTTGAGGTAAAAGTGGAATATTTGTCCAGTCCTGATTTAACGGGTAAAACCTTGATATTATGTGATCCTATGTTAGCTACAGGTCAATCTATGGTTTTAAGTTATGAGGCCTTAATTGAAGCATATGGTTATCCAAGCCATGTGCACATAGTTTCAATTATTTCGAGCGCAGAAGGCATTGCGTATGTTAAAGAGCATGTGAAATCAAATGTTACCATTTGGACAGGTGCCGTTGATTCTGAAATGACTGCGCAAGCATATATTATTCCAGGTTTGGGTGATGCTGGTGATTTGGCATTTGGCGTAAAGGAATAATAATGCAAGATATAATTTCGGTTTTTCTTTTTTTACTTCTTGCAGGAACGAAGCTTTTGTTAGCCCCAGCCTCTATGTTAGCCGCGGGTTTTGGATTAATAAAAACCATGATAGTTACCTATTGCGGGGCCTTATTTGGAGCCATTATTTTCTATTATTTTGGTGTTGCTATTTTCAATTGGTGGGATAATTTATTTAAAACTAAAAGCACAAAATTTATTTTTAGTAAACGTGCACGTGCCATGGTAGCTGTAAAAATCAGGTACGGAATTATGGGGTTGGCTTTGTTGGCACCAATTATTTCAATACCCGTATCTGCTTTAATAGTTGCAAAGTTTTTTCCTGGAAAACACAAAGTAGTGGGCATATATGCGTTAGTTTTAATTCCAATATCCATTGTACTTACACTTATTTCAGAACCAGTAATTCAGCCGCTTGTGCAGGTGTTTAAAAAAATATTCCATTTATCTTGAAAAAGTATAAACACATATTTTTTGACCTAGATCACACGTTATGGGACTTTAAAACGAACTCTAGATTAACCTTATCAGAGATTTATAATGAGTTTGAATTAGTTAACCAAGGGGTTTTGGAAGAATCAAATTTCATAGAAATTTACGAAAAGTATAATCACAAAATGTGGGCGGATTACCGTAATGGAAAAATGAGTAAAGAAACCTTACGTGTAGAACGGTTTCGCCAATCCCTATCTCATTTGGGGGTTAAGGATAAAAAATTAAGCTTGGATATTGGGGAATATTACGTGGCAAATAGCCCTTTGAAAACAACCTTGTTCCCAGGTTCAATAGAAGTTTTAACTACCCTTAAATCGAAGTACGTTCTTCATATTATCACCAATGGCTTTGAAGAAATTCAGGGAATTAAAATGTATGAAAGTAGATTAACGCAATTCTTTGATGAAGTGATTACCTCCGAACAAGCCGGAACAAAAAAGCCGCATCCTGCTATATTTAACTTTTCTTTAAAAAAAGCAAATGCTGTAGCCCATGAAAGTTTGATGGTGGGGGATAATCAACTCGTAGATATTGAAGGAGCAAAAAAGGCAGGGATGGATGGTGTGTTTTTTAATCCCGAAAATGAAGAAACTATAATTAACCCTACCTATGAGGTTCAAGAATTAAAACAGCTTTTGGATTTTTTGTAAGGAAGGAATCTACATTTCAGCTAAAATGGATTGTCTTCCAATAACTTTTTGGTTGAGTTCAACTTGAATTTTTGAATCTAGGGGTAAAAAGACATCTACTCGAGAACCAAATTTTATAAAACCAAATTCTTCACAAGCGCCAACTTGGTCGCCTTCGTTTTTGTAGTGAACAATTCTACGGGCCATTGCACCAGCTATTTGGCGAAATAGAACGGATTTACCATTTTTATCTTCTACAACATAAGTAGTTCTTTCATTTAGCGTTGAGGACTTCGGATGCCAAGCCACTAAAAATTTACCTGGATGGTATTTAAAATACTTCACAATACCTGCGATTGGAGACCAGTTTATGTGCACATTGTAGGGAGACATAAAAACGGATACTTGAATTCTTTCTTCGTTTAAATATTCATCAACAAAAGTTTTTTCAATGGCAACAACTTTTCCATCTACGGGAGAATATACCATTCCATCCACTGGGTTACAGCTTCTGTTTGGCTTTCTAAAAAAGTATAACACCATAAAAATGATGTAAACAGCACCTAAGTTTAGGATAACTTGAACTACGTAATAGTCTGTAAAAAAACTACCCAAATACACTAGAATAGAACCGACAATAAGTCCTAAAATAATACTAACAGTTCCTTCCTTGTGTAAACTCATAAATGGAATTTCGGCAAATGTAAATTAAATGTTATAAGAATGCTATAACCGTTAATAAGTAGGCTAAAATTATAGGTGCGTTAAGTAAAATTGCATCAAACCGGTCTAATACACCTCCATGTCCAGGCATGATTTTTCCAGAATCTTTCATATTTGCATTTCTCTTAAATGCAGATTCCATAAGATCACCCAAATTAGCGAAAATACTTATCAAAACGGCAGCCCCAATCCATACCATTAAATTAAATGATGGCCAAAATTGAAATAATATTATGGCTCCAATACCCGTAAATACCATTCCACCAAAAGAGCCTTCCCACGTTTTATTTGGAGAAACCCTTTCAAATAATTTATGCTTACCCAAATTTTTACCCACAATGTACGCTCCAGTATCATTAGTCCAGGTAAGAATAAATACGCTTAGTGGAATTTTCCAATTAAAATTAGAGGGATCAGAAGTTTCTATAATTCCTAAATACAATAGGGCTATAAAAGGTACAGATAAATAAACAGAACCCGCAATTGTAATGGAAATATCCGCAATGGAACTAGTAGAATTGGAATGAAGTAAAATTATGACAAACCTAACGAGGTAAAGGACCAATACGGCTAACAAAAAATTGAATTCTGGATAGTAAACTAAAGTTCCGAAAATCAAAATGATACTTGCGGTAAATAAAGCGCCTACTCTGGTATAAGGTTTTGCAAATTTTTGGGAAAGCGTATAAAACTCAAAAGAACCAATAAATCCAATAATAGAAAACAACACCAAAGAAGGTATAAATCCTCCCCAAAGTGAACCTATCACTATGGTAATAAATACCAAACCAGAAATTGCCCGTGTAACCAACTAGAAGCTTTTACCTATCTGTTATCAATTATTTCCTTCGCTTTTTTTACGTCATTTTCATGCACGTAAAGGGAAACAGAGTAATTGGTATCATTTAAGGAGGTTAACATTGAATCTTGATGATTAAATGTAATGGCTTCAATTCCCATGTCGGCTAATTTTAGTTTAAGGATATCTATATCCGTGCTATCGGTTGATCTTAAAACCATTACCCAACCATCTTTATTTAAACCGCTCATATTTTTTTCTTTTATGGTATAAAGTTAACCAATTGTAGGAGGAGAATGACTAGGAATTAGTGGAATCTTTAGAAGATTTAGAAATATCTTTTTCCGATACAACTTCTTCATTCGTAGATTTCGGGGCAGATTTCTTTACCTTTTCTTTTTTGGTAGACTTTTCCTTTTCGATTAACTCTAAACGTTCTTTCTCTACATCTTTTTCAAAGGCCCGTTTACCAAAAATAGCTTCTAAATCATCTTTGAAAATAACTTCTTTTTCAAGTAGAGTTTCTGCTAGAATAGTAAGTTTGTCTTTATTTTCTTCCAGTAATTTAAGCGTTTTTTGATACATTTTCTCAATTAATGCACTTACTGCAATATCAATTCTTTCAGCCGTTTTCTCACTGTATGGTTTTTGAAAAGAATAATCTTGTTGACCCGATGAATCATAATAACTAATGTTACCGATACTGGTATCTAATCCATAATAGGTAACCATAGCATAGGCTTGTTTGGTTACTTTTTCCAAATCACTTAGCGCTCCGGTAGAAATTTTGCCGAATGCAATTTGTTCAGCAGCTCTTCCACCTAAGGCAGAACACATTTCATCTAATAGCTGCTCCGTAGTTGTTATTTGACGTTCTTCGGGCAGATACCATGCAGCACCCAAAGATCTTCCCCTAGGCACAATAGTTACCTTAACTAAAGGAAAGGCGTGCTCTAGCAACCAACTAACAGTGGCATGGCCTGCTTCGTGAAACGCAATGGTTTTCTTTTCGCCTGGGGCAATGATTTTACTTCTTTTTTCTAAACCGCCAATAATTCGATCAACCGCATCTAGAAAATCTTGTTTTTCAACTTGTTTTTTCTTTCTCCGTGCTGCAATTAAAGCAGCCTCATTACATAAGTTGGCAATATCAGCCCCTGAAAATCCTGGGGTTTGGCTTGCTAAGAAATCAACATCAATGTCCTTAACTAGTTTAAGAGGTTTTAAATGCACTTCAAAAATGGCTTTACGCTCGGTTACTTCGGGTAAATCTACATGGATTTGACGGTCAAAACGACCTGGACGAAGGAGGGCAGTATCTAAAATATCTGCTCTATTGGTTGCCGCTAAAATGATAACCCCCGAATTGGAACCAAACCCATCCATCTCAGTTAATAACTGATTTAACGTGTTTTCTCGTTCATCATTCGCACCTTGCATAGGGTTTTTTCCACGTGCGCGTCCAATTGCATCAATTTCATCTATAAAGATAATGGCGGGAGCTTTTTCTTTCGCTTGCTTAAATAAATCACGCACACGAGAAGCACCGACACCTACAAACATTTCCACAAAATCGGATCCGGAAAGAGAGAAAAATGGAACGTGAGCTTCACCCGCAACAGCTTTTGCTAATAATGTTTTTCCAGTTCCAGGGGGACCTATTAAAAGAGCTCCTTGTGGAATTTTCGCCCCTAGAGCTGTATATTTCTCTGGATGCTTTAAAAAATCGACAATTTCATTTACCTCTTCTTTTGCTTCTTCCAACCCAGCCACATCTTTAAACGAAATTTTTACGGCATCGTTTTTATCAAATAAAGTAGCTTTTGATTTGCCGATATTGAAAATTTGGCCTCCGCCACCAGCGCCTCCACCCATTCTACGCATAATCAAAAACCAGAATCCGATTAACAACGCAATGGGTAATAGTATTCCGATTATGTCGCTAAACCAATTTTCTTGTTTTACATAATTGTATTTAAGGCCATATTCATCTTGCCATTGGTTAATGCTTTCACCAAAAAAATCAGCTTGAGGAACGTTGAAAACGTATTCTGGACCTTTTGGAACGAAGCTATTATCATCCCCTTCGGTAACCGGATTGTTTTTATCCAAGTATTGTTCTTTTCCTTTGGCTTCATCTTTAAGATAAACTTTGGCCAGTTCAGAATTTATTATTTCAATTCGATCGACATCACCCGCTTGAACCATTTCTTTGAATTCACCAAAATTGATCTGCTTGGGTTGAGGCGTCCAATTAAATAAGTTTAATCCAATCAATGCGATGGCAAAAATGGCATAAAGCCAATAGAAATTAAATCCCGGTTTAGGATTCTTCCCTTTATTGGAGCCACCCAAAATTGGGTTTGTTTTCTTTGTTGTTTTTTTATCTGTAGTACTCATTCTAAATCTCTTAAATATCGGCTATTTTGGTGATTTTGGCATCTGCCCATAAATCTTCTAACCGGTAAAACTCTCTTTCTTCTTCTTTGAAAATGTGAACTAACGTATCGAAATAGTCCATTAAAATCCAATTTGCTTCACGATAACCTTCAATGTGTGTTGGTTTGTCATTTATTGTGGCACGCACAATATCTTCAACGCTATCACAAATTGCCTGAACATTAGTGTCGGATGATCCCGTACAAATAATAAAATAATCGGAATAGGAATTCATTACTTCGCGTAGGTCAACGATGGTAATATTGGTTCCTTTTTTTTCTTGAATTCCCTTAACCATAATATCTATTGGAGATAAACTGATTTTTGGGGTAGACTTTTTGGCCATTAAATTTTTATAAAAATAGTTTGCAAAGATACCCTTTTTATAGGATTACAGTAAGAAATAAAGTGTTCTACCGAATTAAAAAATCTTAATTCTTTATAGGTAGAAAAATTATCTAAAAGGAACTTTCGATATTCTTTTTTTTACGGTTAGATAGAAGAAATTATATTATTTTGTTTTCTCATAATGGAAATTAAAAATCCCCTGAATTGGATACTCTTTTTACTGGAAAGGTTGTTAAACATATCTTAGAAACGACCTCAACAAATGATCTTGCCTCCCAAGCCTTAAAATGTGGTAATGTAATTGAAGGTTCTGTTTTTAGAGCAGATGTTCAAACGTCTGGGAAAGGGCAGAGGGGAAGAGTATGGCAAAGTTCCGCGGGCCAAAATATCTTGGCTAGTTATGTTTTTTACCCATATTTTTTACGAAGTGATGAGCAATTTAATCTGGTGAAATCGGTATCACTTGCACTTAAAGATTTATTGGATAAGTACATAATTGATGAGGTGACGATCAAATGGCCAAATGATATTTATGTAAACAATTCCAAAATTGCTGGAATTTTGATTGAGTCTACCATGAAAGGAAATTTCATGAACAGTTCGGTTATTGGGATTGGGTTAAACGTTAATCAACGGGAGTTTGATATATTATCGAAAGCAACTTCGATAGGTCTAGAAACAGGGAAAGGATGTGATTTGGATTTGCTTTTTAGGGAATTAAGTCACCATTTGGAAGGAAGGTATTTGCAACTTAAGAGAAATAAAAATTCAATGTATAAGGAATATCAAGAAGCCTTGTTCCGATTAAATCAGAAATCGGATTTTATAATTCATTCACAAAATTGTAAAATGACCATTCAGGGGGTGGATGAATTGGGTAGAATTGTGTTGATGAAAAATGATAAATCAACCCAAGCTTACGCTATGCATGAGGTAAAGCAAGTAATTTAAGGTTTAGATAGCCTGCGGAAGATTATCTGCAAGTTGATCAAAAAAGTTACTTAGAGGTTTTTTTACCATTGTACTCATAAACATATTTACATCCCCAT
Organism: Salibacteraceae bacterium; assembly: GCA_041563475.1. Lineage (GTDB taxonomy): Bacteria > Bacteroidota > Bacteroidia > Flavobacteriales_G > Salibacteraceae > CAJXZP01. Next base: position 46,719 of record JBFFMY010000020.1, read on the forward strand.
CAAAAACAAAATAGGTTTGGCTATCCGAATTTTC
>JBFFMY010000021.1:0-45249 GCA_041563475.1 Salibacteraceae bacterium
ATTTTTGTTTAGGAGGATTATTTAAATCAAACGACCATGTTGCTGCTGGATTACCTTCACCGTATGCATCTCCTTTCCAACTCTGCCAAATAATTAGGCTATCTGTCCATGTAAAAGCATGCGTACTCACACCGATCCAATTGTTGTTATCGGATTGTGGCTTATAGACGCGTTCGGAATTGTATGGACCAAAAGCAATAGGTTGCACCCCATATTGCAAGGTAAATTCTTCTTGAGAATCTCCCCATTTAGAAAACTCAATATCCACCTCACTATTGGCATCAATTTGAAACGTATTGTTATCCCATGTAAAAAGTCCTAAAACGACATCTCGGTCAATGTTTACGGGATCTCCTTCAATAGTCCAAATATATGTGCCATATCCAAATGTGTCTTGAGAAACCACTTCGGTACAATACCATGTCCCTTCTCGTTCCATTATGGATAAATGCAAATACCCATTATCATCAATAAAAACATCGTTCGGGTGATTGGTAAAAAAATTGGGCCCTGGACCGTTAAACCCTGTTTTAATATCCCACTTTCTACCAGAAAACGTAATAACATCATCAACGCGCTGATTAAATGCTGGTTCACTTTGTTGACAAGAAGTAAATCCTAAAAACAATAGAAATCCAAATATTATTTTATTCCTCATATTTATGCTTTATTACGTCTTACTTTTTTGCTTCTGGCTCAGGCATGATGTACATTTCTCCCCATAAAGATGGGTTTTCATAAAAACCTGCATTAGATAGTTCGTTCCACCTTTCTTGAGTAATTCGACCCGTTTCATCCCCATGATCCACTGCCAATTCTAACCCATAGAGCATCCCATTTTCAAAATTTTCTACATCTAAGTCTTTTAGATTAATCTTAGCTTCAAAAACATACCCATCTTCTGTTTCTTCGACTTTAAAAAGCTTTGTTTTTAATTCTTCCTCTCCAGTCCAATCCCACGATTTAATACCTTCTTTTGAAAGAGCAAAACCAATATGTTGATCTGTACTCTTGTATCGATTACGTCTAGAACTCACTGCAAGATCAGTGCTGAATGCAATTTCAAAGGCATCTCCATTATATATGTCCTTTCCAGAATAGCTGTTTTTTAAGGGGTTGGCATCTTTTACTTTTACTGCAATGCACAAAAAGTTATCTTCTACTGCTAGGTGCACTTCATTAGAACCAAACAGAATAGCTTCAGTCTCCCAAATCTGATCATCCATTTTTCCATCCACTACAAACTCATCTGATGCAACATGACTCACATTAGCTCTCTTTCTATATCCCCCGGAATACGGCACTATTTTAATTTCATCAATGTAAATACGACCATCTGCTTCGGTATTGAAAATAACTTGCTTAATATTACTCGCATCGGCACCTTGCTCATCCCAATTAAATTCAGATAGGGGCATTTCTATGCGTGTCCATTCCGTAGTTATTTTCTCAGCCTTTATCGCATTTGAAGTCACCCCTAACCAGGCTTGGGAACCGGTGAAATCCTCTAAACCCAAAGCCCATGGTAAATTAGCTCTTTCCCCCTCTACCATACGCACATGGAATTGAATCGCTGCAATATTTTTTATATCAGATAGGTCCTTACCTGTCCAGCTATCCCAACCAAACCCAAAACCTAACCAAGGACAACCCTCAGAAGTTCTATCCCATTTTATATCGATACCAAGCTCGCCTTTAAAAGCTGCTTCCTTGGTTGTTTTTGCACTGATACAATTTTTACTCTCTGTCACCCAACCTTCACTCGTAATGTAGTCGGCATAAATTTCACTTGAAGTATAGAAAACCGTATCGTTCGGATTAAAAGTTTCTATATACAGCGAATTCTGCTTCACGTTTACGCAACTTCCAATTAGAATAGCAAGAAATAAAAACGCAACATATGTAAGTTTTATTTTTATCATGGTTCAAGGGGTGCATTTTCAGTAAATATTATATAATCCATCCATGTTTGTGAATACCCTGATGAAGGATTTGCTAAGAAAAGAGTACGTACTTCCATTAGCTTTTCTGGTTCATGAATTCCGTTTCCGTTTGGAGTAGCTGGAGCACCGTTTACCAAAGCTTCCAAATCAGAATACTTCACTGAAATAGTCTGCCAACCTATATCTAAACCTTTTAATTCTAAAGAATACATGTCCTCCGAAGCATCTTGAAAAATACCATCCCCATTTTCATCTTCCGTAAATTGGAAGAGAACAATTTCATTGGTAATACCTGCAGGTTTGTATAATAAAACATTAAAATACACATTATCCGGATTTGAAGAAAGTGGAAAGGCAGTTACTCCATAGGCATCTGCAGGGAAATAGATATAACCAATCAAATAGTCAAAGTTCACTTCACCACCCATATCATAATAGCTATTCCCTTCGCCTGCGCTATCACTTTGGGCAATAAAGAAACTCATATCACCGCCACTCTGTTTAAAAATGCTCCAATCTGGATTTAAGCCATTTTCAAAATCGGCAACCACAAAACCATCATTTACTTTCGTACTATCTACGGAGATGTTTAGTAAAGTATCACTATATCCTTCCTCATCAACTGTGAGATAGGCATTACACATTTCGATTTTAAACATGGGTAAATTCGTAATTGAACCATTCCATATCGCGTTGGTTTCATCCAGTACTTTTGATTTCCCGTTCAAAATTTTTGTTGCTCCAGATTTTTGGCCAACTATGCGTAATTCCCAATCTACCGTTTTACTAAAGCGAGCCGAAAAATTTATCACTTCACCAGTTGAAAAATCTATGCTATTTTTAGAAACATCAAAATCCTCAAACACCTGAAAATCTCCATATATATCCGTTAAATTCGGACCTAATGTATCCATATCCCTTTCGCAAGAAAACATCAGGATAGAAACTGCTGTAAGTATTAATATCTTTTTCATCATTGTTTCCTCTTAAAATTTCATTGTAAAAAACAAATTCCACGTATTCATATTGTAGGGCATCGTTATTTGCCTCGCATCTTCCCAGGCAAATGTTTGCCACATAAACCTTAAGTTAATTTTTTCGGTAAAAGCGTATTGCAATCCAGCACCTAGAATACTTTCGTTATAATCTATGGAGTATTCTGAGTAATCAATAACTTGAGAATATTCATTACGTTCTACAACTAATTCGTTGCCATTGGTTTGCCAAATACGATATTGTGCAATAAAGTCAAGGTCGCCAAAAATTGTTGCTGTTAAATTAAAATCTTGAAAGCGCGTTGCAAGATCCACTTCTTCGTAGACTTGCTCTCCTGACCTTTTTGTGTCCTGCATGCCTAACCTACCTGAAACCCAAAGCTTTCTATCCTTCCAATTCATTAAATTGTTTATACGCAATTCTGCAAACACACTACCGGTGTTATAATTTTTTAAGGCGGTTGTTCCTTGTCCAACTACATCAGACAATAATTCTGCATCCGCTTCAACTTTCCACCGCTTTTTCACATCCTCATAATCCACTAAGATATTAAACCCTTTACGGTTTGGAGTAGCGCGACCATATGGTGTAGCATTATCATAACGTGGATCGTATGCCATTAGCCCAGGTGTGATTTGCGTTCTATACAAAGACGCATCCCGATAAACATCTAACATACCAATGGTTCTAATATTTTGCTCATTACCATATCTCTGATAGGCAGCTGGAGCTCTATCGTAATTAATTTGCATAGTTTGTGCTCCTGCACTTCTAAAGTTTGGACCAACATTACGATAACCTGCGGTAAGAGAAACTCCCTTTTTTTCCCAAATTGCTTTTACATTTACATCATAAAAGTAATCTTCTAAAACCGGAGCCGTTGGACTTCCTTGCCATTCTAGCTTAGACATTCCTGTTTCTATGGCGGCCCGTAACTGCATGTTCTTTATGGTATGATTAACTTCAGCCACCCCCGTATAAACTGGGTTTTTTAAATAAATAGTGCTATTGCTTGTACCTGCTAAATCATATAAGTTAGCATATTGACCTCCAAACTTGAATTTTTTACTTTGAATGAATGTTACACTTCCACCACTATATAATCGATCATCGGTTGTATTGAAATCTGTAGCTTGCACCCGTGTTGTAAATAGATTGAATTCGGCTTCTTTAATGATTTTATCAAATTCAAGCGCAAAATCTATTGCAACTCCTTGCTGCCTCCAGGTATCATCATCCGTATAGAAAAGATCATATTGTACTTGCTCTTGAGGAACACCTGTAATTACTCCTTTGTATTTATTAATTAGGCCTACATTATTTTCAAAGGTGTAATTAGTTAACTTATAGTTGATATCTCCTAATTGGTACTTTAAAAAGCCACCTAAAATGCCCTTTATATACAATTGACGCACATCAAAAGTAACCCCAGACCCCCAAAAACCACCATAATCGTTTCTAATTCTAACCATACCTTGAATGAGAATATTCTTGTTAGGTTGAATGTTCACACCAAGATCTACCAAAGCATGACCACCCTGCGATTTTCGCGCAGTTGTGGAATCATTTTCAAAATCCGTACTGTATTCGTCTCCATACATCACCGCACGCGCAGCACCAGAAACCCATATTTTTTTGTTCTGTGCCCATGATAGATTCGCTACCAATATAAAGGCTATAAGAATGCACTTTTTCATCATTTTCATTAGAAGAATACTTTTAGTTCAACCATAGTTTCTTGTCCCCGATATGCATCTACTGGAAAGCTGGTGTCCTCAAAAAAGAACCAACGATGTCTTAAATACAAGCCTGCATTTCTTCCAAGGCTAACATCCATACCAACACCAACACCCCATCCAGTTTGGTTTAATGGACGCTGGGTTTCTACATTCAACTCGGTTTGATAATTTCCAATTACTCTTTCATAACCTAAATAGGTATTCAAAAAGAGAGGTCTCGTTACTTGATAATAGAGTTCTACCTCAGAATTGTATTGTCTGATATATGCTTTTTCTGAGAATGTAGGTAAAATAGAGAGCTTTGGTTGTGCGGTATTGTATCTCCCCAAGAAAAAAGCGTAGAAATTTCTGTGTCCTATTTTAGACCTATACTTCGCGTGGAGCTCCAACTGATTAAACTTTTTAGAGTTTACTGCTACACCTAGGCTATCATCAGTAACGGTAACCTTTTGATAGGCATCTCTATAGGCCTTATCATATCTTTGATACGGACCTACATTGGTTGGGAAATCCCACCTCCAAAACCGCGATCGGGTTAATTGATTTACGAAATGAGAATAAGTTATTCTGTTTTGAAAAGCTTTAATTTCAGACGAAACACCGTATCCCGCAGAAACTCTAAGCTTACCTATTTTAAAAGCGGTATTTAGATTCACCCCTGTTCTGTTATTGGTCATTTGCCCAATAGCAACCATTGAACTAGAAAACGGAGTAAGCACATTGGCACTCTGAACCCCTTCTCCTGGACGGTCAACAATAGCCGATTCGACAATAGATGTATTCCAGAAAACTGCATTATTATTCACTACGTAAGGACTAATTCTATAGTAATGCAATTCAATAGGGATTTTTGTCAATTGTTTCGTAGATAAGAGCTTAACGGAAATTGCCTCGCCCCATGGGTAATTATTTACAGGACTAACGTAACGACCTGTTCCTACCTCAGCATGAACCCTTAAACCCTTAAATGTTCCCTGATATTCTAAGGTAAAGACATTAAAACCGAGAGGAAGCGCGTTCAAACTATCTACCCAAGTTTGATTATTTAAAGTATTAAAACTTATAAAATCTGTCCCTTTTAAAACCTTCCTCACTTTACCGCCATAAGTCACATTTGGAACCGTTAAAAAGCCACCATTCAACTCCGTTTTCCCATACATAGTCGCAAAACTCCACCCGTTAGGAAGATTTATTCCTTCAAAAATCGCCCCTTGCACAGCTCTTTCACCCCAGCGCGTATCTTGGTATATAGCCCCATTTTCATACATCTGGTTATATCTTACACCCACTTGCTTTCCTATTGGGTCCCAAGGGTTTCTTTCATAGAGTAAGAATCTGTTGTATCCTCTAAAACTTCCCAAGGTTAAATCACTGATTGAAAACCAATGTATACCACCCATTCGAATATTAAATGTCCCTTTATCGGTGTAATAAGATCCGTATAGATTTAAACCTAAGTTCAATCCCATGTTCATTCCCAAGCGATCTCCCATTAACGGGTTCCATACAGGAGGCCTATCACTAGTTGGTACTGGAGGGTTGTACGCTGAATTTATTTGCCCATTCAAAAATTGGAACATATAGATATCAAACCCCCAAGAAACCTTTTTGCTTGGTCTTCCCGAAACATTGACCAATAAATTAGGTAACTGGGAATCGTCACCAATAAACAGCGTGTTTTTTTTAGTTACAGACCCCGAGTTTTGATCTAAAAGGTAAGGTTGGTCCATCAATAAATGGGTAGCGAAAAAACGGTAAAAACCAGTAGCCTTAATTTGATAGAGTTCTCCATCTTTTTCCTTCGGAAAGGATCCCTTACGCGAATCAAAAATAGCCGATGAATCAGCCAATTGAGCTTGGCCAGCAAAGGAAAGCATAACCAAGAAAAGAGATATTTTCGCTATTTTGCTCTTATGTAAATTCATAGCATAGGTAAAATTTTATTAGCTTAATTTGATTCTACTTCTAGTTCTTGCGGCTTAAAACGAACCTTTTTAGCAGGAGAATCATTTTTATCTCGAGGCATTACATAAAAAGGAAGGTTTGCATAGGCTGTTCTTTTTTCCTTATCTACAATAAAAACAAATAGCCGATATGCACCTTCTTCTTTTGGAGCGGTGATTTGAATCGAATTTGGCTTTCTTTTACTTACAGTACCTAAAATAGGCTGCAAAGCACTCTCAAAGTCGCCACCGGCCTTTGTATCTGCACTTTCCGGAAATACGTACCATTCTACTTTTACTCTATCAGAGTCAGCATCCATAAATTCAACAGTGGCATTGTACTGCTCTTCTGCCTTTAAGTAAATACTTTCTCGCGCTGTTTTGTTATCCAGTTTTAAATTCTTAACCGAAGGGGAGGTATTATCTAGGCCTTTTTCTTGCCAAGCAATGTATAATTTATCCAAAGTTTCGGTGGGTTTTCCGTCATCCGTAAATAAACCATACCATGTAGATGTAGTTTCTTGTTTTTGTCCCCACAAGAAAACGTACGAACCAATGCAATCTCCCTTTTTAGATGCGATATAGTTTGCATATCTTTTTTCATATGAAGCGGCTTTTTCTGTACTGGTTTGTTCAATAGGAGCACCCCAGGTAGTTTTGTCTACCTCCCAATGCCCATTTGGTCCCCATTCGGCAATAAGGTACGGACCATTCCATCCATATTTTCTAATGTTATTAGAATGTTTCGCAATATCCCCATAAGTATTAAACCCATAAATATCTAAATCAGGAACTTTGGCTAAAATTTCCGCAACCTCGTTAGAATCTAAACCGGCAGTTACTGTAGAAGTAGGATGATTCGGGTCTTCGGTATGAATCATTTTACAAATATCCTGAATTGCATTCCACACTTTGGTATTGGTATAAAACAAATCAACTTCATTACCTACACCCCATAGCAACAAAGCTGGATGGTCTTTATATTTTCGTACAATTTCTGTAAAACGTTCAAGTTGTTTTTGGACAGCCACTTCATCATTGTAATCAAACCCATGTCTTTCATGTTGGACCCATAAACCAAACATTACAGTTAGCCCATGTTTTTGAGCATCATCTAAAATAATTTGAGCGTCTTCTGCACTCCAAGTGCGAATGGAATTCCCGCCCAAATAAACTAATTCATCTAAATAATCATGACCACCAGCACCCTTAATATAGTAAGGTTCTCCACCTCTTTCTAGGGTAAATTGACCATCCTTGCTCACCACTTCCACTTTAATAGCTTGAGCAGATACTAACAAAGACTGAATAATAAAGGCAAAGAATAGTATTTTTTTCATACTTTATAATTCAAATGAGATTCCTTCAGATTTCAATTCGCTATACCGAGCCTCATCAAAAGAGAAGAGCTTTGCTGGTCTATGGGATACATTAGTCTGATTTTCTTTTAAGTCCTTCAAAAGGTTCATTCCTAAAATCTTCTTTCTAAAATTTGCCTTGTCGTAACACTCATTTAATAAAACCTCATACAATTGCTGCAATTGAGCTAACGTGAATTTTTGAGGTAGTAATTCAAAACCTACTGGTCTTCTTCTTACGCGTCTTCGTAAAATCTTCAAAGCATCCTTTAAAATGTCATTATGATCAAAAGCCAATTCTGGAACTTGATCAATATCCATCCAATAAACTCCTTCCGCCCAAGCGGATGCATGCGGATCATGCTTTGAAATGTCAATCAAAGAATAATACCCCGTTGTTATTACACGTCCTGCAGGATGCCTATCTACACCACCATAAACCAAGGTTTGTTCCATAAACAATCCTTTAATATCCGTAAGGTCGTGTAAAATTCTTTGAGCTGCTACATCAATATTTTCGTTGGGGTAAACTAAATCACCGGGAAGCGCCCAATCTCCTTTAAAAGGTGCGACACCTCTTTTAATAACTAATACCTTTAATTTCTCTTGGTGATACCCAAAAACCACACAATCGACTGATAATCCGAATTGAAAAAATTTATCATAGGAAATTTGATAATACGGTAATGCGTACTCCGAATTCTCCCCTCTTTTATCCGTGTCATTAAAATCAATCATGGGTAATTTTATAGTTGGTCAAATGTATGAATAAATAGCTAATAGTACAAGATACTATTAGCTATTTTACCTAGTATGCTGATTTACAGATATTATACATGCATTTTCATAAGTTTTTGGCTATCTTATTGTTTTTTATACTAAAAGCCCTATATTTGTAAAAAACAAACACTATGAAAAAAATTACGTTATTATTTGCCATTTTGTTGAGCTTGACAGCATTTAGTCAAACACAAATAGATCTGCCCATAGATTGGGAAGGAACAACAACAAATTACACTGTTCAAGACTTTGGAAGCAATAGCTCCTCTGTAGTGGCTGACCCATTAAATTCAATGAACACTGTTTTGCAATCCATTAAGACAAGTACCGCAGCCACATGGGCTGGGACATCTTTGTGTGATGTTGCTGGGTTAGCCTCAGCAATTCCTTTTACTGCTACTGCAAATACTATTACCGTATTTGTTTATTCTCCTGATGCAGGAATTCCTGTTAGACTTAAAGCTGAAGATAATTCAGATCCAACAAAAAGTGTAGAGACGGAAGTAATGACCACTGTAGCTAATGCTTGGGACACACTTGTTTTTGACTTTTCGAATGAAGCAACAGGTACCGCTGCCATAAATTACACCTATACTTATAACAAGTTAAGTATCTTTTACAATTTTGGAACAGATGGAGCTACAGCTGGAGCTAAAACATATTATTGTGACGAAGTATTTTTTGGCGGAACAGCTGTTCCACCTGCAGTACATAACGTTACATTTCGCGTAAACATGAACAGCTATGCGGGTACCTTTACTACGCCAGAAGTAAATGGTATGTTTAATGGATGGTGTGGAAACTGTAATGCGATGACCGATTCGGATGGGGATGGGATTTGGGAAATCACTCTTCCAATTACCGATGACTCAACAGAGTATAAATTTGCCTATGATAACTGGACCGGGCAAGAAAATTTAACCCCAGGAACTTCATGTACGAAAACTACTGGTCCAAATACTAACCGTTTTATTGTTTTAACCGGAGATACCGTTTTACCTGCAGTTTGTTGGGATTCTTGTAGCACTTGTGCTGGCGGTCCTTCAAACGTAACTTTTCAAGTGGACATGAACGATTACACGGGAAGTTTTACTACTCCAGAAGTAAACGGACTTTTTAATAGCTGGTGTGGAAATTGTGCTGCAATGAGTGATGCAAATTCAGATGGGATTTGGGAAATCACCATTCCTATTGCGGATGATTCAACAGAATATAAATTTTCATTTGACAATTGGGCTGGCCAGGAAACATTACTTCCAGGTTCTTCTTGCACCAAAACTCTTGGTGCAAACACCAACCGTTTTATTGTTCTAACAGGTGATACTGTTCTTCCTCCAGTTTGTTGGGAATCTTGCGATGTTTGTACAGGTATTCCTACTAGTGCGAAAGTGACCTTTAAAGTAGATCTATCCAACTATACTGGAAGTTATTCTACCGTTAACTTAAATGGCACATTTAACAACTGGTGCGGTGGCTGTGCAGTAATGACATCTCCAAATAACGATAACATCTACGAAATTGAAGTAGTTGTTCCTACAGATACAATTGATTATAAATTCACTTTAGACGGTTGGACCGCTGAGGAATCATTAACGGAAGGATTACCATGTACAAAAACGGTAACAGATGCGTCTGGAACTTTCACGAACCGTTTCCTAGTTCCAAGTGGAGATACTATACTTCCGGCAGTTTGTTGGGAAGCTTGTGATGCTTGTGCTGCAGTTGGTATAACAGAGAACAACTGGATTAGTGACTTTAAAGTAACGCCTAATCCAAACAATGGCGTATTTAATATCTCTGGAAATCTAAACTCCAATGAGCTAATTAAAATAACTATCACAGATATTCAAGGTAGAGTAATCTATGAGGATACTGAATTAAATAACACCTTCTCTAAAAGCATCAACATTTCTTTCGCTGAACATGGTATGTACATTTTAAAAATGTCAAGTGAAACCAACGTTTTAACGGAGAAAATTATTTATACCAAATAAACAATAATAACTTTCTATATAAAGCCTCTTTAATTCGTTAAAGAGGCTTTTTTTTGCTTGTAAATCGAGAATCTTCAGAACTCCCACATCCTAATGTTTAATTTTATTTTGCTATGGATCTAAAAATCTAATACCAAACAGCAAACTTGGTCTACCTGCTCTAAGCGACAAACTTCATCATTGCGAATAGCACAATTCACAGCTATATCAATGAAGTCATTTGAAAAATGCTAGATATAATTTGGTGGTCACACCTAAAAATGGTATACTCCCAAAAATAAATTTATGCTAAAAACAAAGATTTTTGACGCAGTAAGCAAACCAAATGTATTAGAAAAGAAGATGATTATTGACTTTCTTTTCGACAACTTAGAACAATACGGAGACCCGAAAAAAGACATTCAAAAAGCGATTGACTACTCCACTAAAGAATTTAGCTCTTTTGGAGGTTTTGTAATGCTCTTGGAAGAAAATAATGAAATCAAAGGGGCTGTTGTGATAAACCAAACCGGAATGGGCGGGTACATTCCTGAAAACATCCTTGTTTACATTGCTACCCATAAGAATCACCGTGGGGAAGGGTTAGGTAAAAAACTTATGCAAAATGCCATTGAATATGCTAAAGGTGATATCGCACTCCATGTAGAGGCGAATAACCCGGCTAAATTTTTGTACGAAAAACTTGGCTTCACAAACCCTTATTTGGAAATGAGGTTAAAAAAATAGCCTATGGGTATTCATATAGTCGATTTATCGATTTTTGTAATTTACCTCATCTTTATGCTGGGCGTTGGGTTTTACTTCCTGCGTAAAAACAATTCAAAAGAAGATTACTTTGTAGGTGGTCGTTCTATGTCCGCTGGGCATATTGGACTTTCAGTTGTTGCAACGGATGTAGGTGGAGGCTTTTCTATTGGCCTTGGAGGGCTTGGATTTGCAATGGGTTTATCTGGAAGCTGGATGTTATTTACTGGATTAGTAGGAGCTTGGATAAGCGCAGTATTTCTAATTCCCAAAGTCTACCCTATTGCCAAAAAACACAATTTTTTAACCTTTCCTCAAACGCTATCATTTCACTATAACAAAAAAGTGGCGCTGGTGGCAGGAATTATTTCCTTTATTGGGTATGTGGGTTTTACCAGTTCTCAAATTCTTGCAGGTGCAAAATTGGCATCGGCTACTTTTCCGGCTATTAGCATAAACAATGCTGCTGTATTAATGGGTGTAATTGCGGTTGTTTATACGGTAATTGGAGGCATAAAAGCGGTAATTTACACCGATACTATTCAATGGCTGATTTTGATGGGGGGACTCATATTTATTGGTTTGCCTATTGCATATTACCACATAGGTGGGTGGGATGCGTTACAGACTTATGTACCGCATAATTTCATTTCTCTTAACAATATTGAGTTTATTCAACTTTTTAATTGGTTCATTACTATCGTACCTATCTGGTTTGTTGGGATGACACTTTACCAGCGCATCTATGCGTGTAAAGACGTAAAGACTGCCCAAAAAGCCTGGCGTATTGCCGGATTATTTGAATGGCCTGTGATGGCCTTTATGGGGGTAGCCCTTGGGTTATTTTCTAGAGTAGCCTTTGAACAAGGTATGTTTACGGAATTAGGATTTGCTCCAGGTTCTGATATGGATGCAGAACTCGGCCTCCCTTTACTGCTCAGCAATATTCTCCCCGTAGGTTTAATGGGATTGATGATGTCTGCCTATTTCTCCGCAATCATGTCTACTGCCGATAGTTGTTTAATGGCAGCCAGTGGGAATTTAATCACGGATGTAATGGATTATTTTAAACCTACAAAAGACAATACTGCGATAATGAAATCGCAACTTATTACTCTTGCAATTGGCGCAGTGGCCATTGCATTAGCCACACTTATGCACAGCGTATTAGATTTAATGCTCTATTCCTATGCTTTCATGGTTTCCGGATTGTTAGTTCCTGTGTTGGGAACATTAATCTTCAAAAAACCAAATTCACTAGCGGCATTATTGGCAATGATTTTTGGTGGAACAACCACCTTGGGTTTAATCATTGCAGAAATAACTTTACCTTGTGGGCTTGATGCCAATTTTTTTGGAATAAGCGTTTCTACATTCACATTTTTATTCATTCAATACGGTTCAAAAACACATGCTCAACAAAGCACAGTTAGATAAACTGAATACCATTCGAAAAATACTGCATGCACATCCTGAAATATCGGAACATGAGTTTGAAACGCAAGAGCGTATTCTCCAATTCTTGGAAAAAGAAAGTAGCGCAAGCTGTACCAAAGTAGGCAAAACAGGAGTGCTGGCCTCTTTTGATAGCAATCAATCTGGACAAACCATTATGATTCGCGGGGATATTGATGCTTTACCTATTACCGAAATAAATACATTTGATTATCAATCCAAAACTCCTGGAGTTTCGCATAAATGTGGCCACGATGGCCACACCACTATCTTATTGGGATTAGCCCAATTACTCACCGAGAAACCAATCAACAAAGCTAAAGTACTGCTACTATTCCAACCTGCAGAAGAAAACGGAATGGGAGCAGAAGCCGTTTTACAGGATGATCAATTCAAGAAAGAAAGCATTGATTTTGTTTTTGCACTGCATAATTTACCGGGTTATAATACCCATGAAATTGTGATAAAGGAAAACGAATTTACTGGAAATGTGAAAAGCATTATTTTAAAAATGACCGGAAAAACCGCACATGCCGCTGAGCCTGAACAGGGTTACAATCCGAGCATGGCTATTTCAGAAATATTTGCATATGCGGATCACCTCACCCATAATGAACCAGGAGAGCCCGATTTTTTCTTAATGACCCCAGTTTATGCTACTCTTGGTGATTTAGCGTACGGTATTTCAGCTGGGTATGGAGAAGTACATTTTACTATTAGAAGTTGGAGCACGGATTTAATGACCCAAAGAAGCCAAGAAATGGTAGATTTCTTAAACGAAACGTGCAAAAAACATCATCTTCAAACGGATATTTCTTGGACTGAAGTCTTTCACGCCAACATCAACCACCCAGAAGCAGTGGATATGATTCGAAAATCAGCAAAACAAAATGCCCTAATACTGACCGAAAGAGAATATCCATTTCGATGGGGAGAGGATTTTGGTTTGTTTACGCAAAAATACAAAGGCGCAATGTTTGGCCTAGGAGCGGGAACTTCTACCCCCGCTTTACACAATCCAGATTATGATTACCCGGATGAGATAACTCCTACCGGAATTCAAATGTTCTATCAAATTATTCAACAAATTCAATAACTGTGTTTCAAACTTCCTATATCGAACTATCCGAATCCGCTGTAAAAAACAACATCGATTTCATTCATAATTTTTTAGGCGAAGGGGTTACTTTTTCTTCTGTAGTTAAGGGGAATGCCTACGGTCATGGCATCGCTCACTATTGTCCATTGGCACACAAATTCGGCACGAGACACTTTAGCGTGTTTAGTGCCCAAGAGGCTCTTGAAGTTACTAAAGCACTGCCAAATCATGAATATACATTGATGATAATGGGGCAAATAGAAAATGAAGAATTGGCTTGGGCTATTGCACATAATGTTGAGTTTTATGTTTTTGAACAAGACCGATTAGACGCGGCAATAGCTACAGCTAAACAAATGAAAAAAAAGGCATTTGTCCACGTGGAACTAGAAACGGGAATGAATCGAACCGGGATTCCGCAAAAAGAAATGTTAGCCACATTTAAAAAAATTGATGCAAATCAAAACCACTTAGAAGTTAAAGGAGTTTGTACGCATTTTGCGGGAGCAGAAAGTATTGCCAATTACAAACGCGTAAAAGATCAATTCAATCGTTTTAAACGCTACCAAACCAAACTAAGCCAATTTGAATGGCTAAATGCTAAAAAACACATGGCAAGTTCTTCGGCAACCATACGCTACACCAATTCACAAATGGATTTAGTACGGATTGGTATTTTACAATATGGCTTCTTCCCTACCCAAGAAATACTTGTGCATTACCTCACGAAAAAGAAAATAAGAGAGAGTCCACTACAGCGAATTATTAGCTGGAAAACACGAGTTATGGATATAAAAAACGTGAAGGCTGGTGAATTTGTAGGGTATGGAACATCCTATTTCACCAATCAACCTAAACGTATCGCTCTCCTACCAGTAGGGTATTCATCTGGTTATAGCCGTTCGTTGAGTAACCAAGGAAAAGTTTTAATAAATGGCGTGCGCATTGATGTAATTGGCACCGTAAACATGAGTATGCTCGCAGTTGACATTACCGGTGTGGAGGGCATTAAAAAGGGAGACGAAGCGGTATTAATAGGGAATCAGAATGCCAACGAAATAACCATTTCCTCGTTTAGCGATTATAGCCACCTCATCAATTACGAATTACTCACCCGCTTACCTCAAGATATACCAAGAATTATAACAAAATAATTATGGCAGAATTAATCATACAAACGACAAACATTAAGAACAACATTAAGTTTTTGAGTAACTACTTTGCCCAGCACAATATCCACTGGAGTTTAATTACGAAAGTTTTTTCGGGTGATAAAGAATTTTTGAAAAACGTTCTTACGGATGATGTTATTGAAAAAGTCTATTCGGTAGGTGATTCACGTTTAACAAGTTTGAAAAACTTAAAAGAAGTTAATCCCAATATGCGTACCATTTACATCAAGCCCCCAGCCCACATGTATGCGGATGACGTTGTGAAATACGCAGACGTTTCCTTGAATAGTTCATTCACTACCATAAAAGCCTTGAATGAAGCCGCTAAAAGAGTGAACAAGATTCATCAAATTATTATTATGATTGAATTGGGTGAATTACGTGAAGGGGTTAACCGGGAAGACATTATGGGTTTTTATAAAAAAGTATTTCAGCTCTCCAATATTGATGTAATTGGTATTGGATCAAATTTGGGCTGTATGTATGGGGTGGAACCTTCCTACGACAAATTACTTCAACTTACTTTGTATAAAGAACTAATTTCTGCCAAATTCAACAAAGAATTAAAATTTATCTCGGGTGGAACATCCATCACCTTACCCCTAATAGAAATGGGCACGATGCCCAAAGAGATTAATCATTTTCGGGTTGGTGAAGCTGCTTTTTTTGGGCTTAGTCCACTCAATAACGAACCATTTAAAGAGCTTTCTACGGACACCTTTGAATTTACTGCCAATATTATTGAATTGGAGGAAAAGAAAATTGTACCCGAAGGAATCATAAGTGACGCCAATATTGGCCATACGGCAGAATATGATGAAGAAGATATTAATGAAACATCCGTTAAAGCCATTTTGGATTTTGGCTTGCTTGATGTAGATCAAGTAGATATTGAAGCGGAAGATCCAAATATTTCTTTTGTGGGAATTACCTCCGACATGCTGGTTGTAGATTTAGGCACCAACAGGACCAAAGAAGGAAAAAGAAAATATACCAACGGAGACAAAATTAAATTCAAACCAAACTATATGGCCGTAGCCCGATTGCTCAATTCTAAGTTCATCGCGAAAAGGTTTGAATAAAAAGCTAACCTGCCAGGTAATTAGGACCAAACAGCTAGCATCAGCTAACACTTAGGGACTTTTGCCACTTACCATTTTTGATTCAACTAAATTTCTTAGTGAAAAGTTACACTTCCTTAATGGTCAATGTGTAACTTTATCTTTTGCCAGATTCAATAAAATTGAATCCGGGGCACAACACATTTAAAACTTAAATATGAATTCAAATTTAGCGGTACTTATTGACGGAGACAATATCCCTTCTGCTCATGTAAAAGAGATGATGGAGGAAATTGCGAAGTATGGAAACCCAACTATAAAAAGGATTTATGGAGATTGGACCAACCCACATTTATCCAAATGGAAAAACCTACTACTTCAAAATGCAATTACTCCTATTCAACAATATGCTTATACTACAGGAAAAAATGCCACGGATTCAGCTATGATTATTGACGCCATGGATATTCTCTATTCCGAAAAAGTAAATGGTTTTTGCTTGGTTTCGAGTGACAGTGACTTTACAAAGCTTGCTACCCGACTAAGAGAAGCGGGAATGCAGGTTATTGGTATAGGTGAAAGAAAGACTCCTACACCCTTCATAGTAGCTTGTGATAAATTTATTTACATAGAAATTCTAAGGAATCAATCTACCAAAAAAGAGGATATTGATAAAAAAGATAAAAGCCAAGAAAGTTTCGATGAAATCACCCCAAAAGTGATTAAGTTATTATCCACAACTATTACCGATTCATCCGATGAAGATGGCTGGGCGTTTCTAGGAGATGTAGGTTCTTTGCTTCAAAAAAAGCAACCTAATTTTGATTCCAGAAATTATGGATTTGAAAAACTAACTCCCTTATTTAAATCCATTGGAAGTTTCGAAATTGATCAGCGCGAAAGTCCAAAAAGTAAACACAAATTAATTTTCGTAAAGAATAAAGAAAAGCGGATATCCAGATCTAAAAAATCATAGATACACATTTGGCTATTTCCTAATTACATTTAGGGCATTGTAAACGTTATGAAAAAACTTATTTTACTTTTTTTCTTAAGTCCATTTATCCTGATTAGTTACGCGCAAAACAACCCAAATATGGAGGGCACATATATTGGTAAATTTTCGCAAGGAGGCTTTGAGGACACATTAATATTTACGAGCGATTCACTCATAATTAATCAAGACCTCGGATGGTATTATGGAATTCAACATACGTACATTTATTCCATTAAAAATATAGAAAATGACTCTGTTCATCTGCAAGAAATTGCCCATTTGGTAGAATCAAAATTAGACACTAACTCCTATTCCAAAAGTGGCCTAAACAACCTAAATATCAGAATTTTAAAACTAAAAAGCGGGAATTTGATATTCTTCTATCCCAACTCTAAATTGGAGGATTCTAGTGAGTTTGAACTAATTTCCATAAAAAAGGATTAGCTATAATAATCCGAATACTTCAACTAATAATTTCTTATAATGAAAAGAAAATTGATTTTATATATCAGTATGAGTGTAGATGGCTTTATTGCCACGCATGACGATGATCTTTCCTGGTTATCTGTAGTGGAAAAAGAGGGGGGAGATTACGGATATACAGAATTCAACGAAAGCGTAGACACCTATATTGTTGGAAGAAAAACGTATGATACCATTCGTACACTTACTGGAGGTAATTTCCCACAAGCAAGTCAGCATAAATGCTATGTACTAACTAGAACCAAAAGAGAAAATGAAAATGGAGTGACGTTTTACTCGGGAGACATTGAGCGGTTAATTCACTCCTTAAAGCAAGAATCAGGAAAAAATATTTATTGTGACGGAGGCGCAGAAATCGTTCATTTATTGATGCAAAAAAACCTTATTGATGAATATATCATTTCTGTTATTCCAATTATTCTTGGGGATGGAAAACGATTATTTAAAGGCAATACACCAACTATAAATATCCGCTCTGTTTCAAGTCAACAATTTGATTCTGGCCTCGTCCAATTGCATTATGAAAGTGTAAAATCAACCCCATAAATTCGACCCAAATTTTTAACACAACTATTTCAGTATTTATCGTAAATAATGAATAAAACCTGCTAAATTTGAAGAGCAATCCGATTCTAAACAAAACGTAATATGCGTCAAAAAATAGGTGTATTTGTTCTAATACTTTTCAGCATGAACACGGTAATGAGCCAAAATTCTGAAATCGATAAAACAGTTGTTAAAAATCTCAACATTGAAAAATACTTAGGCACATGGTACGAAATTGCCCGATATGACCACAGTTTTGAACGTGGATTGGTGGGTGTAACCGCTACCTATTCCATGAGAGAAGACGGAAAAATAAAAGTTGAAAATGCGGGTTTCAAGAATTCTTTGGATGGAAAAAAATCTGTGGCTATTGGAAAAGCAAAAATCCCAAACCCAAATGAACCTTCTAAATTAAAAGTGTCTTTCTTTTGGTTTTTTTATGGCGATTATTTTGTTTTTGAGTTAGATGAAAATTACCAATGGGCCGTGATTGGAAGTAGTTCAGATAAATATCTCTGGATTCTATCCCGTAAACCGCAATTGAACGATTATGTTTATACTCAATTGTTAAATAACTTAACCAAACGAGGGTATGATGTAAGTAAACTCATACGCGTTGATCAAAAAGTAAATTAACCTATAGCAAGATTTTCAATATTTTTATTTGAACAATTTGCTACAGAATTGCACTTTTTAAATTCAATAAAAGAGTAATAAATAGCTGTTGAGACTATATTTGTTTTCATGTTAACAAATGAAAATATGAATAGAAAACCAAATGGATAAAACCTATAAAAACATATGGATACTTTTTCTATCCGTTTTAGTGGTTATTTTCCTGGGTTTTTATAAAACCTATTTTGGAATATTAGATTCATTTGAAGAAATCTCAACTGCTCTTCATCTGCATACCTTGCTATTTTTATTTTGGTTTGCCATGCTGTTTATTCAACCTTATTTAATCAGAAAAAAGAAGTTTAGACTTCACCGTATCATTGGAAAATCGAGTTATATTTTAGTTCCGCTTTTAGTTATTTCTGTATTTTTTGTCGCAAAACAACAATACATTCGAGACATCGGCTTAATGTCACGTGATCAATGTATCGCAAACCTTATTGTTCCACTTCCCCAAATCGCATTGTTTGTTGGTTTCTACATTATGTCGATTGTACACAGGAAAAACGTTGGGTTTCATGTTCGATATATTGTTTCAGCCACTCTCGTTTTAATTGGCCCAGGAATAGGTCGGTTTTTTATACTTGGGTTAGGACTCACCTTTCAGGAGGCGGTAATGGCCTCCTTTTTAGTAACTGAATTGGTGGCTTTAGGTTTGATACTTTACGACAGAAAGAATGGGAACAATCCTAAACCATATGTGATTTTACTAGGCCTTTTTATATTTACTCATATCGCATGGTTCTTTCTACCACAATCCGTTTTATGGCAAACCCTTTGCGGTAATTTTGTGGATTTAGTATTTTAAAAAAATTACTATTGGTTTATTTTTGAAATCAATTCAATAAATACAGATTTTATGAATCTTTCAACGCCAATTGATGTTTTAAACTATTCTGAAATTTCTCCTAAAAGTTTTGAAAGAGACTTTATCCGTTCAAATAAACCAGCAATAATTAAGGGTATTCTAGATCATAATCCGGAAGCTAGTTCATGGACTTTAAATACGTTCTATGAACGACTCGGTAACCACTCTATTGATGTGTATGATGACCGTATAAAAAATGGCACAAGCTACATCTCTACGCATCAATCTGTACCAATGAGTACTATGCTTGATTTAATAAAAAACAATGAATCTTCTCACTTGAGAATGTTTGTTAACCCAATCTTAAAAAAAGACAAAGAGTTATACAATGAATTAAACTGTCCCGATTTTTTTAAAGGTGCTCTTCAATTGCCCAATTTACTGTTTATTGGTGGGAAAGGTTGCGTAGTCCCCTTGCATTATGATTTTATGCTTGACGATGGTTTACTCACCCATTTTTTTGGCAGAAAAGATGTTATCCTTATTGAAAACAACCAATCCAATTTCTTATATCGCTTACCTTTTAATACTACTTCTTTACTCAATTTATTTGAGCCCGATTATGAAAAATATCCTGGATTAAAAAAGGTTAAAGGATATAAAGTAACTTTAAATCATGGTGATACCTTGTTTATTCCATCTGGATACTGGCATCAATTAAAATATGTTGACGGAAGCATGTCGATAGCATTTAGAAAATGGAACGTTAACCCATTAGTTACAGGATTTACGGCTTTGAAAAGGGTTACCCAAATCAGTTTTGATAAAACAGTAAATTCTTTGGTAGGAAATAAATGGTTTAACTACAAAAAAAATAAGGCGGCTAAAAGAGCAATTTCCTAAGACTATTTACTCAAAACCACAATCTCAATTCTTCTATTTTGAGCTCTACCTTCTTCCGTGTTATTTGTAGTTACAGGTTTTCCGGATCCCCAACCTTTAAATTTTAATCGATTACCAGCAATTCCATTTTCTTGTAAATAAGCCATTACAGAATATGCTCTGTCCGTAGATAATGCCAAATTTGCTGCCGGTACACCCACATTATCCGTGTGGCCTTCCACCGAAATTCTGAAAGAAGGACTTTCTTTCATGTACACAATTAGAGCATCCAAACTTGCTCTGGAAACATCACTTAAATTGGCAGAGTTGGTTTTGAAATAAATATTCTCAATGGTAATATGTTGTCCAACCTTACTTTTCACCACAGCAACATTTACTTTTTTCTTAATGGGCTCTGTAGGTTTAGGCGCTTTAACCAATTTATTATTAAAAGCCAAATCCTTTCCTTTCGCGGTAAGCATGAAATCTGCTGTATCTTCAACGTTTACAATAGCTGTATAGGTTCCGTCAAGAGTATCTACTTCAAAAGTTTCTACTTTTTGAGTTAGGGTATTTCTCATTTCAATTACTGCATCCTTTGGAACCTCATCACTTTCATTTTTAACAACTCCCTTCACCATCAAAACTTTTTCAGGTCTGATTTCGGGGGGTAGCTGTACACTAAATAAATCAATACTCTTCTCCTTTGCCGAATTAAAAGGAGCTGCAGATCCAAAATAAGCAATTGCCCCATCTAAACTAACAATGTACCCATGCTCATCACTTGGGGTGTTTAAAGGATAGCCTAAATTAAGCGGTTGAGTCCATTTACCGTCAATAAACTTACTCATAAATACATCATAACCTCCAAGTCCTAAATGGCCATCACGTGAAGCAAAATAAAGTGTTTTCACATCTGAATGAAAAAATGGACTTTTCTCATCGCCAGATGTATTAATGGGCTCTCCCATACTTTGCCCTTCTCCCCACGTACCATCCTCATTTCTAAAACTTTGAAAAATATCAATGCCGCGTGTTCCTTCTCTGTAAACTGCGTACATCAACCATTTACCATCCTTTGAAATGGTGGGTTGGGATTCCCAGCCATCCTCCGTATTGATATTCGGGCCTAAATTTTCAGGCTTAGTCCATTCTCTAACCGACCCATCCGTTAAGCCAGAAGCAGCCTGATATCGTGAAAAATATATATCACAGTTCATTTTACCTTGAACTGGTTCACAAATAGTGAAAAATATTTCCTTATTATCTGAAGAAATGGTAGAGCCACCATAATTGGCTTTTGGATTCGTATTAAATGGCTCACCAAATGCCTGCCCAACTTGAAATTTTCCATCAACAACACTTGATACCGAAAAACGCTCAATTTCAACAATTCTATCACTTTTTACATAGCTTTCCTTTTCATTTTGTTGAAGCTCAATTCTACGCGTAAAAAGCATCACATCATTATCTGGTGAGATTGTAGGGAGATATTCATCATTTTCTGAAGTAGACAAAGGCATAACCTTTTTGGCATTATACGGTTGAGGATGCGCATATTGGTAAGCTAAGAATTCAGCTAATTTTACGTTGGTTTTAGCGGTTTGCAACTGCTCTTCGTAGCGCATTTCAAATTTTGAATCATCGTCATCACTAAAGTGAACAAACTTATCGTAATACAAAGCTGCATTTTCATAGTCTCCTTCCCGCATAAAAATTTCTCCAAGAAAAAAATAGGGTGCAGAATGCATTTCCGGGCATTTATCTACTATTTCGAGTAAACTACTTTGCGTAAAATCAAACGGCTTCTGCTTCCCCCTTGAACTTTTAATTTGGGCAAAGGTTTTTCCCCACAAAGCCAAGGTGAAGTCTGGATCTATTTCAATTGCCTCATTATAATAATGTATTCTTTCCGAGTAATTATACTTTTTTTTATCAATCGCTTTCTCATAAGCGCTATTCGCCTTTTTATTTATAGAAAGGCCACAATCGTCTTCTTCAAACTCTTGTGCAAATGCAAATCCGAAGAAATTTGGGCTGAATATAAATACAGCAATAAAATAAAAAATGCGAATGTGAAGAATCATTTACAGCATGTTGTGATGGTATGCGAAATTGCATCACAATCCAACTATAAACAAAATATTTATTTCATAAATACCTTAAAACTTCACAAATTTTGGTGTCCTGAAAAAATTTAATGAATATGCAATGTTAAAACAGGGATATGACTATGATTAACAACAGATTCCGTAACATTATCGCTAAATAATTTCTTTACGCCTCGGTATCCATGCGTAACCATTGAAATTACATCCGCCTTTTGTTTCGATGCAAAAGCAATTACCCCTTCATCGATATCAAAGGCATTATATACATAATGCTTGGCTTTAGTAATTCCTTGCGTTTTAATCACCTCTTTCATTCTTTTTTCAATGACTTGTGATTCCTCAAAATATGTTGGGGTATTGATATAGACTAATTTTAATTTCGCATTAAACAGTTTCGCAAAATTTTGTACGCGTGGGAGCTGATCATTTAAGGTACTCTCCAAGAAATCAGAACAATACACAATCTTTTTAATCTTGAAGTTTTTGTAGGCGTTGTTAACCGTCAAAACAGGCACCGATGCCGTCCTTACAATTTTTTGAGCTGTAGATCCAATGAAAGCCTCTTGGAGACCACTGGCTCCGTGCGTTCCCATTACCACAAAATCAATAGATTTATCCCTTATAAAATCATTAATTTCAGATTCCAGAGATTGATGAATAATGTCAGAAAAAACTTTAATACCTTCCTTTTCTACATCTTTAACCGTTTGCTTCATACGTTCTTTAACGCGTTTTTTTTTCTTCCTCAATAGCCTCCATAACAATTTCAGGTTGCATTCCCGGCATCGTAATATCTCCCGCAGAAGACAAGCTAAGGTCTACATATTGTTGTGCACTATTTAAAGAATGTAAAATGAACAATTCAGACACGGTATCTCGTGCTAAATCAATGGCTACTTTCAGCGCGTTATCGGCAGCATCCGAAAAATCTGTAGGGAATAATATTCTTTTCATAACACTTCGTATTAAAAGGTCTTTAAGAGTATAAAGTTATGAAAAAACAAAGGGAAAAACGAATGAAATTCGGATAATAAAACGGCTAATTACAAAAGTTCAGATATAATTCGTTCCACGTTATACCCTTCTGCTTCAGCTTTATAATTCGGCACAATTCGGTGACGTAAAATTGGCATCGCTACGGCTTTCACATCCTCAATGTCTGGCGCAAATTTTCCATTAATAAGGGCATGGGTTTTCGCACCCAAAACAAGGTATTGAGAAGCTCTTGGGCCTGCTCCCCAAGCCACATATTTTTTTACAACATCCGTTGCATGCTCTCCATTGGGTCGGGTTTTAGCCGTAAGAGTTACCGCATATTTCAACACATTATCAGCAATAGGAACACGTTTAACCAATTGTTGATAATACAATATTTCCTCAGCTGATAAAACCGAGTTTATTACCGCATTATTTTCACTAGTCGTCATTTTCACCACTTCCATTTCTTCATCAAATGAGGGATAATCTACCCAAATATTGAACATGAAACGATCTAATTGGGCCTCAGGTAAAGGATATGTACCTTCTTGCTCAATAGGATTCTGTGTAGCTAAAACAAAAAATGGTCGATCTAATTTTAACGTTTGGCCCGCAGCGGTCACCGATTTTTCTTGCATAGCCTCTAATAAAGCAGATTGAGTTTTCGGTGGGGTTCTATTTATCTCATCCGCTAAAATAATATTCGCGAATATTGGTCCTTTAATAAACTCAAATTTACGCGACTCATTTAATATCTCTGATCCAATTATATCCGATGGCATTAAGTCTGGCGTAAATTGAATTCGGTTGTATTTTAATCCCAAGGCCGAAGAAATACTATTCACCAAAAGCGTTTTCGCCAATCCAGGAACACCCACTAATAGAACATGACCTCCACTGAAAATAGCGATTAATACATCCTTTAAAACCTCATTCTGGCCAATTATTACTTTTCCAACTTCTTTGGTAAGTATTGTATATTTTTTTCTGAAGGCCTGAACAGCTTCAACATCCGACTTAAAATTCAATTCTGACATATTACGTTTAAAATGAAATGATTAAAACCAACTATGTTGAAAATCACAACCGTTAAATTCTGGATCTAGGCGAATATAGTTAATTTCTATTTTAGCTTTAATCCAATCATCTACAACTTGTTTTTCCTTTTCTGCTTTTGCAGCTCCTTGTATTTTCAAATAATCATCCTCTAAATTAGCCCTATGCGGTTCCGTAACAGAAACCAACTTCACTAATCTATACGATTGTGTCCCGTCATATTTTTGATAGATAACGGGATTTGAAATCTCTCCAGGTTTCATTTTATCCAAAATAAAAAACAAACTAGGATCAACTTTACTCAACTCATTAATTTCAAATGTGGTACTTCCTGTCTGTGGATTAATCATTTTTCCTCCGTTCATTCTGGTTGATTTATCATCCGAATAACGTGCAGCCATTGTTTCAAAGTATATAGAATCAAGAGTTACTATTTGGGTTCGCAATGAATCCAATCTGTTTTTGGCTACTACCAAATCACTTTGACTGAACTTAGGTTTTAAAAGAATATGGCGCACATTAGCTTGTTGTCCCCTGCGCTCCTTCAATTGAACAATGTGAAATCCGTATTCGGTTTCAAACACCTCAGAAACTTGACCTGGCTCAATGGAAAAGGCTACTTTAGCAAATTCTTTAACCAACTGACCACGTTCCATAAATCCTAATTCACCATTCTTTTTCGCTGATCCAGGATCCTCAGAATATAAATAGGCTAAAGTTCCAAAATCTTCCCCGTTAATAACACGCGTTCTGATTTCTTCAAGCCTTTGACGGGTGACTGTTTTTTCGTTAACACTAATTATGGGATCAATTACAATATGCTCCACTACCACTTCCGAATTAACCAAGGGTAAACTGTCTTTAGGTATTTTATTAAAGAATGCTTTTACTTCACTTGGGGAAATATCCACATTACCGGTAACTGACCCTTGCATTTGTTGAATTAACATTTGCTCCTGAATCAAGTCATGAAATTCATCCTTAATTTCTGGAATTGATTTCCCGTAAAATTCCTCTAGTTTTTCTTCAGAACCAATTTGCTGCACAAAGTATTGGATTCTTCTATTGATTTCACCCTTTATTTGATCTTCAGAAATTTCTAAACTATCCAGAGCAGCTTGGTTTAAAAGCAACTTTTTATACAATAAATCTTCAAAAATTAAACATCTAGAATTTTCACCGATAGGTTGGCCAGAACTAGCGTATTGAGAAATTGCAGCTTCTAACTCAGAGTATAGCACAATTTCATCGGCTACAACAGCAACGATTTTATCCACAACCGCTAAACTATCTGATTGTGAAAACCCTTTAGCTGTGAAATTGCTAATCAAAATAGCAAAAAGTAGAAAATATTTACTGTATGAATACTTCAATTTGGTTTTCGTTTTTTGCCTTTTGATAAATATCGACTCCTAGGTTATCCAAGAACTCAATTTTTCGGTTATTTAATATGATGCGTTTGATGTTATTTTTCTCCAATTCATAAGGAGAAATTTCATCTTTTAATTCATAATCAACAATTCTAACCAAATAAAGAAAACCCCGATCATAAAACTCAATTAGTTTGGTGTTTTTTAACAGATTTTCTTTGTTATACGTAACAATGGGAACCTGCTTTAATAATTCATCCAAATACATCCAATTGTCCTCTAATGAAAATTTGGTGGAATGCATATAACAGAACTCTTCTAATTTCTCAAAATCCTCTTCATCATTCGACATAAACCAACCGCGCAGTTTCTTATGCTTGAAAGTAGCAGAATCAAATTGAATGTAATGCGCTTTCAAAACATAATCAGCCAATTGAAACATGTCTTGATGAGAATCATAATATTCTTTGGCTTCAATTTCAGAAACGGTGGTATCTAATTTCTCCAGAAGAAGCTGATTTTGGTAGGAATAGATCAATAAATCTTGACGATATTTTTCTAATTTTTTGGACACATCCTTTTTTGATTCTGGCAAATTTATTTCTGCCTGACGAACCATTAAACGATTGTTTATCCAAGAGTTTATATAGCCATTTCTAATACTTAAACTGTCTTCCTTGGAAGCCCCTAACGGAATCGCTTCCAATACCTCTGTATCATACAAAACATCATCAAAAACTCTTACAACTGGATTTCCAGATGTTTCAATTTCCTGATTTTCAGAGAGACAACCCGTGAAAATCACCAACACAAATGCTATGTAGCCAAAGGTTTTACTCATTTTCTAAAGAAGTAAGCACTTCTTGATTTATTGAATATGAATATTTTTCACGCAACGAAGTTACCCAATTTTTGTCCAATTCATCTTGGTAAGCAGATGTAACCAAACCTCTCACCTCTTCCATTTTTTTAGGTTCCTCTGAAAGTACCTCTTGGACCTTAATCACCGTAAACTGACCTTCACTTGCAACCAAATAAACCCCTTTTTTAGGAGTTACACCATCTAAAATAGGTTCTTGACCTTCTTCAAATTTACCTTTCCTAATATGTACCGAAAGCTCCGAATTTTGGTTCATTGCAGCTAAAATAACCGAATCACTTTTTCCTTCTGATACTAATTTCATTACCATTTCAGCAGTGGGTTCATCAGGACTTGTGTACATCACAACATCCATTCGTTCTTTCCACATGTAATTATTTTGGTTAGCTGTAAAGAAATTTTCTAACCCAGAAGAATCAGAAACTGCCTTTTTCCATACCTCTTTTTCCATTATTTCAAAAAGTAAAATACCATCATGGTACTCTGTTACTAATGATTTGTATTCCGGATACTTATAAGTTAAAATTGATTTTTCGTAAGCAATAATTTGTTTATCTACGAACTTTGAAAACTCTTGATCCACCAGCATTTCTATGGCTTCTGGTTTACGTTTTCTCATTTTTTCTTTTAAGAAATTCGTGAAATCCGCTTGAGTCACAACTACTTTCTTTTTCCCATACACCTTGTCATTAATAGTAAACATAGGTTTCGTTAAAAGCACAGCTGAGGAATCATTCCACGTATTTAGAAAGTACGTAGAATCAACAACGGTATAAAACGCGTCCTTCGTAGAAGTTTTGATTTTCACTTTGTACTCGGTTTTCAATGTATTTACTAGGGCATGTTCACTTCCTTGGCTGCGACTATCTTGTTGAACTTTTTTACTTAGTTCTTCGTATTCTTCTTCATACGAGCCTAATTCTCTTTTATCCTCGCGAAGTACAATATGCCAACCAAATTGGGTCAAAAACGGCTCGGAATAATCTCCATTACTTTTCAAACTAAACGCTACATTTTCAAAATCTGGCACCATTCTTCCTACACCAAACCAACCTAAATCTCCGCCTTTTTGAGCTGAACCGCGATCATCAGAATATGTTTTAGCCAAACCTGCAAAATCATCGCCAGCTTTCACCTTTTCAAAAATCTCATCAATTTTTCGCTTCGCTTTTTCTTTGTCTTCCTCTGAAGTTTTTTCATTCGAAATCACCATTATATGCGATGCTTTAATTTCACCTCTAGCTGGACGTTTATCAACTACCTGAATAATATGGTAACCGAAAGAAGTTCTCACGGGTTTAGAAATACTACCCACAGGTGTATTAAAAGCAGCTGACTCAAACGGGTACACCATTCTAAATGCCGTGAAATATCCCAAATTCCCGCCATTTTTTACCACGGATGGATCTTCTGAATACTGAACCGCTAAATCTGAAAAATTAGTATCGGTAAGTGCCTTTTTATACACCTCATTAATTTTTGTCCAAGCTACAGCCGTATCTTTTAGTGTAGGGTTTTCTGGGATTTTAATCATGATGTGTTTTGCGCTTACTTCCCATTTTGAACGTTCGTAGGCTTCTTTAATTAAATCTTCCGTAAATTGATTATCCACTAAGTAGGGAGCAGCTAATTGATCTACATAGCCATTAAATTCCTTTAAGAATGCTGGAACCGTATCAAAACCTTGTTGTTCCGCTTCATACACTTTTAGTTTGAAGTTTAGGTAAAGATTAAGATAATCTTCTAGGCCCTTTTTATCGGCAGTTTGAATATCTACATTGTTCTTTTTGTAAATGGACATGAACTCACCCACTGTAATTTGTTGATTTTCTATGGTAATCAACACATCACTATCTTTTTGGGTAAATCCTACACTTGATATCAATAGAGTTAGACTGGCTAAAACATGTTTTAACTTCATAAAATATACGTATTTCAAATTTTTAATTAATCTTTCCTTGAATAGTTAGGAGCTTCACGGGTAATGGAAACATCATGTGGATGACTTTCTACTACTCCAGCTGAAGTAATTTTAACAAATTGAGCCTCGGCAAGTGTTTTTAAATCCTTCGCTCCGCAATATCCCATACCGGAACGAATACCGCCAATTTGTTGATATAAAACTTCAGATATTGAACCTTTAACGGGTACTCTTCCTGAAATTCCTTCAGGAACTAATTTACTAATATCATCCTCCGTATCTTGAAAATATCGATCCTTTGAACCCTTTTGCATTGCCTCAATTGATCCCATACCGCGATACGATTTAAATTTACGGCCTTGGTATAATATAGTTTCACCTGGAGATTCTTCCACGCCTGCAAAAATAGATCCCGCCATAACGGAAGCTCCACCTGCAGCTAATGCCTTTACAATATCACCAGTATATCTAATTCCACCATCCGCAATTACAGGAATTCCTGTTCCTTTCAATGATTCTGCCACTTGCATCACAGCCGTAAATTGAGGAACACCTACTCCGGCAATTACCCGCGTAGTACAAATGGAACCTGGACCAATACCCACTTTAACAGCATCTGCTCCAGCTTCAACTAAAGCTCGTGCAGCAGCAACTGTAGCAATATTTCCAGCCACAACATCAATTTTATCTCCGTAAGCCGCTTTTACCTTTTTCACCATTTCAATCACCCCTTTAGAGTGTCCATGGGCAGTATCTACCACAACAGCATCTACTCCTGCCTCAACAAGGGCTTCTACTCTTTGCAGCGTGTCTGGAGTTACACCAACAGCACCCGCTACACGCAATCTACCAAATTTATCTTTACACGCATTTGGCTTATCCCTGGCTTTGACAATATCTTTAAATGTGATTAACCCCGTTAACTTGTAATCCTTATCAACTACCGGTAATTTTTCAATTTTAAACTGCTGTAAAATACTCTCGGCTGTTGTGATATCAGCTCCTTCCAAAATGGTTACCACATTTTCAGAAGTCATCACTTCGGTTATTGGACGACTAAGGGATTTTTCAAAACGTAAATCTCTATTCGTTACAATTCCAATTAGGGTTAAGTCTTTACTTACTACTGGAATTCCACCAATAGAGTGCTCCTTCATTAAGGCCAAGGCATCACCAACAGTATTGTCTTTAAGAATCGTGATTGGGTCAATAATCATCCCACTTTCGTATCTCTTTACCTTTCTAATTTCGTAGGCTTGCTCCGCAATGGTCATGTTTTTATGAATAACACCTATACCACCTTCTTGTGCCATTGCTATTGCAAGTGCAGATTCGGTAACTGTGTCCATGGCAGCCGAAACTATTGGAATATTAATTTTTATGTTTCGAGAGAATTTGGATGACATATCTACATCTCTAGGTAAAACCTCAGAATATGCAGGTATTAATAAAACATCATCATAGGTTAATCCCTCTCCAATAACACGTGCTGATAAAGAATTCATAGCTTTAAAATTTCTCTTTAATAAAATTGCACAAAAGTAATAAGAAAAACCGTCTTAAAGGGTACTAAATACGGGTATATTTAACGTTAAAAAACCTAGTTTTATGTTCACACAATTCACCAAGAAATTGGTTGCTTTTTTATTTATCTCAATAGGATTACAGTTCCTTTAGTGGTGTAAGTTGAACCTGCAAAATTTGAAACTTGGATGTAGTAAATATAGGCGCCAAAAGGAGCTAATTTACCATCTACTGTTCCATCCCAACCATTAT
Source organism: Salibacteraceae bacterium (assembly GCA_041563475.1). Lineage (GTDB taxonomy): Bacteria > Bacteroidota > Bacteroidia > Flavobacteriales_G > Salibacteraceae > CAJXZP01. Next base: position 30,768 of record JBFFMY010000021.1, read on the forward strand.
CAATACTAGAGGTTTCATACATGATTTTCCCCCAACGGTCATAAACTGTCATTTGAAAAGTAGCCAATTGTCCAAAACTTACCACCGGAGTAAAAATTGGATTGGCTCCTCCAGGTCTAAATGCATTAGGCACAAACACATTTAGGTTCTTCGTAAAACACACTCTATTAGACAAAGCAGAGTCAATCTGATTAAAGAAATTCCCGCTATTTTCACGTGCTTCAATTTCATAACAGAAATTTGCGCCATCTTGAATATTGTTCGCAATGGTGAATTTATAATCGTGTGTAAATTTATCAACAGTGTTAAGCAGTTCTCTTTTCCCATCTAGAACTTGATAAATTTGATAATTGGCTACGCCAGAACCCACTGAATCCCAACTTGTATAAGGATTCCAATTCAAAGAAACGTTTAAGGAGTCGTCATTCATTTCTCCCTTCAATAACATCGAATTAGATGGCCTTGAAACATATGTGATAGTTCCACACGTATCAATAATTCCAATTCTATAAAAATAAGAGGTTTCATTTACGTTCGCTTCATAATCATGCAATTCAATGATTTCTTTGTTTTTATAGCGTATTCGATCTACCTCATAAAAATTATTTTTTGGCTCTAAGCTACGTAACAGCACGTATTGCGCTACCGGCAAAGTAGTGTCTGTTAAAGAAATTATATGAATGGATTGATTATCCTCTACTGTAATTTGCTTGAAATATTGCTTTTTAGGCACAATTAAAGAATTGGAAAATGCGCATGCCGTATTGGACGTACTTGACAACGTTTTTGAATCATCAAATGCCCGAATTCGGTAACAAAATATATCCAAACTATTTGTCTTGGTATGGGTATAAACCGTATCCGTATCTGCTAATGTAATGTAGGGCTGAAAAGGATTTCCATTCACAGAAATCATAATATCGTATCCACCCAAAGCTGGCCAATTTATATATGAATTCCAACTAAGAGTCACCGTGTTCTCACAGTTATTTGGAATAATAGTGAGATGTATAGTTCGGTGGTCAAGTGATCCCGCAGAAATATTTGGCGTTGGATTATAACAACTATCAAATGCTGCTACGGTATATTGTTGCAACTCTATTTCAGGATCAATTGAACCTAATAATTCTTCATAGGTAGTGTTAAACCTTCCATAAATAGTATCTCTATAAATGTATGTAGAAGTTATTTTTTCAAAATAATAAACAATATATCCATACGTATCTGGAGATGTGGATGGCTTCCAATGTAAAACTACATTACCTGTAATTGGGTCAACGGTAATTGAATCTATTACAGGTGAGGCAGGAGCAGCATTATCTTCAAATAAATTCTTTAAAACCCCAGATGTGGAAACACATCCAATTTGATCTTCAATTTCAATTCGGTAATACACCGAGTCACTACACACTTTAAAAACATCATTAAAAATTTCAGTACCATAGTTTGTTGTTCCGGCAAAAACATAGGGTCCACTTCCAATTTTTCGAAAGATAGTATACACCCCTAGGCTCGTCACTGTATTAGGAGAAAAAACAGGATCCCATTGTATGGTGCATGTAGAATCACTTGCAGCTGTAAACACTGGCAGCATACTTTGCGCAGTATCGGAAGAATTAGATGCGGTTGGACCTGAGCCATCATCATAAACAGTTTGAACGAAATAATAAAAAGAACTTCCATTCGCATTAACCGGGTCATTGAAAGAGTTTGTTCCCAACCCTAAAACAGGCGTTTGGGTATAAGGTCCAGTTTTAGAAATCGATGAATACACCACATAACTTAAAAACTCTCCATTTGGATCGGCTGGAGGTGCCCAAGTTAAAGTAACCGAACCGTTTATTCCCACAGAAACACAACGCAATGAAGGTGGAGCAACTGCCGCAATCCCTTTAAGGGAAGTGAAAGTTAATGAGACTAAAAAAAGTATAAATAGTGTGTGGTATTTGAATGAATTGTTTTTCATCGTGTGATTTAACGATTTTTTCTTCCAGTTATTTCAACTAGAAGTCGTAATTATTACTATTAAGTTGTCTTCTTATTTCATGAAATTCACCCAAAATTTCATCAATAATATCTGCTGCTGGTTTTACTTCTTTAATCAGGGATGCAATTTGCCCAATTTCAAGCTCTCCTTCTATCATATCCCCTTCAAACATTCCTTTTTTTGCCCGACCTCTACCTAAAATCTCCTTCAAAGTTTCAGGTGTAGCATGTTGATGATATGCTTCTTGGATTTTATTATAAAACTCATTCTTAATGAGTCGAACCGGAGTCACTTCCTTCAAGGTTAAGGAGGTATCTCCTTCATTGGTTTCCACTACTCTATTTTTAAAGTTGAGATGCGCAGAGGATTCAGTGGCGGCAACGAATCGACTTCCAATTTGCACGCCATCGGCACCAAGAGCCATAGCCGCCAACATTGTTCTACCTGTTCCTATGCCACCTGCTGCAATAACGGGAATTTTCACAGATTCAATTACATGCGGAATCAATGTTAAAGTGGTAGTTTCTTCTCTTCCGTTATGCCCACCTGCTTCAAAACCTTCTGCAACAACAGCGTCCACTCCTGCAGCCTCAGATTTTCGAGCAAATTTGGCACTAGAAACCACGTGAATTACTTTAATTCCTTCTTTCTTTAGCGTTTCTGTACACGTTTTAGGATTTCCCGCAGAAGTAATCACTACAGGTACTTTATGTTTTATTATCGTTTCAATATGTTTTCCGATATCTGGATACAACAAGGGTAAATTCACACCGAAGGGCCTAGAAGTAGCCGCTTTACATTTTACAATATGTTCTTCCAAAACCTCTGGATACATAGATCCAGCACCTATAATTCCTAATCCACCATGATTGCTCACCGCAGCGGCTAATTGCCAAGGAGAACACCATATCATTCCTGCTTGAATTATTGGTTTTTGAATAGATAATAGTTTTGTGATTCTGTTCATTGTAAGTAATATTGCGTTGCAAATTTAAAGGATTAAAAAGGTATTTTTTTGCGTTTGTAAGTAAGAAACCAACATACTTTTATTAAAAAAGAATCCCATTACGTAACACCAACCATCCATTGAAATCAATTAAACTTTTTATCCCAATTTTCCTCTTTTTGCTCCCCTTTTTGGGAAGCGGCCAAAACTATTTATGGGAAATTGGGATTGGAGCTGGCGCAACTGGTTATGTAGGTGAGATTGGAGGCTCACTTAAAACACAAGATTGGGGTCCGGCAGATATTGCTTTTAAAGCAACTCGTTTAAGTGCATCTGCATTCGGTCGCAGGTTAATTTCTTACCGTTTTTATGCCAATTTCCAGTTGAGTTACATTTGGCTTCATGCGAATGATAAATACGCCTTAGGTACAGGCAGAGAGTTTAGAAACCAAAGCTTCACAAATCAAATGTGGGAAGGATTAACCATGGTAGAATATCACCCCATTATCATCAGTGATTTAGGCGGAAAAAAAAGATACAAAGCTGATTTACATGTGTTTTTCTCTTCAGGAGCAGGAGTTATTTATCATAACCCAACAGCCATAATTAACAATCAAAAAGTTACCCTTCTCCCTTTACATACGGAAGGACCAAATAAATCATTCTCCCAATTTCAATTGGTTGTTCCCGTAGCTATTGGTACGTTTGTCTCCTTCCAAGGGAAAGGGAAATCATATAAAATTGCTCGAAAAAATAGCGGGAAAGGATACAAAGTGAATCGAATTGGAATCACCCTAAATTACCGTTATACGTATTTCGATTACTTAGACGACATGAGCACAACCTACCCCGATATTTCCGTCTTCAATGGGAATCAAACCGCTATAAATGCTTCACATCGCGCATACTCCTCAAAAACTGGTGAACCTACACCCTATCCTAAAAAAGGCACCTTGCGTGGCAGTTCCGGTGCAAATGACCACTATTTTACCGCCATGATTTACTACAGTAGAAGGATTAATTCTGGTAAAACCAAATCTAAAATTTCTAGTCGCCAAGAAAATTTTAGAAAAGCGAAGAAAAAAAGGAAGTAAAATCAAGATTTATTTATTTTCACCCGATAATATTGGGTACAAAAAATCTTATTTCCATACCGCAGATTTTGTAAATTCGCGGCTTATTCATTTTCACGCAAACAAATTTCAACATGTATAAAGACACCATGGTTTTTGACCTTATTGAGCAAGAAAGACACCGTCAAATAGAAGGCGTTGAATTAATCGCCTCAGAAAATTTTGTTAGTCAAGAAGTTTTGGACGCTATGGGTTCAATTCTCACAAATAAATATGCCGAAGGTTACCCCAATAAAAGGTATTACGGAGGATGTCAAATTGTGGATCAAATTGAACAACTAGCCATAGATCGGTTGAAAGTATTGTTTAATGCAGAATGGGCAAATGTTCAACCTCATAGTGGTTCACAAGCCAATTACGCAGCTTTAATGGCAATGATAAAGCCAGGAGATACTGTTTTGGGCTTTGATCTTTCCCATGGTGGGCACTTAACTCATGGTTCTCCGGTAAATTTTTCGGGAAAAATGTATCGTCCTGTTTTTTACGGAGTGAATCGAGATACTGGTCGTGTGGATTATGATTTAATGGAGCAAAAAGCAAAAGCTGAAAAACCAAAGGTTATCATTTGTGGCGCTTCGGCTTATTCACGTGATTGGGACTATCAACGTATTCGTGAAATTGCGGATGAAGTTGGTGCTTTTGTCATGGCTGATATTGCACACCCGGCAGGGTTAATTGCAAAAGGACTATTAACAGACCCTCTTCCACATGTTCATGTGGCTACAAGTACCACACATAAGACTTTAAGAGGTCCAAGAGGCGGTATTATAATGATGGGAAAAGATTTTGAAAATACACTTGGCGTAAAAACTCCGAAAGGAGAATTGAGACAAATGAGTAGTTTATTTGATTCCGCTATTTTCCCAGGTTCTCAAGGTGGACCACTAGAACATGTTATTGCTGCTAAGGCTGTGGCGTTTGAGGAAGCCTTATCTGATGACTATTTGCACTACATGATCCAGGTTACAAAAAACGCTAAGTTAATGGCCGAAGAATTTGTTACCCGTGGGTATCAAGTGATTTCTGGAGGTACAGATAATCACAGTATGTTGATTGATTTACGTTCAAAAAACATTACTGGAAAAGCAGCCGAAAACGCCTTAGTTGAAGCAGATATTACCGTGAACAAAAACATGGTTCCTTTTGATGATAAATCGCCATTTGTAACATCAGGAATTCGTATTGGAACAGCGGCTATAACCACACGTGGCATTACAGAAAAAGAAATTCCGGAAATAGTTGAATTGATGGATCGCGTAATGATTAATCCGGATAATGAAGCGATTAAAGAAGAAGTAAAAACATTGGTGAATGAAATGATGAGTCATTTACCTTTACATAAATAAAATTTAGAATGAATATACCAGCAAATAATCCCAAATTAGCTTCATGGATTTCCGTTCCTGAAGGAAGTGATTTCCCAATTCAAAATATCCCTTTTGGCATTTTCTCAACTAAAGAAAAAACCGCCAGAGCAGCTACCATTTTAGGTGACACAGTGATTGATTTAGCCGTGTTAGAGGAATTGGGGTATTTAAATGGGCTGGAGATTGACTCTTGGTCTTACGATAATGAAACGCTAAATCTATTAATGGATTCTCACAAAATTGGAATTCGTGCTTTACGCAATAGATTATCGGAAATATTTGAAAAGAATAATCCCAAATTACGTGACAACGAAGAGCATAAAGCACAAGTTTTACACGCAGCTTCAGACGTACAAATGCATTTACCTGTTGAAATTGGTGATTACACCGATTTTTATTCCAGTAGAGAGCATGCTACAAATGTGGGCACGATGTTTCGAGATCCTAACAATGCCCTTTTACCAAACTGGCTGCATATTCCTGTAGGTTATCACGGAAGATCTTCATCAATTGTGGTTTCAGGTACAGATATTAAAAGACCACACGGTCAAACTCGCCCTAACGACAATGAACCACCGGTTTTTGGAACGTCTAAACTTGTGGATTTTGAACTCGAAATGGGATTTATCACTTTTGAAGGAAATAAATTAGGCGACACTATTTCAACCAAAGAAGCCGAAGATTACATTTTCGGAATGTGCCTTTTTAACGATTGGTCTGCAAGAGATATTCAAAAATGGGAATACGTGCCTCTTGGACCATTTTTGGCCAAAAACTTTGCTTCTACCGTTTCGGCATGGATAGTAACATTGGATGCGCTTCAACCCTATAAGGTTGATGGACCAGTTCAAAACCCAGAGGTTTTTGATTACCTGAAATACGAAGGGCAAAAAAATTACGATATCCATTTAGATGTTTTAATTACTCCCGAAAACGGTAAAGAAAACGTGGTGAGTAAATCTAATTTCAAGTATATGTATTGGAATATGAGTCAACAATTAGCTCACCATACTGTAAATGGATGTAATGTTCGTGGTGGCGATCTAATGGGGTCTGGAACCATTTCTGGACCTACTCCTGACTCTTATGGATCTATGTTAGAGATTTCTTGGAAAGGAACCAAGCCCGTGAAAATGAACGATGGAACGGAAAGAAAATTTATTCAAGATAACGATACGGTAATTATTCGAGGGTACTGTGATAACGGTTCTGTTCGAATTGGTTTTGGTGAAGCGACCGGAAAAATTATTCCTGCCAACAAATAATAATAAACGGATACTTTTATGGCAAATCAGGTAAAAAAGGAAATTTCTGCAGAAGAAAAAGAAATAGCCGGTGCTTACCGAAAATTATTGCATTCCGCACGATTTTCTCAACAGGAAGAGGACATCAAAAAAATTCGGAAAGCTTTTGATATTGCCAACGAATCACATAAGGGTGTAAGAAGAAAATCAGGGGAAGCCTATATTTTTCATCCTATTGAAGTAGCGCAAATTGTTGCTGAAGAAATAGGTCTTGGTACTACTTCAATTGTATGCGCCTTGTTGCATGATGTGGTAGAGGACACTAATCTTAAGATAAAGGATATTGAAACCTATTTTGGGCCCACGGAAGCAAAAATTATTGATGGTTTAACCAAAATTGAAGCGGTTTTTGAACAAGGTAATTCAATTCAGGCGGAGAACTTTCGAAAAATCATCCTTACTTTAGCGGATGATATACGCGTGGTTTTAATAAAGCTGGCGGATCGATTGCATAACATGCGTACGCTTGATTCTATGCGCAAGGACAAACAACTAAAAATCGCTTCCGAAACCCTATACATTTACGCTCCTCTTGCTCATAGATTAGGGCTTTATGCGTTGAAATCGGAATTGGAAGATTTGGCTCTAAAATATAAAGCCCCGCAGGTTTATTCTGAAATTGTAGATAAACTTGAAAAATCTGATGCGGTCAGAACGCGTTTTATCGAGCAAATAACCAATCCGATAAAAAAAGCGCTCCAAAAAGAAGAAATTAAATTTCGAATAATTGGTCGTCCGAAATCTATATTTTCGATTTACAATAAAATGCGAGATCAAAAAGTACCTTTTGAGGAAGTGTACGACATTTTTGCGATTCGTATTATTATAAGTGCAGAAAACACAGACGAAAAGGCTTTGTGTTGGAAGGTGTACTCCATGGTAACCGACTTTTACACGCCAAATCCCGATCGTTTGCGCGACTGGATTTCAACTCCGCGTGCAAATGGGTATGAATCATTACATACTACAGTAATGAGTCCAAGTGGGAAATGGGTAGAAGTTCAAATTCGTACCGAACGGATGGATGCCATTGCGGAACGTGGTTTAGCAGCCCATTGGAAATATAAGGATAAACAATCGGATGCCTTTGATAATTGGATGTCTCGAATTCGAGATGTACTCGAAAATTCCTCTACCAATCCCGTAGAGTTTATCGATGATTTTAAGTTAAACCTTTTCGCTAAAGAAATATTTGTTTTCACCCCAAAGGGTGATATTAGATCTATGCCGCACCACTCTACCGTACTGGATTTCGCCTATGAAATTCATTCTGATTTAGGTGATTCATGTATTGGTGCCAAAGTGAGTCAACGGATGGTTTCCATTGGACACACCTTAAGTAGTGGGGATCAAGTTCAAATTATTACTTCCAGAGCGCAAAACCCAAAGGCCGAATGGTTAGAGTTTTTGGTCACTTCCAAAGCAAAAGCTGCAGTTAAAACCCATTTAAAATTAGAGCGGAAGAAAATTATAGATAAAGGCAAATCTACTCTGGGTAAGGCAATGAAGAAATATGCCATTAAACGAATTCAAAAGAACTTTGCTATTCTATCCCAGTACTATGGAGTAAAAACAGTTGATGATATGTTTTATACCATTGGGGTTGAAGACATTCACTTAAACCGTTTGAGTAGATTGAAAATTGATGATGGATTAATAATTTCGCGACCACGGACCAAAAACACCAAAACCATTGAAGAAATAACTCAAATAATCAGGGGGAAGAAATCTGATATGGTAATTGGAAATCAAACAAAATTCAATTACGCGTTGGCAACATGTTGCCATCCTATTCCTGGAGATAATGTAGTGGGGTTTTTAACAACCAATAATGAAATGGAGATTCACCGTGTAAATTGTGAAAATACGGTTACCATGTTGTCTAATTATGCCAATAGAGTGGTAAGTGCAAAATGGGATTCTACAGAAACAATTTCATTCCTAGCCGGTATAAACATTTCAGGATTCGACCGAAAAGGGATTGTAAATGAAATCACCAAAATTATTTCAAACGACATGCATGTAAATATTCGGTCGATGAATTTCAGTACAGACCACGGCTTGTTTGAAGGTCAAATTACTGTTTACGTGAATGACACAAGTCATTTGAAAAGCGTAAAAGAAAAGATTAGAGCCGTAAAAGGGGTAAACTCTGTAGCCCGTTTGGAGTAGTCCTATTATTAAAATATTTACTCGCTCGGAATTCGTGTAAAACTTGTGTACAAACTTGAACAAAACTTTCGTTATACCCTATTATTTAGATAGTTTTGCGTGTCATTTTTTTAAATGGAAAACACAAATAGAAAAGATCAAGTAAAGCAAATTTTCTCCAATTTCATGGAGCAAAACGGGCACAGAAAAACCCCCGAACGATTTGCCATTCTTGAAGAAATTTACAGTAATGATGGGCATTTTGATGTAGAATCACTATACGTTAACATGACCTCAAAAAAATATCGGGTAAGTAGAGCAACATTATACAATACCATTGAACTTTTACTTGCGGCTAAACTCATAAGGAAGCATCAATTCGGAAAAAACCAAGCCCAATTTGAAAAGTCGTTTGCTAATAAACAACATGATCATTTAATTGATTTAGAAACGGGGATGGTAATTGAGTTTTGTGATCCAAGAATCCAACTAATTAAAAATAGTATCGCAGAACAATTTGGCGTAGACGTTTTGCATCACTCACTAAATATTTATGCCAAGTTTCCTGAAAATAAAGGGGACCAATAACAAAGATTTTATACAAGAAAAATATTCAAGAATGCAAGCAGACGTATTATTAGGGCTTCAATGGGGAGATGAAGGAAAAGGAAAGATTGTTGACTTTTTAACTCCAAAATACAATTTAATAGCTCGATTTCAAGGGGGACCAAATGCTGGTCACACTTTAGAATGGGATGGAAAAAAACATGTTTTGCATACTATTCCATCTGGGGTTTTTCGACCAAACACAATGAACTTAATTGGAAACGGTGTAGTAATTGATCCATTCATTTTAAAGGGTGAAATAGAAGAGTTAGAACCTTTTAACGTAGATATTAATGCGGTTTTGAAAATTTCTAGAAAAGCCCATTTAATTATTCCAACGCATAAACTTTTGGATGCTGCTTCTGAACATGCTAAAGGAAAAACAAAAATAGGCTCCACTTTAAAAGGTATTGGTCCAACGTATATGGACAAAACTGGAAGAAATGGTTTACGTGTTGGAGATTCTGAAAATGCCAATTTTATTGAGAAATATGAAGCATTAAAACAAAAACATTTAAGCATTTTAGAGCAGTTTGCTTACGATACTTCAAAATTACCTGAGCTTGAGAAAGGCTTTTTTGAAGGGATTGAAAGATTGAAACAAATTCCATTTGTGGATAGTGAACATTTGGTGAACAATGCATTAAAAAACGGTGAACGAATTCTAGCTGAAGGTGCGCAAGGATCGTTACTAGAGATTGATTTTGGATCCTACCCGTTTGTTACCTCCTCAAATACCGTTACTGCTGGAGCCTGTACTGGATTAGGTCTAGCACCAAAAGGAATTGGTGACGTATATGGAATTTTCAAAGCGTACTGCACACGTGTAGGTAGTGGTCCATTTCCAACAGAACTTTTTGATGAAGACGGAAAACAAATGGGGGTAAAAGGACACGAGTTTGGGGCTACTACAGGTCGCGCGAGAAGATGTGGATGGTTAGATTTACCTGCATTAAAATATGCGATTATGGTTAATGGTGTTTCCAATTTAATTATGACCAAAGCCGATGTTTTAAGTGGGTTCAAAACGGTGAAAGTATGTACACACTACGATTATAAAGGTGAGCACATTGACTATTTCCCATACGATATCGTAAACAATACTGCAACTCCGGTTTACATGGAATTTGCAGGTTGGACAGACGATTTACAAAACCTAAAAAGTGAGGCTGATTTCCCACAAGAGTTAAAAAATTACATCCAATACCTAGAGAACGAATTACAAGTTCCTATTGCTATTGTTTCCGTTGGGCCAGATAGAGAGAAAACTTTGGTTAGAGACCAATCCATTTTATCGTAACTAATTGATAATAAAACTTAAAAAAAGTGATTAGAGTAAATTTAATCACTTTTTTTGTTTCTAAAGCAAAGTCTCCGGTACCGTGACTAAAAATTCAATCTTATTTGCATTTATTTTAACTGCCATTTTTTTCACCTGGAGCTCGAATTCTTTTGCCCAGAAAAAAACGCAGATAAAAATCCTAGGGGCCGATGAAGGAAAGTACGAAGAAGAAAAATACGGTAAAGCAAAAATCTTAACGGGCAACGTTCGTTTTAAACAAGGAAAAACCCTAATGTACTGTGATAGTGCTGTTCTGTATTCTACAGAAAATTCAATGAAAGCTTTTGGTCATATTAAAATTATAGATAAGGACCAAAAAACAGAAATGACTGGTGATTCTCTTATTTTCGATGGGAATGAAAACAAGGGCAAACTGCGTGGATCCATTAATTTCAAAAACGAGGACCAAGTTTTAGTTACCCGAAATCTTGACTTCAATACTAAATCTAACCAAGTGCACTATTTTGGTGGAGGAACCATTACAAATAATTCGGATAAATCAGTTTTAAAAAGTAAGATTGGATACTATCAAGCAGACTTAAAACGGTATTTCTTTAAGGATACAGTAAGTTACGTAACAGAGGAATACCGAATGTATTCTGATACCATGCAATACAACACGGAAGAGGAAGTAGTATATTTTTATGGCCCCACAAATATTTACAGCGACTCCAATTCTATATACTGCGAAAGTGGTTGGTATGACAAAATCAATAGACTTTCAACCTTTTCGAAGAACGTGGAAATGATTTCGTCAGAGCAAACCTTAAATACAGATAGTTTGGTGTATAATGAGCAATTCAAAATTGGGGAGGCCTTTGGTCAAGTGGCCATTCTTGATACCACAAATAAAATTGAAATCAGGGGAGATTACGCCAAATACAATAACATAAAACGAACTTCTTTATGTAGTGGCTCCTTAGAACTAATCCTTTTCTTTAGTGATGACACTTTGTACCTTCACTCCGACACCCTATTTTCTAATTATGATTCTACAAATACGCATCGAATAATTCAAGCATTTCATCATGTACAATTTTACAAACCAGATTTACAAGGCAAATGCGACTCTCTAAGCTTTTCTGAATCAGACTCCACAATGCGTATGTACATAAACCCAATTGTTTGGTCGGACAGCAACCAGATAACAGGAGAAGAAATAATCATAAAAACATACGATGGTGTAATTCAAAATATGCAAATAAACAACGAGGCTTTCATCATATCAGAAGAAGAACAAGACCTCTATAATCAAATAAAAGGAAAGTCGTTGTTTGCACATTTTAAGAACAATGAAATTCATAAAATCGATGTGAACAGATCCGCTCAAACCATCTATTTCGTGCGGAATGAATCCCAGAAATTAATGGGAATGAACCGGTTGGATTGCAGTTCGATGAGCCTCTTTATTGATTCACTGGGAATTGATCATATTAATTTTTTCAACCAACCAGATGGTACATTTTACCCCATGAAAGACTTAGTATCGGATGAATTAAAGTTTCTCCGATTCTTTTACTGGAGAATAGACGAACGACCACAAACCGTTAATGATATTTTTATTTGGAAGGAAGTACCGGATCAAGTAAAAAGGAGACGCGAGGTAAAGAAATAGAGTTTCTACCTGCTTGTAAGAAACAAAAAAATCCAAAGCTTACACTTTGGATTTTTTATATATAATTTATACCTATTTGTTTACGATTTGAATACTCTATCTGGGTGTTCAAAAGTTTTAAACTCTATAGCGTAACCAGACGGATCTTCCAAAAACATACTCTTTTGCTCTCCTACCTCACCCAAAAAAGCCACATGCGGTTCAATAACAAAAGGGATTCCTCTTTTAATTAATTTTTCTTCCAATTTATGCCAAGACTCCCAGGGTAAAATAGCTCCAAAATGTACAATTGGATAGGCTTGATCCTTTCTCCAAACATTTTCCATTTTATTCACAAATTTCGGGTTTTCATGGACCGTTAGTTGATGCCCATAAAAATCAAAATCCATCCAATGAAGAGCTGACCGGCCCGTTTTACAGCCTAAAACATCAACATAAAATTTTTGAGTTTTTTTAATATCAATAACCGGAACGGCTAGGTGAAATGGAACAAAATTTTGCATGGAATCGTATTTATGTTTTGTTAATACTACTTACTACTCTGGGAAATTTCCGAACTCATCCGCATCATCCCCTCCAAAATCATCATCGTCATCGTCATCGTCATCGTCATCCAAATCAAAATCCTCATCATACGTAGGATTGTCACGAACAACAAGATATTCCAAGTCTTCCCCTGGCCATATATACGCCAATTTCATAACGCCTTGCATCGGAAATTTTGTAGTCTTAGCTGACCCATTTGCAATGGCCATCGCTAAGTTGTTTTTTTCCGCTTGAGTCAATTTTGAGAAACTTCTCATTACTTTTTTCATAACAATTATAGTTTGCTAGTAAGTGTAAAATTATAATAACAAGAAACCAAGCAGCAATAAAAAATTTATATACATGTGATTTTGGTAAAAAAATCTAAATAAAATTTAATTTTGAAAAAAAAGAATGAAAATAGACGAAATAGACAAGAGAATCCTTGATTTTCTCCAAAAAGACGCCAAACTAACGGCAAAAGAAATGGCCGAAAAACTGTCATTAACCCCCACTCCTATCTATGAAAGGATTAAAAAATTGGAAAGATTAGGGATAATCAAATCCTACGTAGCCCTTTTGGATGAAGAAAAAGTAAACAGAAGTTTGACCGTTTTTTTAAATATCACAATTAAAGAACACCATAACGACTACCGCCAAAAGTTTATTGATGATATTAGTTTGTTAACGGATGTTGTTGAACTATACCATACTTCAGGTACCTATGATTTTTTAGCCAAAGTACGTTTTGAATCTATCAAGGATTATAAAAACTTTTTAATAAATGATTTGACCTCCATAAAAAATATTGGGGATATTGATAGTCAAATAGTTTTAGATAATATCAAATATTCAACGATGATTAATTTTTAATCCACCATTTCGTTTTATACAATTCAAGATTATCCACAAATATTGGTTCTCCAATAATGGGTGTAACTACATTTAGGTTGAGTTTTTCCGCAGCAATCAAAATTCTCTCTACCGGATCTGTCCAACTATGCAGAGCCAATGTAAATGCTCCCCAGTGAATGGGCATAATTGCCTTTGCACGCACATCCATACCAGCTTGAGCCGATTCTTCGGGCATCATATGAATCTGACTCCAATTTTCATTGTATTGTCCACATTCAATCATCGCAAAATCAAAAGGTCCATACTTTTCACCAATTTCTTTAAAATGTGGACCATAACCTCCATCACCACTGAAATAAATTTTATCATTCATTCCCTGAATAACCCATGAGCCCCAAAGTGTGGAATTTCTATCGGTTAATCCCCTACCCGAAAAATGACGAGAAGGTGCAAATGCAATTTTTATAGAATCCATTTGCGTTTCTTGCCACCAATCCATTTCAACAATATTTTCTTCGCTTACGCCCCATTCTACAAAGTGAGCACCTACACCAAGAGGAACGTAGAACATTTTGGTTTTCTCTTTTAATAATTGAATAGACCCATAATCTAAATGATCATAGTGATCATGCGAAATAACAATGGCATCAA
>JBFFMY010000022.1:0-43205 GCA_041563475.1 Salibacteraceae bacterium
AAAGATACGTAGTATCGTATGTGTTACTGGTTTTTAGCCCGTGTTCTGTGACCGTAGCGAAGCGGGGTCAACATAACACGGAGGCGTAGCCGGGACGTTGCAGTGCAATGCGAAGCGAGAGCGTAGCTATTGCACTGCAACACTGTATATGTATAATGTTGCGCAACAGACACAAAGTATATAAAAAATTGCTAGTTTTAGCTAAACCAAAGTTTGTTGCGTGTTTGTGTACATAAGCGTTGCATTAAAATAAACAGGCCAAAATTTTTCTTAGTTATCCTTGGAGTTACGATCGGAAACGTCTTTTTCAATTAGTTGAATTATTCCAAAAATTACAAACCCAACAGCTAGTATTATCAATACCCACTTTAGTACTTTTACTAGGTATTGTGAATGTTCATTAACATTTTCAATACTAGTATTGGGAATAACATCCTCAAGCCCACCAAGCTTGAATGCTTCGATATATCCATCATTCATGCTTGAAAATTTTTATTTTTCGATTCTCTGTAAGGCAGTACGCGAATTCGTATACACAGATATATTTTATTCCATTTTTCATCAAGTTGTTGGTTTGAATGAAAAAATCAAAACCAGCTCCATTCAGAAAATCGACACTCTTAATGATTTCTTTTTCTTGGCCTAAAATGGTTTTTAGAATATTTCTGTTTTTATCGAGCTTTTTATCTGTATTAGATTTCGCCTTTCTCTTCTGGGAGGCTACCTGATTGTTATACATAATTTGAGTCCTTCTTGAGGCAAACTTTTGATTGGTTCTTTTGGGAGTAAACACCTCCCCTGTGAGCGGGTCTTTTCGTTCCATGGGTTAAGTTTTTTTCAAATTTAAAACAATTTGAAACTGATAAAAAGTAGATTTACAGCAAGTTAATTTATATTAACGCAACTTAATATAAATTTTAATAAGGTAAATTTGATTCAAATTAATTCAATGTAGAATTCAATTAGGATTTGTAGGATTTGTAGGATTCCCATCCTAAAATCCTACAAATCCTAAAGGGGTATTACTTTTTGGTTTTTCTATAGTCATTCTGCCTTTGTTTAAACAGTAGCTCATGATTAACGAAATGTTCCAAGTATTTTTCTGCGGTTTTAAGATTGATGCTTAATCCTTCAGCGACTTTGTCAGCAGTTCTTCTATTAAATTGGCCAGGCAGGGAGTTATAGAAATTCGAGCGTTCAGGGTGGTTGCTTTCTAGTTTTGAAAATTTCTGATAGGTGTAAACAGTGGAGAACATTGATTTGAAGTATTCTGTTAGTTTAATAGCTCCTTCCATAGATTCGTAGCTGATATCATTGATGTAAACTTTTTTAGAAACATCGTTAAGGGCTTGAATAATTACACTTAATCGTAAACAAAGCGAATCGGTTTTCGATATGTACGCTGTAAACTCCTGATTTGTTTCTGGGTTATTCGTATCATCCACATTGTGATTAAACCATTGGATAAAGAGTTCTCTTGCATCTTGACGCAAACTCAGTAAATAGGGTATTTCCTGTCCATTAGAGTCTGTTTCCAATTCAATTTCAAAGAACCTTGACATAACGTTTGAATATTCTTGAATCAGTTGTGAATCTAGCTCCCCTTCAGCCCATTTAGGTTTTTGTAAGATGGGCGGAAAAACAAATTGCATTCGTTCTACAAATCCATTATTACCTCGATCTTCAGAAAATAGAACTTTTAGAACTTTGGGCTGAATTGTGCCAATTACCGGTATGAAGGGGCTATTTATATGGATGATCGGTTTATTCATTCGATTAATTTTTATGGGCTTATTGCTATATGCAGACAGCCAAAATTGTTCATCCGACCCCTTACGGTATCTATTGAAATCCTTTATCCATGAGGATAATTCGTCTTTATACAAGCCAATTCCATGGGGGTTATTACTATGAACATGGCACATGGCTTCAGGCGTAATGTCATTTACTAATAGTTGTTTAAAAATTGGCTCAGGTTGTGAAGCCTTTTCTTGCTCACTAAGTTGTTCATACTCCTGTTTTTGCTCGTAATATTTCTTTTCAAGTTCCTTTTCTCGATCTAGAACGGGTTTTAGTAAAAATGAGATTGGATGGCTCTTATTTACTCCAGGCCTACCAACAAGTGCGAGATATAGAATAGGGGATTCAATCCATCCATTTTTTGCTTTTAGTTTATGCGTATTTCCTATAAGCAGGGATGTGACGAATAACAGTCCTGCACCTAAAAAATCGATAGGAAAATTCAGGGTTTCATTTGTTTTATTGAGAAAATTTTGTAGGGATGCAGGGAATATTTCAATGGGAAATGGTTGTTGGGAATTAAGGCTCATGGATTATTGGAATTATTGGGGTGTTTATTAATATAAAGTTTTCACAATCTGGTTTAGTTCTGAACCGGATTTGGAACCCTGAAATTTGTGGGTCTTGCGTGGAATGGTAAATCATGGTTTGTTCAATCTGGGACCATTGCTCATACCATTTCATTTCGGAAATCGAATCATATACATTTTGTAATTGTCTAATGAGCTCATGATTTTTTTCGATTTTCTTTTGGATATGGTATGAATCGTTTGTGAGCTTTAGCTGATTAAGTGATGTGGTAAGGTCATCAATAATAACCTGTAATAAATCAAGTCCTACTGTTTCTGTTGTGCTTTTCATAGGCTTGATTTATTTGGGGTTTCTTTTTGAGAGTTTTCCTTCTCTCAGGGATTGAAAAACTTCTGATTTATCGAAGTATACTCGAGAATTCATGTGCATAGGGTTTAAGATATTTTTCTTGCACCATGAGTTGATAGTTACCAAACTGACTCCGAATATTGCCATGAGGTCATGTCTGGTTAGTAGGGTTTCTTCAGCTTGTTTGGAAGGCTGAATTTTGGAAAGTGCTTTTTCCAGTCGCTCATCCATTAATTCGATGAGCTCATCTTTAGTTAGGACAATTGTCGCCATTATTTTAGGGTTTTTTAATTAATGGGACAAAAGAAGTAAGTTAAGTAAAGACGAATCCTATGACATAGGATTCATAGGATTACTCATGTAAATTTTTTTTTAGAATTTTTGGAAAGGTAGTTGGGTATATTGACAAATTGCTGTGGAGGGATTCATCTTCATAATCATCAAATAAACTGAAATTTTCCTTCAGGAATCTTGTAAATCGTTTTTTGGGTATTGAGTTTTTCGCGAATTTGTTCCAAAACACATAAACAAAATAGCGCAAGTGGGCCCCTTTAAATTGGGGATTTACATATAGTTTTTTTATTTCCGCTTTTGGATTAAATCCACTAAAATTTGAACGTAATAAATGAAGGACATCTTTCTCATTCATAAATTGCATCTCATTTTCTGCCAAATAATTTGAAAGCTTCATAAAATAGGACTCTATTTCTTTTGTGCTTAAATCACATTTGATTCGAGTATCACTAATTGAATTTTCAGGGGAATCATTTTGAGGAAATTTAGGTTCTTCATTTCCAGAAATGGAGTTTCTATATTTTTTTACCCATTTCATTATGGCTTTTTTCCTTTTCCCAGTATCTTTAATAGGATTATAACGTTTGATTCTTTCAAAGACCACAAATTCAAGAATATTTGGAAAATCGGACTTTTTTTCAAAGTCCTTTGCTTGGAAATCCAAAAACGATTCCATTTTGAAAAGATCCACAGAGGCAAGGCCTAATGCTAATACGTTAAAGTAATAGGTATCCTTCGGATAAATTATTAACCCGTATCCAAAAGCTAAGTGAAAGTCTAAATCAATTTCATAAGAATTACTGTATTCTCGAATTTCCTGTAGCAAATCCTGTAGGAAGGTTTTTTGTTTTGATTCATCTTGGAGGCCCTTTTTTAGACCCGTACCTACATTGAACTTCTTTTCAATGTTGAAGTAGTTTCTAATTACATCCAAGTCATAGGGTTGTGATACAAATGTGAAATCATATTGATTTTCACTGATTAAAAGAGGCGTTCGTTTCTCTTTTCTTTCGTGTGATTCTGATGGTTTCATTATAGCGGGTTCTATTTTTTCAAATGTAGTGGTTTAAACGGCTTTTAAGAAGTTTTGCTCTGAAAAAAATCCGTGTTTTGCTATTCGAAGCGCAGTTTGTTCTTTGGTTACTTTAATGTATTTCAAAAAGGCAGATTCGGTTTTATGACCGCTTATTGCCATAATGTCTATGGATTGCATTCCCGACAAGTGGGCATTAGTGCAAAAAGATCTCCTAGCCGTGTGAGTTTTGATTAGTTCATATCGTTTGAATGCTTTTGTGATTTCTTTTCCGCCTATCGTTTGGGTCACATGTTCCGTGGCATTGATTTTAGCTTGTTCACCTACTAATTTGATGAATTTGTTGATGTGTTGTTCCGGCATTTTTTTAGGTGGGTTTCCATTATACTTCTGTAAAATATTGGACACAATGGGGTGTAAGGGTATTTTTACAACTGCTCCGGTTTTTTGTGTCTTTACATTTAGTATTAGAGTTTCCCCGTGAATGCTGATATTCTCTTTTTTTAGATTGTTGTAATCGGAAACACGTAGTCCGGTATATGAGCCAATTAAAAATAAATCTCGGGCTCTATCTAAATTGGGTTTGTCAGTTAGGTTTAGGCTGGCAATTTTATTAAGTTCATCCAAGGTTAAGTAGATGTTGTCTGATTCTTCCTTTAGAACTTTGAATTTTGAGCTTTGGAATTGTTTGTTTGTGGTCAAATTTTGCTCTAGAGCCTCGTTTAAGAACGTTTTAAGCGTTTTTATGTGTTTGCCGATATAATTCATCGAAAGATCATTTTTATTGCCAAATTCGACAAAATCATAGTAAAAGTCTAGAGTAATTTTTTCAAAGTTGATTTTATAAACTTCATTGTGGAATCGCTTCAGGAAGTTTTTGGAGGTTTCATAGGATCTTATCGTTTGGCTTGAAACAGGTTTTCCAGTTCCGTGGTGAATTTGATTTTTGGCATTATGAATAAACTCATCAATAAAGCCAAACAAATCTTGAGGTACTTGTGGAGATTCAAAGAAACTTTTGAATATTGATTTTGCTTTTTCGTTTGAGAAGGCAATGCCTGAGGATTTAAGGATGCTGCATTCTTTAAGAATGTATGCTTGTAGTTCATTGAGTTGGTTGTTTATTTCATCTCTGTCGTGAATGGAACTTCTATTTTTCACTCGCTGGGTTATTTTGTTCCAGTGATCAGATGAAATTTTCCAACCCAAGGAGTTCTTAAAATCTACAGATCTTCCTTGTCTAACTCGGATGTAAATAATAGCATTTTTCCCAGAAATTTGCCTGCCATTATTCAATCGAAATTGAACCGTAACTGCTGATTGATTTATCATTTTTCAAAAGTATACTATTCGCAAAAGTTAGCCCACATTTTAGCCCACATTTTGGTTTATTCAGGTTTACTCAAGTTTACTTAAAATCATATAAAGGATTGAAAAACAGCGTGTAAAAGTAAAAAAGGATAAAGTTGAAATTACTTGAATTAAGGGAAATGGGGTCCGCTCGAGACCTCAGGTAAAAAGCCTCATTAGTCAACTGACTAATGAGGCTTTTTCGTTTCAGAAAGAATTGCAAAATTTCCTATAGCGGTTCGTCCCGATAGCTATCGGGACCGCTTGAGACCACGGAAGGATAAAACTCCAATCATTTTTATGTTATCCAAAACAGGCAAAAAGTGTTTTTGAGCACTTTTTCAAAACAAAAAACCCATACACGCGATAGGGGGTTGGGTTTTGTCACTGATCGTAGGTTTCAATATGGAAAAGGGTAGTAATCCTAATCGATTAATGCCTCTTGTTAAGCTTTAAATGGATCATTGTCATCTTCGACTAAAAAATTTCGCAAACTCAATTCTTTTACCCAAAACCTATTTATTGCTATGGAAAAAATCTAAACCATTCTTTAAAAGGAAAGAGGAAGCTTTTATTTGTCACTTCGAGTGGCCAAAGTGAAACGGAGGTTGTATCGAGAAGCTATTAACCCTGCCTTTGTTCTTGATACAATTTCTACGAAATCACTCGAGTTCTGCTGAACGTAGTCGAAGTGACTGACAGCTTAAACGAGTCACTGTTTTACCACCTCACCTTTTCACTAAGTAAACGCGTCACTGCATCACCGTATAACTACCTAACCGTTTCACCGAATAACCACGTCACCACCCGCTTTATTCCGTTTTCTATACTATTCACAAGTTTTTGTACGTAGCTAATGATCAACAAATAACTAGGTGCTCATACGGGGATACTCCGTAGATGCCCTGTACATACCCCGTAGTTACTCGTATAGTTTTAAACTAATGGTCAAAGAACTGCGTTTTTGTCATTTCGAGTGACCGTAGCTTCGCGGAGGTTGTATCGAGAAAGACGGTTGCAGCAAGCTGTGTTCTCGATAAATTTTTACGAAATCAATCGAATTAACCCCACCATTTTCTTTTTTGAATGCTCCCAGGAAAGAACGGAGCACAAAAATGTGAAAATTGAAATTCCATAAGGGGCTCAGCCATTTTCTAGTAAAACCGAAGAAAACTTCACATATAATCCTACTTTACGTACTAAAATCGAATGATAGGAGTCACTTTTTGCGTTAAACTCAATTGGTAATTTGCGTTAAACTTAAACTACCCCAACAGTGGGCGTAAAAATCCTGATAAATGGGGTTTTGGATGCTGTTTTTTAGGTTCAAAACATCACTTTCAGAATTTAAAAAAATGAAGCAATGCAAAAGGAAATTAAAGTTTTAGGAACAGGGTGCCCGAAGTGTAAAACAACTATGGCCTTAGTAAATGATGTAGTAGCCGAAAACAATATGGATGCAAAAATTGAAAAGGTAGAGGACATCATGGAAATAATGAAATACGATGTAATGAGCACCCCAGCTATTGTGGTGAATAATAAAGTTGTGGTTACTGGGCGTGTTCCATCAAAATCAGAATTGTTAGACATACTAAATTCCTCAAGCTAAATAGTAGAGTACTAACGCAGGATAATTTATTGTCTTGAACAAAGTTTAAAATGTTCGATTGGATTCAAAATATTGCAGATTTATTGGTGTATGATTTACTCGGTCTGCCATTAAATAGTCATTTGGCGGAAGCCTTGAATTTCTTTATTTACGACACGGTTAAGATTCTCATTTTACTGTTTATTGTGATTTTCTTGATGGGGATTGTAAATAGTTATTTCCCTATAGATCGCGTACGAAATTATTTATCTCGAAATAAATTATTTGGTTTAGAATACTTGATGGCTAGCCTGTTTGGGGTAGTTACCCCATTTTGTTCTTGCTCCTCCGTCCCCTTGTTTATTGGTTTTGTAAAAGGGGGAATTCCTCTCGGAGTAACCTTCGCGTTTTTGATTACTTCCCCTTTGGTTAACGAGGTTGCGATAGGCCTATTTATTGGGTTATTTGGGGTGAAAATGACCGCCATTTATGTAGTAAGTGGGATTTTACTTGGAACTATTTCAGGATTTATTCTACAGAAATTAAAACTGGAGCGATTTCTTACTCCGTGGGTTAAAGAATTGTTAATCAATGCTCAAAAGGAACAAGATGCTTTTTTTACCGAAAAACAAACCTTAAAAAGCAGGTTGCCCATGATTTGGAGAGAAGTTCTAACCATTGTTAAAGGAATAATTTGGTATGTGATTATTGGAATTGCGATTGGTGGCTTGATGCACGGTTATATACCGGAAGGTTTTTTTGAGCAATACATGAGTAAAGACAATTTATTTGCGGTTCCAATTGCCACTCTTTTGGCTATACCGATGTATTCTAATGCCTCTGGAATTTTACCGGTGGTGCAAGTCTTGGTAGCGAAAGGAATTCCAATTGGAACAGCCATCGCATTTATGATGGGTGTTGTAGGACTTTCTTTACCCGAAGCCATGCTACTAAAAAAAGTAATGACGTTTAAACTTATCGCCATTTTCTTCGGTGTAGTAACCCTAAACATTATTGTTTCGGGGTATTTATTTAATGTGATTTTGTAAATGATTCCTATGAACAAGTGGTTTTATTTAGTAGTGATTTTACTTATGGTTAACTGCACCCCAGAGGAAGTAGGAAAATTGTCACGTACAAAGGGACCGCTAATTAAGGTGAATGATACGGACTTTTCGAAAGGAAGATTAGGCTTGTATCATGACATTTCGTTAGTGGATTTAGAAAAATTTCACGGCCATTTGTGTGACGGACTAGTGGTTGGAATCGTAGGGTTAAATGAGGGTCTGCAGACGCTGTACCCGGATGGAATTATAGATAGAACCAATACGCGAATTGTGAGTCAAGGCTCACCTTGTTTGACGGACGTGGCCATTTATCTTACGGGAGGGCGTTACCAATTTAATTCGTTTTATGTGTCGAATGATATTGAGGGAATGTATGTGGTGCAACGTATGGATAACGGAAAAACGGTAGTTGTAAAATTGAATCAAGGCGTAAAACCAGCCGAAATTGATAGCATGGGTGCCAAAGCAGTAAAAGGCGAATTAGAGTCGTGCGATTTGGATAAGTTAAGGGCCCTAGAAGATGACTTTTCAGAAATGCTTTTACATACTAACCCTAAAGACAATTTCACGGTGGTAGAAGTGAATGACTTTGAATGGAATCCAGTATTAAAAAGTGATTATACGAAAACAGATATTTTAAATAAGAACAAAAAAGAGTGTAAACAGTAAAAAATGTAAACAAATGAAAACCATCAAATTAGTATCCGCATTTGCTTTCGCATTAATGTTTATTTCCTGTACCGGAAACGCGCAAGAAAAAACCACAAAGCAAACCAATTCAGGTAACAAGATCGAAGTATTGGATTTCTATTCCACCCACCGATGCATGACGTGTAATGCCATTGAAGCAAACACGAAATACACACTAGAAACCTATTTTTCAGAGGAATTAGAAAACGGAAGTATCACCTTTAGAGCGGTTAACGTAGATGATGACATCAACTATAAAATTTCAGAGAAGTTTGAAGCTTCCGGAACCGCGTTGTTTTTAAACGTAATTGTTAATGGAAAGGAGAAGAAAATCAATTTGACTGATTTTGCTTTTATGAAAGGAAATGATCAGGAAGAATTTTCAATGGAATTAAAAAATAAAATTGAAAAGGAACTTCAAAAAATATAATGGACTATTTCCAAGCGATATTAGAAGCGTATAATATTCCGGTTTTATCGGCTTTAATTTTAGGACTTATGACCGCAATAAGCCCGTGCCCATTAGCTACTAATATCACTGCAACTGCGTATATCTCAAAAAACATCACGAACAAAAAGTTGGTTTTTTTGAGCGGGGTAGTGTACTCTTTAGGAAGGGCTTTTAGCTATACGAGTATTGGAGTCATTTTATATTTTGGCGCAAGTAAATTTCATGTAGCGCGGTTTTTTAATCAAAATGGAGAAAAGTTTTTAGGCCCCTTGCTTATAATAATCGGGCTAATTATGTTAGATGTAATTAAGCTCAATTTTTTTGGGGGGTCAAATTTTCAGGAAAGGCTCTCCGAAAAATTTAAAAACAAGGGTCTCTTGGGCTCTTTTCTCATAGGCGTTGTTTTTGCCCTGGCATTTTGCCCGTATAGTGGCGTATTGTTTTTTGGGATGCTAATACCCCTAACTATTTCATCTGTGGATGGATTATATCTACCCCTTGTCTTCGCATTTGGAACAGGTTTACCAGTAATTTCATTTACCTATTTACTTGCCTTCGCAGCGAGCAAAGTGGGAGTGTTTTATACCAAAATTACCAAAATAGAAAAGGTAATGCGTCTTATTGCCGGTTTTGTATTTGTTTTAACTGGGCTGTATTACATCGCAATTTTCACGGGATTAATAGGGTAATTACCACGACCGAAAAAATCCGGATATAATTTTCACGGTAAAATATCCCCAAGTACATTTTTTTTGAGCAAAAATTGCCCCTGCTCCCGTGCGAATACCTCGATTGGCCGCATTGAAACGGAGGTGGAATCGAGAAGCAATTAACCTGGCGTATGTTCTCGATACAATTTCTAGGAAATCACTCGAACTGACAGCCATTATTTTGATTTTTCCGTATTTTGAAAAGGAAACTACTAAACGCAAAAATGCCCGGCTTCCCAGCTGGGCATTTTTCAATCAATCAATATAAACCAAATCAAGCTACCCCTTTATCGGTAGATTTGGAAAAGAAGTAACTTCCAACAAATACACCTATTAAGGTGAACAAAAACATTAGAAGATAGTTGAAACCTGTTCCGAAATCGTTAAACATCCACGACTTCATAGGAAACACTAACGTTATTAGCCAAATTATTATTCCAATGATCTTATTTTTTCCCATTATTACCTGTTTTTAGTTTGGCGCCTAAAGTAATAATTACTCAGCAAATGAAAAGCAATTAATAACTTTTGGAAATGACCATTGTCAAACAAAGGCCTGATTATAATCATGCGATTTTGTTCAAAACCGCACGAATTTCTATAATTTTTGAATTAAATGTAGCTTAAGCGGATCATATTCGACATGCCTTTATTTTGAATTGGCATACTTGCAATATTTACCACAAGGTCGTCTTCCTCCAGTTCATCGGTTGTACGGAGTATCATTTTTATATCTTTAATGGTTTCATCGGTGCTGCCAAATTTGTCGTAAAAGAAAGTTTCTGTACCCCATACCAAACTCATGGTTTTTAATAACCTTCTGTTTCCAGTAAATACATATACCCCAGATTTTGGCCTGAAACTCGCAACTTTCATTGCGGTATATCCAGAAAACGTCATGGTCACGATGGCTTTTGCAGCTACCGTTTCGGCTAAATCAAGAGCGGCAAAGCATATATTATCAGAAATATACCGTTGTGTATTTACCATGGGTTGGAAGCCAACATTATAAATTCCATCAAAGGTTTCCGTTTGTTTGATAATTCGGCTCATCACTTTAATAACCTCTATAGGATATTCTCCTACCGATGTTTCTCCACTCAACATCACGGCATCTGCTCCGTCCATAACCGCATTAGCCACATCATTTACCTCCGCACGTGAGGGGGTTATGTTGTCAATCATGGATTCCATCATTTGGGTAGCAATAATTACGGGTTTCGCCATTTGCTGGCATTTTCGTACAATTTGCTTTTGCAACAACGGTACTTGTTCTAGGGGTATTTCAACACCCAAATCACCACGCGCAACCATCACCCCATCCGTAACTTCAATTATGTCATCTAGGTTTTTTACGGCTTCGGGTTTTTCAATTTTGGCAATTATTCGAGTATCATGACCAGATTTCGAAATGAGTTCTCGTAACGAAATAATGTCTTGCGCTTCTCGAACAAACGAAAGGCCAATCCAATGAAAACGATGCGCTAATGCGAATTCCAAATCTTCTAAGTCCTTTGGAGTTAAACTCGGCATGGTGATTTTCGTATCGGGTAAATTCACGCCTTTACGTGAGTTTAACGCCCCGCCATACACACACTCAAGTAAAACCTCATCTACACCATTTGTTTCCAATACTTCAAAAACAATTTTACCGTCATCCACTAATATTTTTTCTCCTTTGGATACATCCTTTGGAAAGTCTTCATAATTGATATGTACCTTATTTAAATCACCCAGTAAGGGTTTTGTTGTGAAAATAATTTTGTGTTTAACGGGCAGTATTTGTGGTTCTGATACTAGGTTGCCTATTCGTATTTTGGGCCCTTGTAAATCACCTAAAATGCCTGTATGGGTTCCAAGTTATGATCTATTTCGCGAATCATTTTAACTACACCTACTAAATCTTCGTGAACACCATGTGAAAAATTAATTCTACACACATTTACTCCCTCTAGAATCATTTGTTTCAATGTTTCGCGTGAGGCCGTAGCTGGACCCATTGTGGCCACAATTTTTGTTCTTTTTTTTGTTGACATGAATTTTTTTATTTTTTTACCTTGTGTAAGATTACAGGAAAAGCGGTTAGTACACTTTCAATTTTTTTTATTTTTTCGGTTCCGGTTTCAAAATCAAGTTCTTTATAAAAGCCAGTTACAATAAAGAAGTAATCAATTTGTTTATGGGTTGGAACCAATAAATTATCCTCCCCTCGGTTACTTACTAGGTGCAAGGTAAAACGTTGTGATGGGTCTTGCCATTTAAAATATGCCTGCCCTTTCAATTCTTCTATAAAGTAAATATTATCCTCGATTTCTGATTGTGCAACTAACTCACAATTAAGCGCCCTATTTATCCCCCAAGCAAGCTTGATGCTTTTTTGATGGCAACTAATGGCTAATACAAAGGCATCAGAATCAGAATCAATTGGAAGACGTTTTGTTGACATACTAAAAATGAATTACTCGGTGCTAATGTACCTAAAAAAGAGTTTGTCTCTAAAGTAAATATTTTAAGGAATTAAAGGGTAAATGTTAAGAAGATTGATAAAATTTTAACCTTATTTTAATTTTTTAAGGGCTTCCGCAGCCGCGTTTTGTTCCGCCTTTTTTTTGCTTAAACCTACTGCCATCCCAATTTCATCCCCATCATAAATCACCTTTGCTTTAAAACTTTGAGGATCTTCCATTTGATGCAGTGCCGTATTGAAATGCACTTTGATTTTGTTTTTTTGAGCATGTTCAATAACTCTACTCTTCGGGTCTGGTTCCGAGGTAATGATTGTATTAAAATCTATGTATGGAGCAAGCAGTCTGTCACGAATAAAATCGGAAACAAAATCAAAGCCCTTGTCTAAATAAATCGCCCCAATTAATGCCTCAATCGCATTACCGCTTAAGGAAGTATGTTTTACCTCCCCGCACATTTGAACTTCTAATAACTGATCCAAATTTAGCGCAATTCCCAGGCGATTCAAATTAGCTCTACTTACAATTCTTGAACGAATTTGAGTCAAAAACCCTTCCTTAGCTTGTGGGAATTTCTCATACAAAACCAAAGCTACAACAGAATCTAAAATGGAATCACCCAAAAACTCTAAGCGTTCATTGTTTTGGTACGAACTTTCGTAAAGTGATTTATGACGTAGAGATTGTAAGTATAGTTCGGGTTGAGTAGTTTTTATTTTCAGGGAACGAAGAAGAGAAACCACATGCGGATTTTCTTTTTCTATTCGCGACTTCCTTTGAAAGAAGCTAAACACTTATTTCTTGAATTTTCTGAAAAGAACTGACCCGTTATGCCCACCAAACCCAAACGTATTGCTTAATGCGACATTTACAGTACGTTTTTGAGACTTATTAAACGTTAGATTCAATTTAGAATCAATGATTTCATCATCTGTAAAATGATTGATTGTTGGAGGAACAATATCATTATGCACAGCTAAGATAGTTGCAATAGACTCCACAGCTCCTGCAGCACCTAAAAGATGACCTGTCATAGATTTTGTTGAGCTTATATTCAGCTTGTACGCGTGATCACCAAAAACCGATAAAATAGCTTTAGTTTCAGCAATGTCTCCTAATGGAGTAGAAGTACCGTGCACATTGATGTAATCAACATCCGTAGGAACTACATCATTAAAATCATCCATGGTTTGCTTCATCACGTTTATTGCGCCTAACCCATCTGGATGAGGGGCAGTAATGTGATACGCATCAGCGGTCATGCCACCACCTACGAGCTCAGCATAAATTTTTGCCCCACGGGCTAAAGCATGCTCTAATTCTTCCAAAATTACGGCTCCACCACCTTCTCCCATAACAAATCCATCACGATCCGCATCAAATGGACGAGAGGCAGTTTCAGGAGAATCATTACGAACAGAAAGCGCTTGCATTGCATTAAATCCACCAATACCAGATTCAGTAATGGCAGCTTCTGCACCACCACTTACTATAACATCCACCTTTCCCAAACGAATAAGGTTAAAGGCATCAATCATGGCGTGAGTTGATGAAGCACAAGCCGATACTGTGGCATAATTTGGACCTCTAAACCCATATTTAATGGAAATAAGACCAGCTGCAATATCCGCAATCATTTTTGGAATGAAGAAAGGATTAAGCTTTGGAACCATATTGGTTTTCGCTAATCCTATAACTTCTTCTTGATATGTTTCGATTCCACCAATTCCAGAAGCAAAAATGACCCCAACTCGATCTAAATCGAGTTTCTCTGGGTCTAAATTTGCGTCTTTAATGGCTTCATCCGAGGAAATGTGGGCAAATTTTGCGTACTTATCCATACGTCTGCCCTCTTTCCGATCAAAATATCCATTTACATCAAAGTCTTTAACCTCACATGCAAACTTCGTTTTGTAATGTTCCGTGTCAAAATGAGTGATCGGTGCGCCACCACTCTTACCATCTAATAATGCATTCCAAAAATCTGGAACATTATTTCCAATAGGTGTAATAGCTCCTAATCCGGTTACAACAACGCGTTTTAACTCCATATTAACAGGGATTAGATAAAAATATTATTTATTATCTGTAATGTAAGTAACTGCATCTCCAACGGTAGCAATGTTCTCTGCTTGATCGTCTGGAATAGCGATACTAAATTCTTTTTCAAACTCCATAATTAACTCTACCGTGTCTAGTGAATCGGCACCTAGATCGTTAGTAAATGAAGATTCAAGTGTTACTTCACTTTCGTCAACTCCTAATTTGTCAACGATAATTGCTATTACTTTTTCTTTAACTTCTGACATCTCTGTTAGATATTTAATGTGAATTATTAATCGCGGCAAAGAAAAATAAAACTAAAGTGTTACACAAGTTTTTAGATTGTGTTTCAATAGAAGCTAATGATATCTTTTTTTGCCTTTCTTTTTATGTTCGGAACAGTCAGATTTTCAGGAGGTAAACCTACTGGAATGAGCAAAAAAGGAGTCTCATTTTCTGGTCGGTTGAGTATCTTTTTTAAGAAACGCATCGGACTTGGGGTGTGGGTGAGAGCAAAAAGACCTGCATTATGCAGTGCCGTTAAGAAAAATCCTACAGAAATGCCAACTGACTCATTTACATAGTAGTTAGTTAGTTTTTCATTCTCTTCACCCAGTTCGTACGAGTGCTTCATTACGATCACTAAATAGGGCGCAATTTCCAAAAATGGTTTGATGTGATCTGTTCCAAAAGGTTTCAAATCTTCCAACCAGGCTTCGTTCATTCTTCGGGTATAGTTTTCGTATTCTTCTTTTTCTGCAGCTTCCCTAATTTTCTTTTTTATTTCGGGATCAGAAACAACACAGTAGGTCCATGGTTGTTTGTGCGCTCCAGAAGGTGCCGTAGAAGCCGTTAGAATTGCGTTTTCTAAAATCTCGATGGGAAATGATTCACTCGTAAATGCACGAATTGATCGCCTTTTATCCATTTTTTCAAACCATTCTTGACTTCTCTCAATCATTTCAGAATGGTTATATTTTATAGGCCTGTAAGGGATAAAATCAGATGCATCATCCATATAGCTAGTTTTATTTCAAGGGCATTGGAGGTTGAACTTCATTCTTAATTCCCATGGCGGCTTGCTCTTTTGTGAGTACTACAATAACGCTGTCAAATAGTTCCTGCATAGTTTCTGGAGAGCTCTGGTAATAGGAATAGGAATCTTTAAATTGCATTAGTGTAACATTATTTGCCTCAAATATCACATTATAATTATGCGAAACCATTTCGGTGTTATTGATGTTATTGATGGTTAACCTTCTTTGAAAACGCGCTTCCACCTTGCAAATATCACTTAATACATGTACCATTTGTTCCTTTGGAATAAGATCTTGGGGGGGCTCAATTTTATTTGAGTCATCACAACTGGATACGGAAAATGCAATACTTAATAACCATACGCTAACCCAGATAAATTTTTTCATAATCAAAAATTATCTATGGAAAGAAAGGCGTTGTCCTTGTTTTGAATTGTCAATTTTTCCGTTATCATAGGCTAAATGCCCGTTCACAAAAGTTTTCTCCACTTGGGTTCTAAATGTATAGCCTTCAAAAGGCGACCAACCACACTTGTACAAAATGTTGGATTTATTCACTGTCCATGGACTATCTGGATTCACTAACACTAAATCTGCGAAATATCCGGGTCTAATAAACCCTCTTTTCTCTACGCTAAATAGTTTGGCTGGGTTATGACATGCTTTTTCCACTATTTTGGTAATGGAAAGAACACCATCTAAATGAAACTCCATTAAAGCGGTTAACGAATGCTGAACTAAGGGCCCACCTGATGGTGTTTTGGTATACACCCCTGTTTTTTCCTCTAAGGTGTGCGGGGCGTGATCCGTAGCTATAATGTCTAATACATCATTGTTTAACGCTTCTATCAACGCTAAGCGGTCTTCCTCTTCCTTTACTGCGGGATTCCATTTAATAAAAGCCCCTTTTGTTTTGTAATCTTCACGATTAAACCATAAGTGGTGAACGCAGGCTTCTGCGGTTATCTTTTTGTCGAGCATTTTGCCCTGTTTAATAAGCTCTAGTTCTTTTTTGGAAGAGAGATGCATAATATGCAGCTGGGAGCCATTTTTCTTTGCCAGAGCCACTGCTTTACTAGACGATTTATAACACGCTTCAGTGCTTCGAATATCGGGATGATGAATGTATGGAATATCATCTCCATAAATTGCCACGTATTTAGCTTGGTTCTCTTTTATAATAGCATCATCTTCACAATGGGTAGCAATTAACACTGGAGAATCATGAAATACACTATCGAGTGAGTTATCATTATCAACCACCATGTCGCCCGTAGAAGAGCCCATAAATATCTTTATTCCGCAAATTCTTGACGGATCAATTTTGCGTATTTCATCAATATTAGAATTGGTTACTCCGAGGTAAAAAGAGTAATTTCCTAAGGAGGTATTTGAGGCAATTTCGTATTTTTTCTCTAATTCTTGAATGGTCACAGCTTGCGGAATTGTATTAGGCATTTCCATATAGCTTGTTATTCCACCTGCAACTGCAGCTGTTGATTCGGATTTAATGTCGCCCTTATGGGTAAGTCCTGGCTCTCTAAAATGGACTTGATCATCAATTAAACCTGGAATTAGAAATTTTCCTTTTGCATCTACAATGTGATTTGCCTCAGGTAAATTATCTGAATCTGTGCCCAGTTCAGAAATCAATTCTCCTTCAATCAATACAAATCCAGTGAAAATTTCTCCTTCATTTACTATTTGGGCATTTTTAATTAGCGTTCGCATAAAATTTTCTTTGAGTCACAAATGTAAGGAAAGCCAACTTTCTTTTCTACTTAGAGTCGTGTTTTCACCGAAATGAAATGTCGCAAAAAACAAAAGCCTCTGCAATCACGAATGATTACAGAGGCTAATAGTATGACGATTCCTAAACCGGTGTGAAATTAAGAAATTAAGTCATATGTTTTGAGTATTTGGGCAATTATTATTTGAAAAATTGTTTTTTTAACAAAAAAGCCACCCGAAATAATCGAGTGGCTTGTAACATAATTAAATCAAAATCTAGTTTGAAATAGGATTTGCTTGAACCTCTTCCGTTTTTGGTTCTTCTTTTGCCTCTTTTTCAACGGTAAATTTAATGGCATCAGAAGCCGCTTTGGTACGTAAATAATACATCCCCGTTTTCAATCCCTTTTTCCATCCATAAAAGTGCATTGAAGTAAGTTTAGAGAACGTAGCGTTTTCCATGAAAATATTCATTGACTGCGATTGACACACAAAAGCTCCACGGTCTGCAGCCATATCTAAAACAGATTTTTGGCTAATTTCCCATGCGGTTTTATAAATATCTTTAATGTTCTGCGGAATATCATCAATGTGTTGTATGGATCCGTTGGCACCAATTAATCGGTTTTTCATTCCATCATCCCATAAATCTAACTTCACCAAATCACGTAATAAATGTTGGTTCACCACCACAAACTCTCCCGATAGAGTTCTACGCGAATAGATGTTTGAAGTATACGGTTCAAAACACTCGTTATTACCTAGGATTTGAGAGGTAGATGCTGTTGGCATTGGGGCAACAAGTAAAGAATTTCTAACTCCATGTTTTACTACTTCTTCACGTAAAACTTCCCATTCCCAACGATCAGTAACTTTTGAGTCCTCCCAGAAATCAAATTGGAATTTACCCTCCGATAGTGGCGATCCTTTAAAGGTTTCATACGCTCCTTCTTTGATGGCTAAATCCTTTGATGAGGTCATTGCCGCGTAATAGATGGTTTCGAAAATCTCTCTATTTAGCGCACGCGCCTCTTCAGAATCAAATGGCAAACGCAATAAAATAAAGGCATCAGCTAATCCTTGAATTCCTAGTCCAATTGGGCGATGACGCATGTTTGATGTTCTTGCTTCTGGTACTGGATAGAAGTTGTTATCGATAACACGGTTCAAATTGAACGTGATTTGATAGGTAACCTCAAATAGTTTTTGATGGTCAAATTTGCCATCAATTACAAATTTTGGAAGGGCAATGGATGCTAGGTTACACATAGCTACTTCATCCTTTGAGCTATACTCGATAATTTCGGTACATAAGTTAGATGAGCGTATAGTGCCTAGATTTTGCTGATTAGATTTACCATTCGCAGCATCCTTGTAAAGCATGTAAGGGGTGCCCGTTTCAATTTGACTTTCCAGTATTTTGAACCAAAGCTCTTGTGCTTTTAACGTTCTTCTGCCTTTTCCCTCGGCTTCATATTTAATGTAAAGTTCTTCGAATTTAGCTCCCCAATTATCATATAAACCTGGACATTCTGTTGGATCCATTAAAGTCCAATCACCATTTTCTTGAACTCTTTTCATGAACAAATCTGGTACCCAAAGAGCATAGAATAAATCACGGGCACGTTGTTCTTCTTTACCGTGGTTCTTTTTTAAATCAAGGAAATCAAAAATGTCAGCATGCCAAGGTTCTAAATAAATAGCAAATGAGCCTTTTCTTTTTCCGCCACCTTGATCTACGTAACGTGCGGTATCATTAAATACCCGTAACATCGGAACGATGCCATTTGACACCCCGTTTGTTCCTCTGATATAAGCTCCTTGAGCGCGTACGTTATGAATAGACAATCCAATACCACCGGCAGATTGAGAAATTTGTGCGGTTTGTTTTAGCGTATCGTAAATTCCATTTATACTGTCGTCTTGCATAGCGAGTAAGAAGCAAGAAGACATTTGAGGTTTTGGAGTACCTGCATTAAAAAGGGTAGGAGTGGCATGTGTAAACCAACGATCCGACATTAATTCGTACGTTTTAATAGCAGAATCAATATCCTTTTTATGAATCCCTATAGAAACACGCATCAACATATGTTGTGGACGCTCTACAATTTTATTGTTCAGTTTAAGCAAATAGGCTCTTTCTAATGTTTTAAATCCGAAAAAATCATATCCAAAATCCCGGTCGTATATGATACTTGAATCTAAAATTTCTTTGTTTGCTTGAATGATATCATATACATCATCGGCTAAAAGGGGTGCTTTTTTTCCCGTTTTTGGGTCGATGTAATGGTATAAATCGTCCATGGTATCTGAAAACGACTTTTTTGTGTTTTTATGCAAATTCGATACGGCAATGCGTGCTGCCAAAATTGCGTAATCAGGGTGTTTGGTAACGAAAGACGCACATACTTCAGAGGCAAGATTATCTAATTCGGTGGTACTTACACCATCATAAAGACCCTCAATTACCTTCATTGTAATTTTTGTAGAATCAACGCTTTCGTCTAAAGAATAACATAATTTGTGAATTCTTGCTTGAATTTTATCAAACTTTACCGTTTCTTTTCTGCCATCTCTTTTTAATACAAACATGTGCTTGGGGATTTATTTTGTTTCGTGTAATTTTCTATTGTGTAGCGGTCTTTAGATATTAAAAATCTTCGTCTAAACTAAATTTATTTGCCTCTTCGGAGTTATTTAAAACGCCTGCTTTTTGATATTCTGCCACTCTTTTTTCAAAGAAATTTGTTTTTCCTTGTAAGGAAATCAACTCCATAAAATCAAATGGGTTAGTGGCATTATAAATTTTATCGTTACCCAGTTCCATTAGTAATCTATCCGCCACAAACTCAATGTACTGTTTCATTAAATCGGAATTCATTCCAATAAGTTTCACTGGTAGTGATTCAGAGACAAATTCTTTCTCAATTTCAACTGCGTTTGTAATGATTTCTGCTACCTTTTCTTTAGGTAATTGATTCTTTAAATGTTTGGTATACAACAAACAAGCGAAATCAGCATGCAAACCCTCATCTCTAGAAATAAGTTCGTTAGAGAAGGTGAGGCCAGGCATTAAACCACGTTTTTTTAACCAAAACAATGCACAGAAAGAACCGGAAAAAAAGATGCCTTCTACTGCAGCAAATGCCACCAAACGTTCGGCAAATGAACCTTCTTCGATCCAACGTAGAGCCCAATCCGCTTTTGTTTTTACCGGAGGAAAAGTTTCAATCGCATTGAATAAGTAGTCCTTTTCTTTTGAATCACGGATATAGGTGTCAATCAAAAGGGAATACGTTTCAGAATGAATATTTTCAATAGCAATTTGGAATCCGTAAAAGAATTTAGCTTCGGTATATTGAACTTCCGATAAAAAATTCTCTGCTAAATTTTCATTTACAATACCATCACTTGCCGCAAAAAAAGCTAGAACATGTTTGATGAAAAAACGTTCATCGTCATTTAATTTGCTATTCCAATCAACTAAATCTTGTTGCAAGTCAATTTCTTCGGCAGTCCAAAAACTAGCTTCTGATTTTTTGTAGAATTGCCAAATATCATCATGCTGAATTGGGAACAAGACAAACCGGTCTTTGTTCGCTTGTAAGATAGGCTCCTCAGTCATTTCAGCCAGTTTTACCTTTGCAATATCTGTGTTTTCCATAGAAATAAATATTTGGGAAACACCCAGTGATATTGGTGTAACCTACTTAAAATCATTAAATTGTAAACTCTATTGGTGTTTCCGTTTCGAATAGAGCGGAAAATATAGTCCACAAAAATTGCGAAAAAAGGATGAAATATCAATCGAAACTAATTCACAAATCAGGCAAGTTGTCAACACTGGAAATGTGTTTTTTGGTGGGAAATAGGTGACTAAACTGGGTAGGTTTTATAGCTCTTTCTCTACTAAAACGGCTACATCCGTAAGGTCTTTATACCATTCTTCACCGTATTTACGAATAAGAGGTTCTTTTAAAAACCGGTAAACCGGAACGCTTAATTCCGCGCCTAAAGTACATGCATCCGAACAAATATCCCATTGGTCATAATTTAGGGCGTCAAAGTCTTTATACTTTTTTATTCGGATAGGGTATAAGTGACACGAAAGGGGTTTTGGCCATTCAATTTCACCATCGATGTATGCTTTTTCAATAGAACATAAAGCTGTTCCATCTTCACTAAAAACTACGTACGCACATTCTGCTCCATTCACTAAGGGCGTTTCAAATTCGTTATCTGTTTTATCGAAAACAGAGGTGCCTTGTTGTTCAATAGCTTCTAACCCTTCAGCCCGCATGTAGGGTTTTATTTTGTCAATAACGTTTTGAAGAATTTCTTTTTCATCATTTTCTAAAGGTGCTCCAGCATCTCCAGAAATACAACACTCTCCTTTACAAGCCGACAAGTTGCACACAAACTCTTTCTTGAAAATATCTCTTGAAATTATGGACTTTCCTACCTCAATCATTTTGAAACTAATTTGCGGCAAATATCCGATTTTAGATTGTGTAATCCGTCATAACCGACATATAGAAATAAGAACATATTTACACCCACCAATTCACATTACTTACATTTGTGAATACCAATCACGATAGAAAATGAATGCAGACAATATCATTTCCAAAAGGAAACCTAATTATCCGGTTTTAGATCCGCTTCGTGGGTATTTAAAAGAATTTCATCGATTGGTTAACTTACCTATTGAATACGAGGATTTATTACGGTATGAAAACGCTTTTCCTCTATTAGATTCTGAAGGAAACGACTCGTTATGGCATTCTGTAAGTTATTCCCCCAGTGAAGGAAATGAAGTGTATGGTGGCTTATTGGAGATTTATTTAAAACTAACCTCCAACGGGACCTTAAATTCAATGAAACACTTATCTGTAGGACGGGTGGATTATTGCCTATTCGGTAACTCTCATCCGTTTAGAATAAAAATTATCAATTTAGTAAATGATAATCATGATTATTATTACATAAAAAAAGCAGATTCTTCGCGGGTATATGGTTTAGAATTGGAACATATTACTTCCCCTAATAAAATTAACTATTTGGTTCATAATCATACCTTAGTGGAAGAACACATAATGGGAATACCAGGGGACAATTTCATTAATCACACCATTAATGTTCAAAAGCACAATCTTGTACGTTTGTCCAAGGAGTTTGTGAAATTTAACGAACGGTCCTTTGTAAGGTTATTAGGTGATATGCGTGACTATAATTATGTGGTGGATATAACCCCTGATTTTGATCAAATTCAATATCGAATACGCGCCATTGATTTCGACCAGCAGGCCTATGAAGGAAATATTAAAATGTATTTATTACAATTTTTCAAGGAAAATGCCAAGTTTGTTTCTTTGTCTTTAAAACACATCAGTAATGAATCTATTGATCAATACAGGCTGGAGGAACGCTCATTAATAGCGAAAAGAGTAATGCTTTCTCTCTATCAGTATAAAAAGTTGATGCGTGTAATGTCGGGAGATACTATTTCAACGCCCGAAAAAATACAAAATTTGGCGAACGGCTTAAATGAATATCACCAAACGGATGTGTTTTCAAATTGTAAAAAAATGGGGGGGTTGGTTAATAGAAATATTTCAATTTGTGTTGGAATTCCCTTTGAGCAATTAAAATAAATATTTAACAGTTAAGGTTACATCCGCTCCAACCACTTTCATGGGGTCTATTTTTGGGTTTAATTCACTGAAATTAGGGGAATTTCGTTGATCATAGGAACTTATGTAGGTTTCCACCCGATAGCGCAAACCTAATCCATACACAAACCTATTATG
This sequence comes from Salibacteraceae bacterium, assembly GCA_041563475.1. GTDB lineage: Bacteria > Bacteroidota > Bacteroidia > Flavobacteriales_G > Salibacteraceae > CAJXZP01. The sequence continues at coordinate 22,949 of JBFFMY010000022.1, forward strand.
AATGTAATTTCCTCCAAACCCTCCATGGTATCCAATTGCGCTATTAAAATTCACTTTTTCCACTCCATGTGATGTTGAAACAACAAGTTGTTGCGGCATAACGATGCCTAAACCAACGCTTAAATCAAGATGAAAAGATTCATCTACAACAACTATATATACACTGCTTACTCCGATGGAGATTTTGTTAAAACTGTATTTAGAAATGTAATACTGAACCGCTTCATTATTATCTATTTTTTCGTTTAGAAAGGTATAGGATAAACTGGGTTCGATGTAAAGATTTCTGAATAGCATTAATCCTAAGCCAAATTCTATAGCCGTTCCAGCACCTAAATTAAGTGAAGTACTTACTGGATATTCTTGTGAATTACCTGCAATATCAGAAGTGAATGGAACATCGGTTAAGCCAATCCCAACCCCTACACGAGAGTACCCATACATTTCCTTGTCGCCTATTTGAGAAAATAGAAGGAAAGGAAATCCAAGCAGTAAAAATAAAAAAACCTTTTTCATAAAGATTGGACGAAATTGTATTGCTTAAAACGTAACAAATAGAAGACAGTTGTTCTCAAATTCAAATATGAAGTGGATAATTTTTGAATTGAATTTGGAGGTCTATATTCTAGTGCGAAACTATTTTGAAGAATACTATAGTATTTTTAAAGTTAATATTTGGGTTATGCCTGGCATTCAGACGTGCTATTCGTGTGTTCATGGTGGTGCAGTGTTTGTTATTTTATTCTCGACTCCTTATTTCTACTGGTGAATTAGATGGCCGTATAAAGTGCAATAGTATTACATTTTTTCAGAAGTTGGAATTTTTATTTTTCCAGAAAGGAGCAAAGAAAGCAACGAGATTATTACGACCACAAAACTCCCAATAACGTTGTACCATAAGTATCCTAAATCTAATAGGTTAAATACCGTTAGAAAATGTAGGGTTAATACCGTAACTTGTCCCGTAACTGCCCCAATTAGTAAGGGCTTTTGACTCACGTTTTTAAAGAAAAACGCGACTAAAAAGATGCCTAAAATTGTTCCGTAAAAAAGGGATCCTAAAATATTTACGAGTTGAATTAAATTATCAAAAAGATGGGCAGAAAGCGCAAAGCCAATAGCTAAAATGCCCCAGCCCACGGTGAGTAATTTTGAAGCCATCACGTAGTGTGTATCGCTACCATCGGTTTTGACTAACCGTTGGTAATAATCGATTAAGGTAGTAGAGGCAAGGGCATTAAGCTCACTTGCAGTAGATGACATTGCGGCAGAAAGAATCACTGCTAAAAGTAATCCTACAACTCCATGGGGAAGGTATTTCAAAATAAAAGTGAGAAATACGTAATCTGTATCTTTTTGATCCACACCCGTTTCAGAAGCATCAATCACGGAGCGTAATTCCGCCCTAATTTCTTGAGATTCTTGGTACAAATTGGAGGCTTCTTGCTTGTAGGTTTCTTTTTCAAGTGAGTTTTCAGCAGTTAAATAGTTTTGAATAGCTCGCTTCTTTTTTGCAAACACAGCAGTATACTCTGTTTCTAAATTTTTGAAATTATCCGCTTGTTCTGTTTGATATATTTGTGCTTTTCCAGGTGAATTAAAGAAGGCAGGTGGTTCGTTAAATTGGTAAAAAACAAAAACCATGAGACCTACAAATAAGATAAAGAACTGCATAGGTATTTTAAGTACCGCATTAAACATCATACCTAATCTACTTTCGGTAAGGTTTTTACCACCCAAATACCTCTGAACCTGACTTTGATCTGTTCCGAAATAGGAAAGCGACAAGAAAAACCCTCCAAGTAGACCTGTCCAAATAGTGTATCTATTTTTCGGGTCGAAATCGGTATTAATTATTTCCATTTTCCCTAAGAAGCCACCAATATCAACGGCTTGGGTAAATGTCACATCTGTTGCGAGGTTTTCGAGAATTAAATAAAATGCGGTAAACATCCCTAACATAATAATTCCCATTTGCCATTTTTGGGTTAAACTAACCGCTTTTGTTCCTCCAGAAACGGTGTAGATAATGACAAGTGTACCTACAAAAATATTGGTAAGATCTAAATCCCAACCCAGTAAAGAAGATAAGATTATGGAAGGTGCATAAATAGTAATTCCAGCGGCTAAGCCTCTGGAAATTAGAAAAAGAAGAGCAGTAAAAAGGCGTGTTGCTAACCCGAAACGTTGCTCTAAATATTCATAAGCAGTGTATACATTGAGTTTGTAATAAATAGGAATAAAAACAGCCGAGACAACAATAAGGGCTAACGGTAATCCGAAATAGAATTGAACAAATCCCATTCCGTGTTCATAGGCCTGACCTGGAGTAGATAGAAAGGTGATGGCACTGGCTTGGGTAGCCATTACTGAAAGACCGATGGTCCATGCGCCCAACTGGTTATCTCCTTTAAGATAGCTTTCAATATTTTTGTTTTTACGGGTTTTCCAGGCGCCATAAATCACTATAAAGAGAAGTGTGCCGAGTAAAACGACCCAATCTAATGCTACCATAGGGATGAAATGTAATAGTAGATTACAATTTGAAGCACTAAAAACCCAAGCACAAGTGCATAGATTTTCGTCCAATTTGTTTTTTGATTGTTACTCATAATTTATTTGGATTCAGAACCTTTAACCGCTCCATAGCTTATAATATTAGCAAATAATTTATATGCGCCATTCACCCCAGCAGGTAGTTGACGGAAGAAGGAAATTCCGGTAAAAACATAGTGTCCTTTTCCATAATCAGTTGCTAATAGCCCGCCTTTAGATAGGTCTTCTCCAGTGTCGTTCCAGCCTAATATTGGCGTGTAATGCGCATCCCATTCATCCGCAAAATATAACCCACGTTCTTGAACCCAATTCTCAAAATCCGCATCTTCAATTACGTTTGGCGTTTGGAGTAAAGGGTGGCCACGCTGCAAACGAACAACTTGCGCGTCTTCTTCCGTCACCCTGATTCGCGATAATTGTATCGGATATGGGCCAATATCTTTGGTGACCATTCCACGGTTGGTATTGTATTGAACCATGACAAAGCCGCCATTAAAAACGTATTGATTTAAAATAGGAGCTAAACTATTCATGGATTCAAGGGTGTTATAGGCTCTGATTCCAACGATAACTCCGTCAAAACTCCGCAAGGTTTCAAGTGTTGCGGTTGCAGGATTTACATGTGTTACAGCGCACCCAAGTTGAGATAGTGCTTCAGGAATTTCATCACCTGAACCCATGATGTACCCTATATTTTTACGCGTTACTTTGATTTTTTCTGTGAGGATTTTCACTTCCGCTTCAGGTAAAATTACCTGCGTATGAATATGCGGGTAAGCGATTTCAATTAAGCTATGTGTGAATGTTTCAGAATTATTTTCCCAGACTTTGGCGTGAAGTAACCCATTTCCAGAATTGGCGTTTACCAGTATAATTTCCAAGGGTATAGTTTGGTCTTTTTGCAAATCGGAAAATGTATAAATTTCAGATGCTATATTTCCATTATCCCAAATAAGTTGAACCTTTCCAGAGGCAATGGCTGCATTTCCAGTAATACGAACAAGAACGGAATTATTTTTAGCCAAGGTCACTTTTTTATCAAAAGCAATAGAAATAAGCTCAACAATATTTACATTTCGATACAATTCACCCCGCACTCTATCGGTCCATTTATAGAGCAATGGTCGCTCAAATTCAATGGTGCCAGCTGCCGTTTCAAATATGAAATTTGCCGTTAACACAGGTGCGTTTTTAGGTTGAGAAATAAAGCTTCTATTTTTTACTATAAACCAATTACCATCATTTTTCTCAGCTAACCAATACGGTGTTGAGGTTGCTTTAGGAGCGGGAATAGTGTCGGATATCTCCGTGTAAACATTAGATAATTTTTCGTTTACGGGATATGTTTTTTCGTTTACTCGAACAGAACTCAATACAAAAGGGAATTCACTTTGGGAGATAGCCAAAGCAGTAAAGCCAAAGTTTTGGTTGGATACAAGATTGGGTTCCTCTGCTCTAAAATCTAACCAAAGTCCACCGCAGGCGGCAATTATATTTTTTAGACTAGCTTTTTTACTGCTTTTATACGGGTTTTCTGGCAGTGCTTCCAGACTAAAATAAAGGTCTATTAATCCATTAATGCTTGATTGAGGGTCAAGTGGAGTGTACGCAGATAAAATCTTCGACCATTTTTTCTGAATTGATTTTCCACCTTCTACACCTGCCCAATTTTTAAAATGATCTTGAAATAAATCGGGTTGCGTAGAATCACCTTTAAGAAGTTTTAAATATTCAATTTGATCACCACGCTGAATGCTCATTCCAAAACCTTGGCTTTGGTGCTGACTTCTACTTTTTGAGGATATTTCAGAATAAGAGACACCTAGCAATTTGTCATAAGCCCCAATATTCACTGTGGTATACTCATCTTTATGGTTGGCGATGTCTTTATTCCACCACGAACTTTCATTCCAATATAATTTTTGCACTTGCCATACGCCATACTTTTTGGCCGATTCCGGGAATTTATTTGGATCAGCTGCAGCATCAAATGCTTCTGCGGCAATTATGGCCGATACCGTATGGTGACCATGTCCCGCACGTTCATCAGGGGGGAATCGGGTAACAATAACATCTGGCTTAAACTTTCGTATGACTAAAACCGCATCTGCCAAAAGACTATCTTTTTCCCAATGCTTAAATGTTTCTTCTGCTGATTTTGAATAGCCGAAATCAATGGCACGTGAAAAATACTGTGTTCCTCCATCAATTTTTCGTGCCTCCAATAATTCTTGCGTTCGTATTACACCTAGTAAATCCCCTTTTTCATCTCCGATGAGGTTTTGTCCCCCATCACCTCTAGTAAGAGAAAAGTAGGCTGTTTCGACATTCTTCCCCTTGCTTAAATAGGCAATTAATCGCGTGTTTTCATCATCAGGATGTGCAGCGAAATATAAAACACGATTTAAAACTCCAAGCTTCTCGATTTGCTTTTCAATTTCTGCAGCATCAAAGCTGGGTTGTTGGGCAAGCGCTGAAAATCCGAATAGAATAAGAAATATACTGGATATTGATTTCATATGATTTTTTGTAAAGAGGTCAAATATAAAATTGAATTGGGTAATAGGATAAGAATTTAAAAACAAGTTGATTGTTTGTGAATAGTTTAACGTTTTAAAGGGAGGTTAATAGGGGTTCAATGTTGAGCAAAAAGAGTAGAAAAAATTTGTATTAAATTGATACAAAACAACTAGGTTTTAGTATAATACTTCTTCACTTTTCGAACCAGATTTACCGAGCAGCTGCATTCACTTGCAATTTGTCGTAACGGTAAATTTTTACCCAGAACTTTTATTATTTTTTTGGTCTTAGGTTTAGACAGAAAAGCTTCCACTTCCGAAGGGGTAATAATGCTAAGTGATTTTTTCTTATTTAGTTCTAAATCAGTGCCTTTTAATGAATATATTTTCAGTCCGTAACCGTGAAGAAGGTGGGTTAAATCCGTTCCGATATCGTTCATAGATGTCACCATCAAGGCGGTTAATATTCTTCTTCTTGCGAGTTCAATTACACGTTGACCGCCCGGTCTTTTTTCAAAAGGAATAGATTTTTGGCACCTATCAATTATGGAATCCTTGTCGCGAACGGCATGTTCATCCACAATATATCTCATTATTTTCATTTTGTATTAATTTGATACAAAAGTGCATAAAATTTTGATAGATTTAATTTTATTTTCATGAGAATTTAGGGGAATTGCATTGTAATAGTTCAATTGATGGGCTTCAATTATTAAACACGATTTATAACAGTTAATCAAATAAAAAAGGGACCCAAGCGCCAAATGCTTGAATCCCTTTTATTTACTGTGGGCCCAACAGGGCTCGAACCTGTGACCCTCTGATTATGAGTCAGATGCTCTAACCAGCTGAGCTATGGGCCCTGATGATTTCTCATCGAGGCTGCAAATGTATTAGAATTTTGGTTTTTTTTGCACTCTAATTGTGAAATTTTGAAAATAGAATTATCTCGTATTGACGCTATTATTTTTGATTTAGGAGGCGTACTCTTAAATATGGATTATTCCTTAACTATTTCAGCCTTTGAAAAGTTAGGTTTAAAGAATGCCGTAGAAGTTTTTTCTCAAAAAAATCAGGGGGGATTTTTTGATGATTTTGAGACCGGTAAAATTACGGCTGCTCAATTCCGTATAGAAGTCAGAAACCTAATTTCAAAATCGGTTACGGATGCACAAATCGATGAAGCTTGGAATTCTATGTTACTCGATTTTCCTATAAACCGATTGGAATTTTTGATGAAGTTGGCCAAGGAGAGGCGAATATTTCTGTTAAGTAACACCAATGAAATTCATATGGGCTGGTTCAAAAAATACGTGAACCAACTGTTTGGAAATAATGTGTTTTTTGATTTATTTGAAGTGACGTACCTATCGAATGAAATGGGAATGCGCAAACCCGATGTCGAGATTTTTGACTTTGTGATTGACCAGAATAAATTGAATCCAGAACAGACACTTTTTATTGATGATTCCCCCCAACATTTGGTCGGAGCTAAAAAAGCTGGGCTCCAAACACATTGGTTGGTGCAAAATCAAGAGATAGCGGAATTGCTCCAATTGAATTAAGCGATTTCCTGGCATAGCTCTACTAACAAACCGTTGGCAGATTTCGGGTGAATAAAAACCACTAATTTGTTATCCGCTCCTTTTTTTGGGACATCGGTAATAAATATGAAGCCTTCGTTTTTTAATCGGTCTATTTCCGCGTAAATATCTTCTACGTCAAAAGCAATATGGTGAATACCTTCCCTATTTTTATCTAGATATTTGTGAATAGCACTTGTTTCATTAGTCGCCTGTAGCAATTCAATTTTAGAATTTCCAATTTCAAAAAACGAGGTAGTTACCGCTTCGCTTTCTACCGTTTCTTGTTTATAGGATGCTTTCCCTAAAAGTTTTGAAAAAACTTCATTTGCAGCGGTTATATCTTTTACCGCAATACCTAAATGTTCAATTTTTCTCATGGGTACTAATTTCAGTATAAAATCTAATAAATCTGTTTAAGTTAAATTCTTTGGGCCAATCAAGAGTGGGTATTCCATTAATAAAACAATTGGCTAACCACGGAGCCATAATTACCCCTTTTGAACCCAACCCGTTAAAAACAAACATGTTCTTATGAATGGGGTGCGAGCCAATATACGGGTGCCGGTCGCGTGTGGCTGGACGCAAACCAGCTGAGTGGCTTACAATCCTATACGGAACATTAATTATGTTGTCTAATTTCTCAGTTAACTCTAGTTTACCTTCCTGGGTAGGTATTTCATCCACCTTTTTCCAATCATGAGTGGCCCCTACTTTGAAACGGGCATTCCCCATGGGTAGCACAAACACGCCTCTATTTACCATTCGAGTTAACGATAACATAGGCGCTTCTATTTCGAGTACCTCACCTTTAAATTTTTGTATTGGGAGCCAATTAAACCAAGGGTTTTCGCTAATTCCAACGCCCTCGCAAAAAATTATGTTTTTGGCAGTTATCTTTTTGTATTCGATCAAAGAATCAGAAATGTTCAATTCGGAATAATCAAATTGCTCCTCCGAAATTTGGTCACTAAGTTTTAAATAGCTTTTATAAGCATCTAATAAAGGTGTGGTGTTTACGACACCAGATTGCAATACTTGCCCCGCTCCAATTTTATTTTCTATAGAATTTTCAAAATCGGAAGTGAAAATCTCCTTCGACATAAACGGAGCGTTTTTTGAAATGGCACTTTGAATTTGCCAATTGTTTAATTCTTCAATATCCGTAAGAATTTTTAAAAAGGAAGAAGAGGTGTAAAAATGAGCATCGAGTAATTTTTCAAGTTTTGGATAAAACAATTCCACTTCAGGAATTAGAAAATCAGCATATTCGGCCATTTTCAATTTTCTATATGTAACCGGGTTGTAAACTCCTGCGGCTATTCTAGAAGCGGAATTGGCTTTGAAGTTTTCGATAACATGAATGGAATGATTGGCTTCCAATAGTTTTTGACTAATAACAGTTCCGGCTAGCCCTTGTCCGATAATTAAATAGTCAACTTTTGTTTTCATTAATCTGGTTCTTTCTGCAAAAACCAAAGGTAAATTTCTTTAGTAAAGTATTCCGTATTTAAAATTTGAATAACAAGGATCCTCTGAAAGAACTTAGGTAATCGTAGAACGACAAGTTATTCACACTATACAGAACAAAAAATGGGTCAAAAAGGCCTAATTATTTTGTGGTTGTTCTCTTTTTTTTACATTCGCAGGAAATATTGTTCATATCTTGGGCAACTATTATTTTAAAGGAGGCGTCATCTCCGTACTATAAAGAATAATTATGAAAAAATTGTATCGCTCGTTAATCGTTTTAGCCCTAGTTTTCGTAGGGTTTGTTCAAAATGCTAATGCATCCCATATTTCTGGTGTGGATTTTAGTTATACCTGTGTGGGTCAAGATTCTTTCTTGGTAACATTCAATGTATTCAGAGATTGTAGTGGGGTAGGTCTAGGGTCAACCGCATTTGTTAGCTTTACTAGCACATGTGGTGGCTCGGTTTCCGCCAGTTTAACGCTACAAAATGGTTCTACGGGTACTGAGGTTTCTCAGCTTTGCGCAACCAGTATCGTGAATTCCACATGTAATGGGGGTACTTTACCTGGTATGCAGCAATATATATATACGGGCATTGTGGTTCTTGCACCAAGTTGTAACACTTGGAGTATGAGTTGGACTTCCTGCTGTAGGAATCCTGGTGTAATTAATATTGTTAATCCATCATCTCAAAGCATGTGGGTGGATGCAACCATGAATAGTGGTACGGATAGTTGCAATAGCTCTCCAGTATTTAATGCGCAACCAATTCCTTATGTATGTTTAAATCAAATTGTAAATTACAATTTTGGGGTAACCGAACCAGATGGCGATAGTATTGTATATTCTTTTGTTACTCCTTTTGGTAATAATGGTACATCTCCAATTCCTTTTGCCGCAGGATATACATTTAATGTTCCAATTCCTGGAATTACATTAAATGCCTCCACTGGACAATTAACATTTACACCGACAACTCTAGGTAATTTTGTCTTAGCCGTTAAAGCATGTGAATATGAATATGGTACGGGATTATTATTAGGATGTGTTACACGTGATATCCAATTTGTGGTTATTAACTGTGCGAATACGCAACCTGCAGCACCACCAGGAGGTATGTCAAACTTCCAAGGAACTGGAGTTCAAATTGGACCAGACTCTGTTGAGGTATGTGTAGGTAATTACTTTTCGTTTGATTTAGTCTTTACAGATGCAAACGTCTTGGATTCGATTACTTTATTTTCAAATATTACTGCGGTATTGCCGGGAGCTACTGTTACCACTACAAATGGTAATCCAGCAACAATAACGGTTTCTTGGATTGCTCAGCCAGGTACTGCACCATTTAATTCGTTTACCGTAACAGGTATTGATGATGCGTGTCCGACTCCGGGTATTGCCGTTGCCTCTTATAACGTAATTGTGGTACCATCCACTTATGCTGGTCCAGATTTGACTATATGTCAGGGCACACAATGGGCTCAATTAGGAGCAACAGGTGGATCTTTGTTTACATGGAACGTTCTTTCTGGTTCCGCTATTGATACGGTTCCGTCTTCACCTACCTATAATATGACATGTAAAAACTGTCAATATCCACAAGCTTCACCAAATGTTACAACCACATATATTGTGACTTCTAACCTTTCGGGTACTTGTGTAAACGTAGATACAGTAGTTGTTAATGTGGCACCAAACTTTAACTTAACGATGCCAAATGATACGTTAATTTGTTCTGTGGATGATTATCCTTTAGTACTTACTACTAGTGAGCCGTCATTCACATACGCATATAAATGGAAGCCTTCAGCAACATTAGATTTTGATACTGTTGCTACTCCGTTAGCAAACCCATCAGACCCAACAGTATATACGGTTACTATGACTTCTGCCGGAGGATGTAAAAAAATAGGCTCGGTGTTTATTGATTTATCACCACCTTTCCCAGGAAACATGCAAATTACCGGAGACACTATTCTTTGTGTGGGACAAACTACACAATTGAATGTTGATTTTGGAACTGTTGATGTAGGGAGTTGTGGTCCAACCACACAAAGTTGCTTGGGAGTTGTTCAAGATGCTACTTTAGGATCTGGAACTGCTACAAATAGTTCTACAGCTTATCCAGCGGTTTATGGTGGTCAACATTACGGTGCAAAACATGAAATTTTATATAGAGCGAATGAACTATCCAATATGGGTATGGGCTCAGGTGGTTTGATTAATTCTATTGCTTTTTATATTAATACTTTAAGTAGTGTTCCTGCATACACTGACTTTATTATTAGAGTTGGTTGTACATCTGAGGTTGATTTAAGTGGTGGCTGGTTAAATCCATATAACATGACTACTGTGTATTCAAACCCTTCTTATACTCCAAACACGGGATGGAACGTTCATAATTTTTCTACTTCTTTTAAATGGGACGGCACATCAAGTTTAGTATTTGAAATTTGTTTTAATAATTTTGGTAATGCAAATAATTCAGTGATGCCATATACGGCTACGGGTTACCAATCTGTTCTTTACCAAGTAGGAAATAATAGCAGTATTTGTGGCACTTATTCTCCTGCCGGAGGAGGCGCAACCTTGTCAAACAAGCGCCCAAATACCAAGTTTAACTTCTGTTCTGGAGTGGATCCAAATGCGTTGAACTTTACATGGTCTCCAACGAATGGCTTGAGTAATGGAATTATTCCAAATCCTGTGGCTGGACCAACAGTAAGCACTAACTATCAATTAATCGTTTCAGATACGTTTGGTGGTTGTTCAGATACATTGAATCATTTTATTGATATTGTAACGCAGTTTAATGCAGGGTTCGTTTTTAATGACCCATATTGTGTAAGTGCTTCACCTGATACTGCATTTGTATTTACGGGTAATGGATATTTTACGGGTACCGGAGTAGATTCTGCTGGTGTATTTTCTCCAGGAATTGCAGGTGTAGGCGTTCATCCTGTTACGTATCATATTCCAGTTCCAACATTGTGTGCAAATGATTCCACAATTGATGTAACTGTAATTCCACTTCCGGATGCATCATTTCAATACCAGGAGGTTTGTATCGGTGGAGATACCGTTACTTTGACTCCAGTAAATACAGGTGGTGTATTTTCAGGACCAGGTGTAATTGATGGCATTAATGGAATTTTTGATCCAACTGGATTATCTGCAGGAACGTATCCTGTAGCCTATACCTTGACTCAGCCATGTTTTAATTCGGATACTATTGGAGTTAAAGTGATTGAGCCATATACATTTACATGGCAGAAAAACTTCATTGAAGTATGTCAAGATAATACCGTTAATTTAAGTTCAAATTATATCCTGTCAAATAATCCTAACCAAGGGAATGGTCCAATTTTGGCCATTTGGTCAGATTTGAATAACTATGTGGATAGTGCTACTGGAGTGTTTGATGCAACAGGAGTTCCAAATGGAGATTATATCATTACTTTAACAGTTGCAGGAATGGATGGGTCATGTGGATCGTCAAAAACAATGACTGTTCGAGTTCTTAAAATTGATTATCCAACATTCCCTGATGGGCTGGTATATTGTGACAATGAAAAGAACGCAATTGTGCAAGTTGCACCATGGTTGTTTGGCGCTGGAACAGTTTATACACAAACACCTCTAGGATCTTTAGGGCCTAATGATACTTTAGATATTGTAGCGTTTGGATCAAATGGTAAATTTGATGCAACAAAAGCACCTTTTGGATCTTGGGAGTTAACAGTGAGTTACACGAACTTAAATGGTTGTACTGGAGTAACTACGGATACGATTTATGTATTAGAAACTCCAGAAGCTCCTTCACCAAATGAGGCGGCATATTGCGAAGGTGAGGACATATACCTTACTGCAACGGGTACTTACCCAGATAGCATGTATTGGTATAACGATATAAATTTAAATGATACCGTTGGTGTAGGTTCTCCTACCTATTGGGGTGTAGCTCCTGATCCAGCAAATGGACCAGTATACGTTTGGGTAACACAAAATAACTGGGAGTGTATTTCTCCAAAAGTGAAATATCAATTACCAATTAAAGTGGCACCGAATGCGGATTTCACAATGACATATACAGACACCAATGGTGTAGTGCAATACAATATTCCACACACGCAATCTCCGATTTATGGATTCAATCCTTTCTCAGTGAATTTTGCCGCATCTAATGCTACAGCAGGTGCTGATTCAGTATGGTGGAATCATCATGCGGAAGAAGGAATTAACTCGAGTTGGGTTAATGATGGGAATAATCATGCTGCTGGATTTACATATACTGTGGCCAACTTGATTGAGGATGGCGCGGTAGGAACACCGTATATTACACGTATGATTATTACAAATGAATTCGGATGTACGGACACTTCAGAAGCTTTAATCTGGAATATTGGTACAGAAGGATACTATAATATTTTCACACCAAATGGTGATGGTGTGAATGATGTTTTCCGTGTGGATAACACTTCTTTAAAAACATTTAAAGTAGAAATCTTTAACCGTTGGGGAGCGAAAGTTTACGAATGGGAAAATGATTATACTCGTGGTTGGGATGGCGGAGATAGCCCAGAAGGAGTTTATTATTGGACTTTAATTGGGGTTTACCAAGATGGTACAGAATTCCAAAAGCAAGGTTCGGTTACTTTGACGGGTAGGAATAAATAAAGTTTAAAACAAAAAGCAACCGAGAGTTGGTTGCTGCGTTATAATTTTGGGAGTCAGGATAACACTAGTTATCCTGATTTCGCGTTTAATATGGATGTATAACTGTATACTCATGAATAGTTCACAAAAAATATTTTTATCGTTGGCAATCAGTGTTTTAGCCTTATTGCCATTTTCACTTGAAGCCTCTCACTTAACGGGTGCTGATTTACAATACATGTGTATTGGTAGAGGTGCGCAGGATACCATGCTTTTGCGGGTCAATATATTTAGAGATTGCGCGGGTATTTCTGCCCCAACGACAATTTCTGTCCCTATTGTGAATTCTTGTGGGGTTACAGTTACGCAAACGCTCAGTTTAACTGCCGTTGCAGGTATTGAGGTGTCATTTTTATGTGGGCCGCTACTTGCATCAAGTACATGTAATGGGGGTTCATTACCTGGAATGGAAATTTACACGTACGAAGCCACATATATTTTACCTCCATCGTGTAATGGTTCTCTCCAAGCAAGTGCAACAGGTGGAACCCCTGGGTTTAATTATTCTTGGCCCATGGGTCTTACCGGTTCTGATATTGATATGTTATGCGCAGGTGCTTACACTGTAACTATTCAGGACAATAATGGATGTATAATTAATGATACCCATCAATTATCGGATATTACAAATTTGTATTTAACACCTACGGTATCCACTATTTCGTGTAACGGGTTATGTGATGGAAGTATTTCTGTTGCGGCAACAAATGGAACGGCCCCTTTAGTTTATAATTGGCAAGATGGTGCTTCGGGAAATTCACGAACAAATTTATGTCCAGGAATTTATTCTGTAACCGTTATGGATGCCGATGGTAGTCAATTTGCTTATTGGGTGAATTTGGAAAACCCGGCCCCAATTTTCATAAATTTTAATATTCAAGATGAAACTTGCGCAGGAGCATGTGATGGAATTATTCGGACGAATATTTCTGGAGGGAAAGCTCCATATACGTACTCTTGGACAGGAGGTTTAACTGGAAATTTATCTTCGTCTTTATGTCCCGGTTCATTTACACTAACCGTTACGGATGCGAATGGTTGTACGGCAACGGGTACTGCAGTTGTCTCAGGTCAAGCTCCAGTGGTTTCTTCTTACACTTTAAATAGTGGAATTTTATGTTATGGAGCATCAAATGCCTCGGTTACAGTATCGGCAATAGGCGGGACTTCCCCATATGTTTTCGATTGGGACAATGGATACACCGGAACCACTCAAGTTGGTTTAAGCGCTGGAACTTATACCGTAAGTGCCACGGATGCAAATGGATGTATAGATATCCAAAACTTTGTAATTACGCAACCTACAATTATTGTATCTAACCCAACAATAACAAATTCAGCCTGTTTAGGTTCTACAGGTGTAATTAATTTAGCTCCTTCAGGTGGAGTTGGCCCGTATTCTTATACATGGGGAATTTTACCAAATCCTGGGAACGTTAATAGTGTAACCAATTTGGCTGCGGGCAGTTATACAGTAACAATTTCCGATGCAAATGGATGTAGTATTACTGAAGCAATAGCCGTTTCGAATACAGGAGGGGCATCCTCTTCTGGAGCAGTAGTATCGCAACCGACATGTTATGGAAATTCGGATGGAAGTATTTCACTAACACCAATTGGCGGTACCGCTCCATACACTTTTTTGTGGAGTAATGCTTCAACCGCATCTTCAATAACCGCCTTAGCTGGTGGTAATTATGTGGTTACAATTACTGATAATGCGGGTTGTATGCGCGTTGAGGTATTTCCTATTGTAAATCCAGATTCAATAAAGATCGCAGTGACCTCTATCAACCCTTTGTGTTTTGGAACGTGTGACGGAGCTATTTCAATTGTGCCTTCTGGTGGAAATGGTGCCTATAATGTTGCATGGAGTAACGGAGGAACAGGATTGTCTCAAACTAATTTGTGTTCTGGTTCATATTCTGTTACGGTTACCGATGGTAATGGGTGCGTAGATTCAGTAACTAATATTGTTCTTACAGACCCGTTAGTTTTAACCGATTCTATTGCAGTAATAAACCCAATTTTATGTAATGGTAAATGTATTGGGCAATTAAAATCATTTCCATCGGGAGGAACGGCTCCGTATACCTACGTATGGAATACTGGATCAACCTTATCAGATATTTATGATTTATGTAATGGAACCTATACTGTAACAGTAACTGACG
Organism: Salibacteraceae bacterium; assembly: GCA_041563475.1. Taxonomy (GTDB): domain Bacteria; phylum Bacteroidota; class Bacteroidia; order Flavobacteriales_G; family Salibacteraceae; genus CAJXZP01. Next base: position 37,971 of record JBFFMY010000022.1, read on the forward strand.
CCAATGGATGTACGGTTATTGATACAATGGTATTAACGCAACCAGCTGCTATTGTTCCAACTATTTCTCAGTTATCAGCCCCTGGATGTACTGGTTTATGGTCTGGTGGTTGGGGAAGTTGTTGCCGACCTGCAGGTGCTGTAAATACCCCTAGCGCCAACTTTTACTCCGATTTTAGAATGAACCTATCTATGGAACAAGGAGGGTGTAATAGTGGTGTTCAATTTGAGGATGACCCAAGTGCTCACCCACTTCGATATGTTTGTTTGAATGATACTTTATGTTACAATTTTGGAGCTACGGAACCAGATGGAGATAGTTTAATATTTGAGCTTATACCCGCGAAGGAAAGTGCAACTGGAGTGGCTACCTATAATACGGTAGGAACGATTGTATATTCAGGTTCTAATCCTATAAACGGAATAACTTTAAACCCAAGCACCGGTGAAATTTGCTTTGTTGCAAGTCCTGTGGGACGATTTGTCGTGGCTATTAAAGTAACAGAATATGATCCTGTTACAGGATTGTATAAAGGTGAAAATATGCGTGATATTTTGTTTATTGTCCAATCTTGTTTGCCAAATGCAGCGCCAGTAGGATCAAGTATTCAAAATTTCTCAGGGTCTGGTGGCGCTACACTATCAGCTCCGAATGAAATTAGTATGTGTGAAGGTGATGATTTTTGTATGGAATTAACTTTCATCGACTCAAATTATGCGGTGGATACAAACATGTTTATTTTTTCTAATGTTACGGATTTATTAGTGGGGCCAAACCCAACGGATACCGCAACTATTACAAATACGGCAGTGGATACCATTGTGACTAATGGAGATACTGTTTTAAGAATTGTAACTACAATATGCTGGACAGCACCTGCCTTAAGCGGTGGCGTCTATAATTTTTATGTAGGGGTGAATGATGATCACTGTACAGTTCCTAAAGATTTCTTTAGGGCCATTACTGTCAATGTCATAGGAAGTACTGTGGCTTGGCCGGATCAAACAATTTGCGGAAATCAGAACGCTCAAATTTTTGCGGCTGGAGGGTCCTCTTTTTCTTGGCAGTCTATTTCAGGTGACCCAGTCCAGGTAGGGGTTAATTTCAGTTGTGATTCGTGTGCAGCTCCTATTGCATTTCCATCCCAAACAACGGTTTATGTTGTAACGAGTAATATTAGTTCCATTTGTCAAAACATGGATACGGTAACCATTACCGTTGCACCAGATTACCAAGTTATAGCATCGCCAGATACCATTTTATGTAACTTGGATACTGTTCAGTTAACTGCTACAGCTACAATACCTGGAACGTTTACCTATCAATGGAATAATGCAACTTCCCTTTCTGACCCAACCATTTACAATCCGGTTGCTGTGCCACCAGGATCTACAATTTATTCGGTAACAATGACTTCTGTGGATGGGTGTCAGAAAAACTCAACGGCTAATATTTTTATTACCCCACCATTTCCATTGGTAAACCCCATCGCTGTGGATACAGTATTATGTGATGTTGGAGATACAACGCAATTAGGAATTGAATTTTTGGTTGCAAATTCAAATGCGTGCGGAGGCAGTTACTCTCAATGTCTGAGCACAACCAACTATACCATTTTAGGAACAGGAACATCATCCAATTCATCCACTTCGTATTCTCCTGCTCCGTTTGGCAATTATCGCAAGACAGCAAGACAGCAATATATGGTTAAAGCTTCTGAATTAAATGCGATGGGCTTAAGCGCGGGAATGATAACTGAAATAGGCTTTAATGTTGCCTCAATTAACGGGAACACCTCTTATCAGGATTATGAGGTAAAAATGGGATGTACAACAGATACGTTTATGTCTGGTGCATTTAAACCAGTACCAACGGTTGTTTTCCCTGCGGGAACCATTGTTTTATCAACAGGATGGAATATGATTGTATTAACCACCCCGTACATTTGGGATGGAACATCGAGTTTACTTATTGATGTTTGTTTTGATATGTTAAACTTTGCTTCAACCTCCAATAGCTCAACCTATTATAATTCTCCTGGATTTACATGTACGGTAGGTTATAACAATAACTTTACCCTAGCATGTGGTAATGCATCTGTTAACACTTCTGGATTTGCACGTCCGAATATAAGATTTGGTTTCTGTGCTGGTGCAGATCCAAATGCGTATTTGTATTCATGGTATCCAAATTACAATATTTCTAATACAACCATTGCAGATCCATTTGTTTGGCCAGACTCCACACACACGTATTCCATTATTGTAAATGACACATTTGGAGTTTGTAGCGATACGGCTGACATTACAATTTATGTAGGTGAATTGGATGCAGGTCCTGACACTATTTTATGTGAAGGTGATTCAACATTGTTGAACCCATTTGTAACAACTATTTGTTCAAATGGAACGGAGACATATTCATGGTCGCCAACTACAGGGTTAAGTGATCCAAATATCATGAATCCAATGGCTACAGTATTTACAACAACTACGTATGTATTAACGTATTCGAATTCGTGCGGATGTACTTTGATGGATAGTGTGACTATAGAGGTTAATCCATTTGGAAATCCAAATCCAATTTTAACTCATCCTACCTGTGGGTTGGCTGATGGGGAAATACTCCTGCAAAGTGTTGGGGGTTCGGCCCCATATACATTTAGTATAGATACGGGAAATACCTTTGTTCCAACCAATTTATTTACAGGATTGGCTATGGGTGGTTATGCTATGCAAATTATGGATAGTAATGGGTGTTTGTCTCCAATGCTAATTGATACATTGATTAACCCAGGAACACCTGTAGTAGATAGTATTGTTTTAACTGATCCAAGTTGTTTTGGGTTTACGGATGGTCAAATTGCTATTTATGCCAGTGGAGGCACTCCTCCGTTAAGATATAGTATTGACAATGCTACATTTACATTTAATAGTACGTTCTCCGGTTTACCAGCAAATACATATACCGTGGTAGTACGTGATGATAGTTTGTGCGCAACATTCCCACAAACCGTTATTTTAGAGAGTAACACGCAACTTTTCCTAGATTCAATTTTGCATAACGATTTGCTTTGTTATCAAGATTCTTCCGGGTGGATTGAGGTATTTGGTCATGGTGGAACAAGTCCACTTTCGTATACCATTTCAAATGGAATTACGTATAGTCAAAACGCATTGTTTACAGGATTGTCTGTCGGTTCATATCCTGTAATTGTTAAAGATTCAATTGGATGTACAACCAATATGCAAATTCAAAATATTGGCCAACCTGCCCCTTTAGTAGCCACAGTAAATCCGGTTAATGATACATGCTTTAATGCATGTGGAGGGTATGCAACCGTAATTGTTTCAGGCGGGACACCACCGTACAACCATTCATGGAAAAAGGGTATTAATGTAGTCGGTACAAATTCCCCAGCAGTTTATGGTTTATGCGCTGGAACGGATTATGAGTATAAAGTGGTAGATTCAAATAATTGTGAGTTATTCAAACCATTTATTGTTTCTCAACCAGATGAATTGATAGCTTCTTTTGTACCAACAAATATTTCATGTTTCGGAGCAAATGATGGTAGAATTGTAGTTTCTGCAATTGGCGGTACGGCACCTTATTTGTTTAGTATTGATGGTGGAGTTACCTTCACTAGCAACCCGACATTTACGGGGTTATTACCTGGTACATACAATATTATGGTGGCCGATTCTGCAAGTAGATGTGATGCTGTAAATACGGCTATTATTACGGAACCATCAGAAATCACATTAACTACAAATATCACGGAGAAAAAATTATGTGTTGCAGGTTGTACTCAATTAGTTGCAACCGCAGTTGGTGGGGTTGGACCAGGCTATAATTACATTTGGAATCAGGGTTTAGATTCTAATGGAATTCAAACGGCTTGTCCTGTGGCTACTACAATTTATTCGGTGTATGCAGTTGATGCGAATGGTTGTACTTCAACCGCGCATGGTATTGTACTAACATTGTTTGATTCGTTATCCGTAGATGCTGGTCCGGATCATGATTTATGTCCAGGCGATACTGCTCAATTGAATGCGCTTGTAACAGGAGGAGATGCAGCAAACGGATACAATTATGTATGGAATCCAGTATTCGGGTTATCAGGTGGATTTATCAAAAACCCGAAAGCCTATCCTTCTTCAGGAACACTTTATACTGTAAAGGTGACGGATAATTGCGAAACTCCAGCACGTTATGATTCTGTATGGGTAAATATCCATCCAATTCCAACTATGGGTTTCTATGCTGATTCTCCAACCGAAGGGTGTGAGCCATTTGACATTACTTTAGTAAACACCTCTACGCCAGTTCAGTTTGCGGAGTGGACTATCGGAGACAATATCCAAGCACATGGTTTTAAAGTGGATATTACAGACTTACAAGCAGGTATTTATGATGTTAAGTTACGCGTAATTACACCTAAGGGTTGTGAAAATGAAATTACTAAAAAGGATTTCATTACAGTTTATGCATTGCCAGATGCGAAGTTTACAATCAACCCAGATCAAACAACCATTTTTAATACGATTATTCAGTTTGAGGATAAATCAATCGGAAGTATTAATTCATGGGATTGGGACTTCTCGGGATATGGTTCTTCAAATGATCAGAATCCTGTATTTCAATATCCTGCAGATACAGGAACGTATCCAGTTACTTTGACGGTAACAAGTACGGATGGCTGTGTTGACAAACAGGAAGAGATGCTTCGAATTGGTGGGGAGTTTAATATTTATGTTCCAAATTCATTTACACCAAACGGAGATAATCAGAATGATGTTTTTGCTCCTAGAGCTGTGGGAATAGATTACGATAAATACAAGTTAATTATTTATGACCGTTGGGGAGGAGTTGTATTCGAATCAACGAATCTAAATCAACCATGGGATGGACGAGTTCAAGGCTCCAACAAAATGGCAGAAAATGGTGTTTATGTTTGGAGGATTGTTGCACAAGACAAAACAGATACTCCAGAGGGTCATTTGTACCATGGAACGGTAACCTTATTAAGATAAATACAAGGTAGAGAAAAACAGAAAGGGTCGGAAATTTCCGACCCTTTCTGTTTTTAGTACTTTTTTTACATATTACAAAGGCCAATAAATGGTAAAAACTCCTTTGTCTTGTGCGTTAGATTGCGTCCAAAACTTACCGCCTCGTTCAAGAATAGTTTTATTGGCCATATGTACTTTAAATTCTTCAAAAGTTAGG
>JBFFMY010000023.1:0-40595 GCA_041563475.1 Salibacteraceae bacterium
TAAAGAGGGTTTCGTAAGTCCTTATTCTAAAGAATATGATTTACTCTTCCTTAGAGATGTTGAAGGAAAAATAGTACCGCAATCAGACCTAGCAAAATGGATGCATAAAAATTTACACTTAGGTTTAAAAAGACATTCTTTGATTTGGCAATTAGAAAAGATAGATGCGACTTTAGATATACTTGAAGTTGAATTTCCTAAAATTGAGAATGCACAAACGAAGGACAAAATAACAAGTTTATTATTTCAGTTTAGACAAAAAATAAAGGATTTACAGAAAGATTAATGACTAATCAAAAAAATACAGGTTCATACTACACGCCATCTTATTTGGCTAGTTTCATTTCTAAAAGGGTATTAGCTCATTTTGAAAGCAGAACTCGTATGTCTGTTTTAGAACCAAGTGTTGGTGATGGAGCTTTCATTTCTGAGTTGGAAAAAGAAGAAAACATAAACATCAATTTAACTGCATTAGATATAAATGAGGTTGAACTAAATACGGCATCTGAAAAATGGAGTAATAAAACAGCGTCATTTGTAAAGAATGATTTCTTAGAGTTTTCATCCCCGAAACAATATTCAGTAGTTATCGGGAATCCTCCTTATGTTAAGAAAAATATACTTACATCAAAACAAATTGAATTATGTAAAGAAATTCATTTAAATGAAAATCTAACGGAAGCTTCCGTTAAAAATATTTGGACTACATTTTTAGTGAAGGCTAATACATTGTTAGCAAAAAATGGAGTTTTAGCATTTGTTTTACCCTCAGAATTATTGCAAGTTAAGTTTGCAGAAGAGATTCGTGAATATTTAAAAAAGGAATTCCAAAGAATTGAGATATTCACTTTTAATGACCTTATGTTTGAATGCAAAGGACAAGATACAATAGTTCTTTTTGCATATAAAAAAGCAGAAAATAAAGGAGAGTACTTTACAAATATTTCTTCAAAAGAATCATTAGAGAAAAATAGTTTTATTTTAAAGAATAATAATTTACTTGTTGAATCAAAAGTAAAATGGACACACCATTTTTTAACTTCTGATGAATTAACATTCATAGACAACTTAAAGAAGGAACTGAAAACTGTCAATGATTATTCAGATTCAAAACCTGGAATTGTTACTGCTGCAAATAAGTTTTTCATCATCGACAAAGAAACTGAGAAACAATTTAATTTATCAAAACACAATAAATCTATTATTCAAAAAGGGCTTTTTGTAAATGGTAGTGTTGTATTTAGTGATGAAGACATTCAGGAACTTGAAAAAAATAAACGCCCAACAAAACTGCTACAACTAAATAACAATGACAAGATTTCAAAAAAACTAAGAGAGTACCTGGATATTGGAGAATTAGAAAAAATACCTATCAGATATAAATGTAGAATTAGAAACAATTGGTACGTTATTCCAAATATTGCAGAAAAACCAGAAGCTTTTTTCTTTAAAAGAAGTCATTTATACCCAAAACTTCTAAAGAACAATTCTAATGCATTCGTAACAGACTCTGCGTATAAAGTTGAAATGAGAAATGGTTATGACATAAATAGCTTTATTTACTCATTTTACAACACTTTAACTCTACTTCTTTCCGAATTAGACGGTAGATATTATGGTGGTGGAGTTTTAGAGCTTATTCCAAGTGAATTTAAAAAGTTACCTATTCCTTATACTGAAATAAGTAATATTCAATTTGACAACTTCACTACTAGTTTTGAGAATAAATCAAATATTGAACAAATACTAATTCAGAACGATTTCAATATCCTTAACCCAACTTTAGGCATCAATAATGAGGATTTAATAAAGTTAACTGAGATAAGAAATAAACTGAGAAAAAAAAGACTGAGGAATTAAGCCAACGCAAGTTCAAACACATTCGTATTTGCTCGTGTTGTAGTGTGTGGCATTTACCCTTTGTAATTTTTCATTTTCACTTTAGCGATATTTCCTTGTTTATCTAGGAAGTATAAATATCCTCGCTTTTTACCAATACTGGTTTTTGCTACCACAATCTTATGAGAAGATTTGGGCTTTACTTCTGCTAAATTCCCGTCACTATTGATGAAATAGAGCATTCCTTTTTTTCTTTTGAAGTTGAGTTTTTTAACTATTGTAGCCATAATTTTACTTTAGTTGATGATTTGTTTTAAAAAGCGGTATTGAGTCTATCCTCGTGATGACGGAGGTACTTTGTTATCAAATGAACAACCACTTGACTTCGGTTCTTGAATTTGGGAGTATCGTTCATATTCATTTCCTGTAGCATCATTTTAACTTTTTTGGCTTCATGTGTGTCGATGTATTTTTTTGATGCTCTAATAAATGCTTCACGGCTTATGCCACGTAATCGAAGCCTTCGCATATCTACATAGACATAGAAGCTCTTGCGTTTCTTGTATTCATCCTGAGTAATACTCCCTTCGGTATAAGCACCATTTGCTAAATCGTATTGTTCATCTACAATGAAGGTGGCAATGCGTACTAAGAAATAATTGGGGATCCGGGTTTCATATCGGCTAATATCATCAACCTGATGGTGCAAACGTAACCAGGTACAGTTTTGCCATTCGGTTGTCGTAATCTTGGCGACCGATTGATGGCTAATCATTATATCTAGTCCATTGTGTCGGTTGGTGGTTAATAAGCCAACTACGGTTTGCCCTTTAGCACCTACCATGTATTTGTCCAAATCTTCTAATACCAGTAACCCATTTTTAAAGCGATTGACCATTTGCTCCACAACGCCACGTTTTTCTTCAATGGTCATGTTCATTCCCAGAGGAGAAATTGGACGAATTCGTCTTGCGTTAATGGCAGTCAGGTTTTGAATCAAATTGACTTTTACCGTCTTAAACTGTGGGTAGTCATCATCATTGACATCAAAAGCAAGAACCTTTCTGCCTTTACGTCCGTTACTGGGATTATTACTCATGTACCGATGAATCTCAATGAGGTTTCGGTAAGTTTTTCCTACACCTGTTTCACCGCATACCAATACAAGCATGGGTTGTCTTTCCAAATCCTCTTTGGAGTAAGTGATTTTCTTTCTACCCTTGGTTGATTTTTTTATTTCTGCAGCCATACAACAATTTGTTATTCGGAACTGTTGTTATTATCACCTTGGGCAACTTCCATGATGACGCTACCTAGGGAATTCACATCTTCTTGCTCGACTTCAACGATCTCAATTTCTTCCTTAATTTCAGGCTCAGGAACAACAGTTTGAGCTGATTCATGTTTTGAAGGTTCCGGAGTTGGTTCAGGCTCTTCTCCTTCCTTGTCTTGATCGGAATATCCCTTTTCTTCACGAATAACATCAAGTATCCGCTCTACCAGAATTTCATTTTCGGACTTAATCTCCATGACCATCTGAGCTTTCTTCATTAGAATGGAAAGTACAGCACCTAATAATTGCTGTTCTGGAGTAAGTTTTTTCGCTTTGCGTTTGAGCATGGAAACAAGAAGCGGTCGAAGTAAAATTTTATCTTCTTCATCAAGTTTTAATCGCTTGATGTTTTTCTCGTTTTGCTCTTCAATAATCTGAATGACTTCTTCAAAATCGTAAAACTCTTTGTGTTTCTTGATTTTGATGAAAAAGCCACCACCAACCGATATGATGTTATCGGTCATTCCAAGAATGGTATCAGCAGCTTGGCGAGCATGACTGGTAGGTAACTCAAAGCTTTCGCCTTCATCACTGGATAATCCTTCTTCTAACTGGTCGGTGTACTTACCAGAACCAATTTCTTGTTCAGGGACATTATCGGTTTCGTTGGCCTCAAAATTGAGTTCATCTTCTTTGTCAGCGTCTAAATCTCCTTCTGAATTTTCTTGTTCTATAGATGTAGATTTTTCTGCTTCCGTAGGTCCTTTCACCGGTTTAGGTTTGGTATGACCAATTTCGTTTTCTACAACAGGCTGATTGAGCGGGCTGCTTTGAGGATCTAGAGGTTCTTCAAACTCTACCTTGTCGGTGGTTTGGTTCAGGATCTGTTGAACTTCTTCTTCTATGGTTTTTGACATGATTGCTTCAATTTAGTTTTCCAATAAATTCAATGGTATATTTATCAAGTTGCTTATGTTTTTCGACAAACTCCCGGTAGAACCCGGGAACACTTAGAAGCTCTCTACACTTTTGGCAGAAGTAGAGGACGTTACGTTTTTTTCGTCCAAAGACCTCTCCAATTTTAGCGTAACTGCATTTAGTGTATGTGTGGATTAAGTGATAACTAATCATACGTGCTTCTCTATATTCACGAATTTCACTGGTGTAAAATTCACTTTCCTCCAAATTGAAAATGGATATGCATTGAGAAATGATGAAGGTTGTGATTACTTTGAGTTTTTCTTTTTCTCCCATATCAATGGATGAATTATTATCAAAGCTCTCTAATAAGTGAACCGTCTTTTCCATGCCCAATTTGCCAACAACACGTTCTAGTACTACTTGAAGTTGTTGAAGATTGGTTGGTTGTATTATCTGATTTTCATTCATTTTTCTTCGGTGTAATAGATACTTTTCACGACTTACAGTTGCTAAATTAGCAACTGTAAACACGTTTTAAAGCCTAATTTATTCGTTCAATTCAATTGAATATTTCTATGTTTTAATTCTATACTATTTCTTTAGAAGCAGAGTGATGTAATACGTGTAGCTAAACAGCGCCTTTTTCAGCTTGTAATTGCCTACAATATGTTCTTTACGGTCTAAGGTGCCTTTATAGCCCAATGCTCTTAAATCAGATCGTCCGATACTTTTTCTCCCCCTTTTGAGTAAGCTTTCAATGATTTTAACATCCTCTGATTTTACGGGAGTAGGTGGAGTAGGAGGGTCAGGTGGAGCAACTGGAGATGGTTTTGGAACTGGTTCAGGCTTCTTCTCTTTTTGAAGCGTAGGAGTTTCCTTTTTTTCATCCTCAATGTCTTCATTGTTCTCTAGCCTCTGCTCGTACTCATCATAGAGGTCTTCCTCAATCTCCATATCGAGTTTAGTGATTTTGGATTCCATTTTTTCCTGATCCTCATCAATGGCATGCTCATAATCTTCTACCAACTCATCAAATCCACCAATCCGCTTTTGTAGTAAAGGGGATAAAGTAGATGAATCAATGTTGTTGTCTTTTAAAAACACTTGATGCTTAAATATTCTGTTTTTCATGGTACTTGTAGTTTTTAATCGGTTACTGCTTTATCTTTAAGTTGCTCAAACTTTTCTTTGAGTTCTTGCTCAATGGGTTTGATTTTATTCATGCCCCAGATACATTTAAGGTCACTCAGAAATATTTGAACAGCATGCTCGGTTCGAGTAATTTTTTTTTCATCCTCTTTTACCGATTTTGGCATCATAACGATGATTTTCTTCATGTTATCTTTGAGCTTGGTAGTGAGCTTCTTTTTTACTGGAGCTTTTATTTCACCAGATTCCTGTTTTCGTTTTCTTTCTTCTCTAAGTTTGGTTCTACATTCGGTTAGGTAATCCATTGTTTTATCGGCTTTCTCTACCACCTTCTTGGACTGAGCCTTTTGGATACGTTTTTTTTCCGTTTCGCTCACTTCATCTTTAAGATCAGATTTAATCTGATCAATATCTTCGCTTAAAACTTCAATGGCCGCTTTACCAATTTTTTCAGCCATTTCCTTTAAAGATTTATCTTTTGGAAATTCAGTCAAACCTTCAATGGTTTCATCATAGATCTCCAAAGCTTCTTTAGTTTTATCGGATAAAAGGTTTTTGGCGACTGCTGACTGTTTTAATATTTTGTATGGATCATTTTTTATCATTTTTTCAAATCTTTAAGTGTTTGTAAATCGCTATGCAGCTTGCAAGGCTTGTATCCGTTTCAATCTTACTTGCATGGCTTTAAAAGCCTCTCCAAGTTTTCTGATTTTATCTAATCCATCTGCAGAGTTTTCTAATACGGAACCTTTTTTGGCTTGCTTTTTAGTTTTGGACTTTGCCTGCTCACTATTATCATAAACCATAAGTTCAGTAAGCAGTTTATCATTCATTGAGGTGAATTCAGTTACTCTTTCAGAAACAGTTTTAGGCTTGTAACCTATGGCAATTCTTTCTTTAATGATTTGCTCTGCTTTTTCATTTACAGCCTCAGTGCCTGTTCTTTCTTCTAGGGTCTTCTCATTACCTTCAATTTCTTTGGAAATTTTCCCAACTACTTTGTTATAATCGAAATTGATGTTAAAACCTTTGGGTTCTAATACCTGTTCCAATCCACGTTTTATGATAGCATTAGCTTTTCTTACGGTATCAAAAAGCGTTTGGTCACGGTAAGTAGTTTCGGTTTGCTGATCATCTAAATAATCTTTATAAATCTTAAAAATAGTTTCAAGCGTTCGTGCCTTTGCTTTGATGGTATTGCCGTCTTTATCTATTCGTTTTTGTGGTTTGTAGAGATTAACCTCCTTTTTTATATGCTCGATATTGGCGTTGAAATCATCTCTCGCTTTGTTGATGTCATCCAGTACCGTTTGTTGATTTTTTAAACTGTTTATGGTGTCCTGCAATTGTTCGCGCTGTTCCATTAGAATTAATTCTGCCAATGCATGAGGATCTGTTATCAATCCTGTTTTAAGCTCGGAAGGGTTGAATTCTTCTAAATTCAAAGCATTGGTTCTTCCCGCTCTATACCAAATCTCATTGATACGACTAGTTTTCTCTTCGAGCTTTTGAAAGATGAAAGTATCTACGCTGTCTTCCATCAGAGGGTTAACAATTCTCACGTTCGCATAGCGATTTCCAAATCGCCATATTCTACCTTCCAATTGCTTCATGTCCGTTGGATTCCAATCTAACCAACAATTATAGAGTACTGTAGTTCGGTTTTGTAGGTTGATTCCTTCTTTGATCGAAGCACTACCTATAATAATTTTAATGCTTCCAGCAAGGAATCGTTCTTTAACCCCTTCTTTTTTTGCCCCACTCAAACCACTTTTGATGATACCAATCTCTTTGTCATCATATCCAATTTTCTTTACCAGGTATTCTTTAATAAGCGAAAAGAAATGGACTCCGGAATTCATGTAAATTACTTGCCCAGAAACTTCTTCGTTTCGATTCTCATGGAATCGTTTCACGCTTTGGATGCATCCCATCACATATTTGAGTTTTGGGGAGCTGTCTATGTACTGCTCATAGGTTGGGCTTTTATTCGGGTTACAAGCATATAAGTAGGGGCTAAGAGCTAATTGTCGTGCAAAAGATAATCCTCTTAATATTCGAGCTCCTTCCTTCTCATCCTCGGACATGTTATTTTCTTCCAAAGCTTCTCCTTTGCTGTCTCCAGAAACATCTTCTTCTCCCATTGGATTGACGCAGAAATTCACCAAGCTAGTGTTTCCGGTCACATAGGATTCCACATCTTTCATATAGTCCGCTTGGGTAGCGGTCATAGCTAAGTTAGTGCTGATTTGTTTTTCCAAAGGGAGTGAAATCACTTTTTCACCAACTTTCTTACTCATCATTGGTAAAACAATCTTGTTGGGTCTTTGAATATTGGCATCTTCACCTGTTTTGTAGGTAATGAATTTGAATATCAAGGATTGCAAAGCAATCAGGTTCGCAAAGCCCATGATTATTTCTTTTCTTTCGGGTTTGAGCTTGGCATTAATCACCAATTGCAAACTGGTTTTGATATACGTATCGAAAAACTCTTTGATATTTTTAACACCCGATTTTTCCAGTTGCTGGTATCCTATGAGCGCTAGAATGGAATAAATCTCAAGTGGACTATTGGTGAAAGGTGTAGCGGTGAGTAGTAATACATTTCGCATATTATTGTTGCGAAGAATGTATTGGCTAATCATAAATCCTCGAAGTGCGGTCATAGAAGGTTGTCCAGACTTTATTTCGTACGGAGCTTTAGACCTTTTGGTATTATAGCCTTTTTGCTCTCCTTTAACTTGAGTGAATGATTTTTTCATGGCGTGCGCTTCGTCTGTTACCATGTAGTCAAATCCTATATCTTCGATATTCACTGAAGCTCCTTTGATGCCTTTGCCCATCATTTCTTCAATTTTCTCAAAGAGTTTGGCTTTTTCTCGTTCTTCCTCAGTTCCTTGATTGAGAATATCAAAAAGCTCAGAACCTATTTCGTTCCACGTTTCATCTTTAAAAGCCAATCGGTTAAATCCTTCATAGGTGAGTACTGAAATAGAGTATTCAGGAACAGCTTGAATATTTCCTTTATCATCTCTAAGCTGGTCCACAAAGCTTTCTCCTAAATTATACAAATCCATTACCTGATATTGAGGTAACACACCAGTTAAAGTAACTTTACCATCCTGAATCACACCTTGCAGCTCGCCTAACCAGTTCTTGTAGGTTTGGTTGGGAACCACAATAAAAGGACGTTTGCATTGCCCACTTTCCAGTGCTTGTGCAATAGATAAGATGGCAGTCATAGTTTTACCCACCCCAACATCATAGGCAATACAACCTGAGCCGTGAACGCTGATAAATCCGATACCTTCTCGTTGAGCGGGGCGAATAAATAGCGGTTTATTTTTAAAAGTAGCACTAGAAGTAAATGCAACAGGAACTTTGAAATAATTGATTTCCACATAGCCATTGTAGCGTTGATTCCAGATCTGTTCAATGATTAATTGATCTTCTCGTGTTAGTCCCTCAGCCAAGAACTTAACAAAGAAAGTATCGCCTTCTTGTTTGGCGTTCTGCTTCATTCGTAACTTTTCTTCCTTGTCGTAGTAACGAGGTGGAGTTCTATTTTCTAAATAATACTGGATGATATTCCAATCACTTGATTTTTTAAAGTCATCTTTAGGTTGGTTTTTCAACCACTCTTTAAATCCATCAACCAATCCTGTTTTTCCTGTTTCCCATTTACCTGTATTGGAATTGTAGGTATTAAATGTGGTACCATCTGCTAAATTTCCGATGCGAATTTCACCCGCAAAAGAGGAAGTTGGTTTGATGAATAATCGATTCTCTTTTTTGGAATCGGATAAAGTTAGTTTGGGTGGTTTAACGTTCTGTAGACCCTCCCATTGACGCTCATATTGTTGTTGTCCATGATTGGCTATGATCACACTCTTTTCTTTAAGGAGTACTTGTTCTCTTTTGTAAATATTCTCTGCATAATAGAGTACACTTGGCATAAAGTCACCGTTGTAAAAACAGATCACACCTTCTTGTAACCATTTTTGGGTATGTTTGGAAATGTCACTTAAAGGAATGACGTATTTCGACCAACCATTTTTGGCATTTAGAATAACCGTTTCATCATTGTAGCCATTTGTTTTTCGTTTGTACCACACCCAAGCCTTTATTTCATCATTGGTAATGCCTATATTGTATTGAGACATGATGTCATCGAAACTAAATGTAGCATGGAGTGGAATGACTTCTTTTTCTCCATAGGCTTTTTTGAGTTGCTTCTGAGCTTGTTCTTTTCGGGTAGCTTTTAATACCGTCTCTACATTTTCTTGATGAATTTGTTCACTAACAAATTGCTCCAATGGTTCTTTTACGTTGGATTCAAGTGCTTCGACATGTTTTATAGGAATGTCAATCGTTGGCACATCAATTCCCTGTAGAGCATCATTCATTTTGCCTTTTACTTGGGTAATGGGTTTATTGAAACGATTGGTTGTCTGGTATTGCTCACCTAATATTTTAGAAGGGTTGTCTTTGAAAAATTGGTCGCCAACCAATAGAGTTTGTTTTTTTACGGTGTCCTTTTCAACTGTTTTTGGTTCTTTTATTAAACCTTCCTTAGGAGCTATATTTTCCCAAAGAGCATCTACCTTTTCTTTGATACGTTCTGGCTGAGCAAAAGCAACCTCATGAAAGTAATTATTGTTGCCGCCTGAATAATCTTTCATGTGAGCAATGGTGTGGTATAAAGCTTTGTCTTGAAAACCATCCTTAGTGTAGGAAATGTAAATACCACGTTCAGCATCAAACATGCCCATCAAAGTTAAATCACCACTAACAGCAACACCTGCTTTATTGAAATTGATTTTGTATTCACTAAGCCCTACGTATTCAGCCAACTCTTTGAAAGCTCTTTTTCCTAATCTTCCGAATTGTGCTTTTACTTTTCCATCTTCTACGTCGCCATCTATGGTCGTATGCTTATTTAAAAAGTTGGCGAACTGCTTTATTATATTCATGCTCATTTGCTTTTCTTGTTTTGTACTGTGGACTTTATTATCAGTCTTAATTGGGGGAAAGGAATGACTGGTTTACGACTGATTTGTGCAAACCATTAATACTCTTTTTCTATAGTTAATCTCGTTCTTGATGAGTAAATTCCTGTTCAATAAGTGCAATGGATGAACCAATGGGCATGGCTTCTTTTGCGACATAACGGATAATCATTTCTTCAATGCGCGCATAACCTTTCTCGGTACTTTGCATTTCACATACAAAGGGCCATTTCTTAGGGTCACAATCCAGTAGTTCTACTTTTATTAGTTTACGTAATTCCTTGATGTTGTCATTAGCTGTTGCCATATTGTTTTCTTTTTTGTGATATGTTGTTCCATTACCTTTTAAATATCTTGTAATCATACGGAGGCTTGTATTTTTTTAAAGACGACTATATCTGTACCGATGGAGGTTGTTTTAAATACACCCTGAGGCATTCTATACGCATCTATCAAATCTGCTTTGGAGGCAATTTTCTCTTTGAGTTTATTGTATTTCGAGCCATTGGATAAAAATGAGCTGGGTACAATGAAAATCAGTAAGCCGTTTTCTTTGAGTAAGTCTAAACCTCTGGTAATAAAATATTGGTCGTACTCTGAAGCTCCTGTCCATTTCTTTTCTCCCATGCCTGCCCATTTGCCAGAAAATTCTCCGTAAGGTGGATTACCAATTACCAAATCGAATTTATCTCCAGAATAATCCCCTTTCAGGTGTATATTCCCTGCATAAAAGAGGGTTTCAAAAGGTTGCTGATAGATAGTAGCATGTGGATAAAGTATTTCTGCTATTCGATTGGAATAGGGATTAATTTCATAACCAACTACTTTAACAGTGGATGGAGCGTATTTAATGAAATTCCCAATACCGCAAGCAGGCTCAAGTACATCTCCATCCGTATAGCCATACTTAAAAGCTAAACCCCACATCTTTTGTACGATGGCATCGGGAGTGAAATACTCATACAGTATTCCCTTCCCTTTTGCTCCCTGTTTGATTAATCCACCCCCACCAGTATACTGAGAAATGTAGTTTTTATCCTCTTGGGAGTAAATGTGGTCTTCATGGTCTTTTTCAACGATAAAATCCTCAATCATCACATTGAGCTCGAAGCTGTTTGTTTTGGGGGTAGTCTTTGCCATTTTATTTGATTTAATTGGTTTGTCCACCAGTTTATCGGTCGATCCAAATAAGTGGTTAATGAGCCACTTCATTACACCTTTGGTGGTACCCTTCTTTATCCATAAGTCATTATCAATAATGATATCGTCAACATAAGTTCGAATAGCTTCTTTTAGTTTTGTGCTTTCTGATTTAGTTAAAGGTTTCTCCTTTTTGAATACTCCTGAAAAAGGTATTCTTTCTTGAAAAATCGAGGGTAATTCGATTACTATACCCATTTGTGCTTCAGGTGGTTGAGTGCTTAAGGTGTCAAGTAGTAATTCTCTTAATCTGCTTTGATGATAGGCAATATGGTTAATGATGAATTTATCAACCGGATATTCATTGTCTTCCTTTTGCCAAAGAGCGGCATTCAAACCTTTTATGATTTGTTTGGTTTTTATAGCTGGCTGTTCACCCAATAGCTCGGGGTGTTTTATCATGTGCTGAATCGTCTGTATTATCTTCGCTTTAGGTATGGTAATACTATCGTAAGTAATTCCTTCCAAGAAAGGGGAGAGGCTATGAATTAACATCGTATTGTCCTTATATACTTGAAATGAAATTCGATCTTTATCAGAAGTAATACTAGCAATGGATATCTTTTGGTTTTCTTCTTCATTAAAATCACCCAATTCCTCCTTTTCTATGATAAGTTTATCGGGATGCTCGTCAATTAGTTTTTGAAAGGCTGTAATTATTTTCTGATCTAGGTTAGTCCATCCTTGAGTAATTCTGTACTTGGAACCTGAAACTTTTTCTTTTTGAGTTGATTTAAGAGCGTCTAATTCGACCCAAACAATTTTATGTTTTGTATTGATGAGATTCGTCAGCCAACTAGATAAGAACTTGTTTTGTTCTTTTTTCTGCCGAGGGTCTACTAACTTCTTACCACCTTTCTGGTGGTATACTTGTTTAAATCCAAAAGAATCTTGAAACGTTAGAGCTTCGGCTGTTTCCATAGTAAAGTCGATCCGAATTTGCATATCAGGATCAGCAATAGAATCACCTGCTTGTTTGTATAAATGAGATAGAGCGATGATAGAAAGTCCTTTATCATCCTTGGCCACTAGTACATCTAGGTTTAAATCCATTAAGGCTGATTTTTCACCAAAAGAGGATTTACCGTACATTAACCCTTTGTTTAGGTTTTCTTCTAAATCCGGAATGACTTTTCCTAGCTTATTGAAAATGGAACTATAGGGCTGTATTTTATTTGGTTTTGATAGGAGATCAATTTTTTTACTCCCTTCTGTGATCCTTTGAATATAATCGGTATAATCGGTTGTTATTCCTTTCTTATCCTGATCAGTGATGTTCGGGTAGTTTTCATTTAGCCACTTGATGAATGATTCAAGTGAATTAGATCCAGTAGTTTGTCCAACTTCTGCTTTGGTGAAATCGCTAAACCGCGAGAAAAACAAACGGTAGTCGTTTTTAGGGATTTGTGGTTTTTCTAAACCAGGATTTTTACTAACAGGAGGGATTTGATTTTCTTCCCAAATGCTATCTTTTTGTCCAACTAAATCAGGATGGTTGTTTTTCAACCAACTACCAAATTGGATTGGGATTTCATGTTCAGCTATTTCAACTTCTGAGAATTCGGATTTTCGTTTCTTGTGAAACGTTTCGAATTCACTAAGAATCTGTAGTTTTTCTTGTGTGTTTAAAGGTGGAGGTAGAATATGTGCGGAATCGGTTTTTTGGTTTTCGCCATCTTCTTTTTGCTTATCTAGTAAGTGTAAAGCTTTGACTTTATCCATTTGCTCAAAGAACATTTTATCTTGACTGAATTCAGGTCTCCTTTGGATATACTCTTTGGCTTTTTTCTCTGAGATTTGAAGGCTATCAATTAAGCCTGTACTTGAATAAATAACCCATGTCGATTCCTTTTTCGTTGCAGTTGAAGATTCTGTCCATTTAATTATTTTCCCTGCAGCAAGTAATTTTCTGGCCTCACGGACATAATTACGTGGGTAGACATACACTTTCTCAAAATTTTCACCGTAAGTCTTTTTACCAAACCGAGTGGCTATGTCAGTAGCAATGTTTTTGGAAGGTTCAAACAAAACATATTTATCAATTGTGCTTTTCCCGTCTTTGTCCTTAATCCAAAATGTAACGTAGGAGAATTTCCGGTGCTTAATATTTTCTTCTGATGGGGAATGAGAAGGTTTTACTTCAATAGAAATTTCTTCGGGCGTATTTTCACTGGATAGCATTTCTTTAAGGGCATTGGAAAAATCAACGCGTTGTTTTGTTTTTTTTGCCCACCATAGGTTTTTCGCTTTACTGTAACGAAAGCCCATTTTTGTTTTAACCTCAGAAATAATACTAGGAGATGGTTTTTCTAAAAAGTGAAGTTCAATACCGTTTAGTTCATCGTTGTAGGAAATATCTACCTTCATATAAAGAGAGTGCTTTTTTAATAATTAAAAAACATACCTCTTTAAAGGCAGTATCTTTTTTTAAGAAACGTTATTCCTATATAGAAAGTGGCTTTATAAAAAAGACGATTTCTATATAGAAAATGGTTTTTTCTTTTCAAAACGTGGTGTAAAAGTATGGTGAGCAGAATAGTATTCCCTTGGCTGGAATTGTACCGCGGTACAAATATTTTTATTGAATTCACGCATACTAGATTATTACTTTTTGAGTGTCTGGCAATTACAATTTACCCTATGGGTAATTAAAGCACCATCAATCGGTACAATTTTTTTTAGCTCAGTTTTTGAAAATCAGAATGAGAGAGTGGCAAAAGCTCCGAAAGCCAAATGGGTTGAGTTTGACAAAAGACACTTTGCTGTTGTAATTTGTAATTGACTTGCGCTACATCACTTAGTATAATATAGGAGTTGCCTTTTATTTGCCAACGTTCGTTTACTTCAAGTGTAATGTGTTTGGACCGAAACGCTGTTAGGAGTTCGGCTAGTTCTTTTCCTAACCGGATATACTCAGGCATGTTTGTTAAAGTTCGAATCAACATTAATTCACCAATTTTAGCATGTTTGTCCATTTTCTAAATAAATATGTCAGTCAGAACTTTAATGCTTCGAGATGTAAAACTATAATTACGCCAAGTGTTTTTAAGAGCAGCTTTACCTATGGAGTGTCGGTACTCGGCACCCTCAATGAGCACCTGAGTTTTGTTTATCCACTCTTGTGTCGAGGAAGCTAACATACCCGTGTCCTGGTCATCAATTACTTCTTGATATGGAGCAGAGTTTGAAGCAACGACTGGAATAGCAAAGGCGGATAATTCCAAATATTTAATGAATGACTTCCCTTTAGTATTAAAATCTATTTTGGTGGAAGGAAGCAGAGCAATGTCAAGAGTTAAATCATTCAGTTTAGAGTAGTAATCCAAAAAACTGACAGACTTTTCAAAAACAAATTCTAAATCTTTAAATGGTTCTTCGTTTTTTGAGTGCTTACCGTTCCATCCAAAATAAATGAATTGAACTTGGTCTTTGTATTTATCCTTTAATTGAACAAGAGCCTCTTTAATGGATATGGTATCATAATAGCTGCTATAATTTCCAATTATGCCAATTCTTATTTTATCACCGTGGTTTTGTTTTATTGCTTCCACTTCCTGAAACCCGAAATTTGAAATAAGGTTGGGTTGATACTCTAAAGCAACATTAGATGATGGATACAGTCTTTCAATTCGCTTATCATACTGTTGCAGTAGACTATTAGTGGCTCCAGTAAGAATATTCATTTGAGCAATATTGTTAAGTAGCATTTCTTTGTGTTGTTTAGTGAATTTTTTATGATTAGGATGCTCCTTGGGGTAGGCGTGATAATTACAATCAAGATCCATAACAAATTGCAAATCGGGGTTAACTTTAAGCAGTGACTCTAGCACATAGCTCACATCAGAGAATATCGCAGGTAGCACAACATAATCAGCCCACTGAATTAATCGTTTATCCAGAGGGTTATCATAATCATCAAATTGTTTTGAAAAGCTCCATTTGTGCATGGAAGAAACAATGGCTGTATGCGTTGCGGTTTTGTTAAGTTCTAGCATTGGAAGGATCATGCGGTAAAATCCCGTTCCATTAATGAGAGGGGCAACGTAAAGCACATGTACTTTACCATCACCCTCTCTATAGAAGGGGTATTTTTCTTCAAATCTATTTTTGTGGTTCAAAAGGTGATAAAGTTCTTTTACATTTCTCATCTCTTCCGTTTTATTGTTTATCATTATTAGCGTGGACTTCTGTTCCTTCAAAGAACTTAGCAATGCGGTTGCCAGAAGCTTTGTCATATATTTCTGCCGTATCTGCTTTACTGCCCCATTCGGATAGTTTCTTTCGGAGCCTGGAAAGGCCTATGTTAGGGTCTTTTTGTTTCGAATATCGATGCCTCCAATCAATGGAATAAAAGGTACGGACATTACCGTCCTTGAACCAGACTATTAGTTTTGAGTAGGAATCTCTTATAAGTTTCCATCCTCCTTTTGGTACTTCACTCATTATTTAAAATATTTTATTAGCTCTTTTAATGGGATACTTTCTATTATTTCAGAGTGCTTATACATCACAATGTTCACCTCATTTAAGGGTTTTGAAACACGGATACTTAGGCAGTATATGGGTATGTTGCTTTTTCTGGAGTATTGAGAGATGTAGTTCAATACATTTTTCTGAACTTTTGTTTCTAAATCAAGAACACGTGTTGATTCTTGTCCGATAAAAAAAACCGTTAGTTCTTTTATTGATGTAGATCTGATTTTTCTATCAAAATGATAAATATGGGCTTCTAAAGCATGGATGGGGTAAGCGATTCGAATGTTAATGCCCTCTGCAGATATTTTACTTTCTTTAGATAGGTCGAATAGATACTTGGAAATGTTTGTAGTTACTTTATTTTCATATCCAAATACATCAATGTTCACATCCACCATGTAATCTTTTATTTTGGCGCGTAAACCAAGTTTGTTTGGTTGTTTCTTCATCATATTTTGAGCTGTTAATTTGTGTAAAGTGCTTGATTGACGGTTGGGCTGAGAATTGCAGTATGAAATTGTTGGAGTAATAGAGGATCACCTAGTTTTCCGATTCTTTGTTCACAGTCACGGTACAGTTTTAGGGGTGGTTTTCGTTGAGTAGCTTCCTTTTTTTCATTATTGAGGAATCGTCTGATTTGCGCATGAAGAATAAGTTTGATTCTGACTTCGTGTTTACGCTTTTCATGAATTTCATGCCATTTTTTCGTGCCAGCAAATCCACTTGGGTTGTAGGGATCAAAATACCTATTGGGGAGCTGAACAAATCGCTTTTGGGGGTCTTTTTCAATGAATTTTTTGACCAATCCAATACGTTCAACATAGACTTGATGAACCTTCGCAAAGTTTTCGGTGCTAACGGGTTGGTACCACTGGTAAAGTAATTTTTGCCCAATCTCAATTTGATTATCGGTGAGATAAACGCCTCGGTAAAGAACATTATGAGCTAACACCCAAAGCATTTTGACGTACAGGTCAAGGGAAGTGCAACGAGCTATAGCCTCCTTTTGGGCTTTTAGATTTGCTTTTTTGTCGGCCTTAGCTCGCTTTTTTTGCACTTTCCCTCCTGTATCTTGATTTTTTTCTTGGACTTTCCCTCCTGTGTATCCTGTTAAAGTGTTGTCAGTCAATATGTTATTATCGTTCTTCTTTTTTGCAGAACTCCTTATTGGTGCGTTTGAAGAATTGTTTCCAGTGTCGTAGCTTGCGGAGTTTAAGGTTTTCTCAACCGGTAAGTTATAAACACCCTTTATTACATTATTAGATTTGTAACTATTGTTTCTAGTATCTGTATGAGGACAAAATGTCCTATGTGTATTTTTAATATTCTGTATGTTAGTGCTTTGAAAAATTGGGTTTAATTTCAATTCTAAGTCTATTTTTGCTTCTTCAACACTTAATTTACATGTTGCTAACAGGATTTTTTCGTTTATGAACAGTTCAAAGCTGGAGTTTGAACCATGAAAAATTTTCTTGGTAATAATTCCTGCTTCCTGTAATCGTTTAATGTGCCTTTGTATCGTTCGGGTACTGGATTGGGTTCTTGTGGCTAATTGAGAATTGTTGGTCTTTAAAGAAGGAAGGTTGGATTTATCAATTTTTTGAATGCTATTCGCTTTGGCCAGGGATACTCCGTAGATTTTAATTAACTCCTGAGCGGTTAGTATCATACTTGTCTTAATAGTTTTATTTCTCTCTACTTCTTTATTGTAGTATTCGATATAGCCTTTAAGAGCTTTAAAAGAGGTAGAATAATTTATTACAATCATGTGTTTTTTAATTTATTGCCTTCTAGTAAACCAAGGGCGTACGTGTTAAAATGTTCTTGTGCCATCATTTTGGCGAGATCTAAACTCCGAACAACAAGTTTTCTAATTCCATCTAGGTTTGACTTTATAAGGTACTTGTCATTGCCTAATTCATGTAGTTCGAATCGAATATTTAAGCTACCAATAACCTCTCCTATCCAGATTTCATCATGATTATTAAAAAATCTCCATTGCAAGGTTTTAGGTGTTGCCATCTGGTGGTGTTTAGTCGTGTTACTTTCCATTGTTAGAAAATTTGGGATGAATAGTCTATGCACTTTACTTGCTGAAGTGCATATTCATTTGTTTATAGTTTGAAAACTTCATTTTTAATCTAGACCCCCATACTTGTATATCTGACTATTAATGATTGAGATTTACGATTAGTGCTGCAGTTTTATTTTCAAATAACTGGATTTGTTAAATTTCTTATTTCCAAAAAGTTCATGTAAAGCCAACTCTACCTGATCCAAGTTTTTTTCAATCATCTTTTCCTTTCCCTTTAGTTTTTTTACATTCTGAATCACGCTATTTTCTAGCTTTTTGACCAATAGGGAATACTGCTCATCATGTTTTATAGCAAAGACACTCATGTAATAATTTATTTGAATTAAAGGTTTAGGGACTTTTGTTGCTCCTTTGTCATCAGTTTTTGAATTTTCAATTTTCGAGCCTTCATTTTTTCTTGATGATCTTGAATAATCTCTAACGCAGCATCATAAATAATTTCTGCATTATTCTGCCTAATAGGAGAAGAAGCGAAAAATCTTGCTATTGTTGGAATAGATAATTCTGTTTTCATACT
This sequence comes from Salibacteraceae bacterium, assembly GCA_041563475.1. Lineage (GTDB taxonomy): Bacteria > Bacteroidota > Bacteroidia > Flavobacteriales_G > Salibacteraceae > CAJXZP01. Next base: position 18,480 of record JBFFMY010000023.1, read on the forward strand.
AATCAGTTCTCTATATCGAGGAGGTAACTGGTTTCTAATTAATTCAATTTCTTTTTTTTCAAACATTTCTATAAAAGTTTTGTATCAGTTACGTATCAGTTCTAATACTTTATTGTACATTTGTCATCATTATTGGCAAATCGTCAGCAATATTATATATTAATGATGACAATATGTGATTTAATAAGTAATTTTTTAAAATAAATTTTGCAGTGACAGAAGAAGGCAAAAAGAAAAAAAGCCAAAAAAGAGAGCTTAATGCTGTTGATAGGCGGTACTTAAAGGCTGTTGATATATTGATAGAGACAAATCGGGCTAAAAGTCATTCTGAAATATGTACTTCTATTGGAATTGATAGAAGTATCATTTCAAAAATGAGAAGTGAAGGTCGTTCTGTGACTATGCAGCAACTTGAAGCGACCATAACTACTTATGGTTTAAGTAGTGAGTATTTTTTTTATGATAAGAAATCATTATTTGAAACGGAAAGTAATAGTAAGTCCTCTGGTGTTTTAACCAATGGAGATAACAATAAAGTATTTAATGTTGAGAGAGGAAATATAGAAGGGAATGTTCTTTACGAACAAATTGCTGATCAGATAATTAACGAAGCTCCACCGGAGCTCCACACTAAGATTAATACACTGGTCCAAGAGACGAGTAAGATAAAAAAAATAGCTTCTGATTATAAGAAAGAAGTATCTATTTTAAAGACCGAGAAGCGTGAAGTAGAAGAACGATTGCTAAAAACTAATGAAGATCTGCACGCTGTTAAAGATGAGCTCCTAAGTATATTCAGGAGCAAATAAGAACATGAAGGCATCTTCCTATCCAGAAAAAAACATCATTAGCCATCAGTTTATTAAAGCAGCAAGGGAGCTTATGGCTGATAATATGCTCCAAGATCAAAAGGAATTATGCAATAAGTACAATTACGATAAATCCTTATTTAATAAGAACGCAAAGGGAGAACAAAGTGTTCCCTATGATGTGTTATATCAATTCGTATTAGATTACGAACTTAACCCTTCCTATTTCTTCCCATCCAAAACAAGTAGTAATAGCCTTTATTTGAGACAATCAAAAGGCTGATTCATTTCTGGCATAAACGCATATAAATTACTCATCAGTAAGTTTAATGACTTAATTAGGTTACTATAAAGAAAGTTTATTAGATTTGTATCAAAATTAATTCAACCAATAATTTTGATAGATGAATCAAGCTATAAAAGACTTTTTTTCAAGTGAAATTAACGAAGCGATTAGCCATACGATCAATGAAAAGGTTTTATCTAACCAATACACGGATACGGGAGCTAGGGTGATGAATCTCTGGATTAAGGATGGTTTACTAGATGATGACAGATCGGCATCACAAACCAGACACAAATTCTCTATGGTTGAAGCTCTATGGGTAAGTATCATAGAGGAGCTTAGGGATATAGGGTTTGAGAAGGATAAAATTAGAAAAGTTAAATCAGAATTGTTGGTTTCAATTGAAGGGCTTGATTCTCGCTACCCATACCTTGAGTTCCATTTAATCAGTTCCATTTTATACAAGCGCCCTTATTTCATTTTAATCGACAAAGAGGGTAATTCTAACATTGTTGGTTTTGATAACTACATAGCTATTCTTCAATCGGAGAATCTAACAGGTCATATTGTATTTAGCTTAGAGACGTTATTTCAAAAGTTGACTTCAAAAATTGATCAATCAAAATGGACGTTTACCGAAATATTTAGATTATCCAAAGAGGAGTTAGAGTTATTGGCTTTTATTAGGGTGAATAATTTTCAAACCGTTAAGATTGTTAGAAGAAATGGGACGATAGATAGATTGGAGGGGGTTGAAAAAATCAGTTCAGAGAAAAGAATTGTTGACATTCTTAATGAAGGAGATTACCAAAATATTGAATTAAAACAGGAAGACGGTAGGGTGGTTTGTATCCATCGAACCGTAAAACGAAAATTATAACGCTATGAATAACATTCAGGCGAATAATAACGCACATTCATATTCCTTGCCGAAAACTTCGTGGGAGTATAGAATCAGGCACAAATGCTATCAATTAAAAAGTGTTCAGAAATACTTAATAAAAACGAAGATGTATTTACTGATGAGGAAGTAGGGCAAATAAAAGAGCTATTCTATGAGTTAGCAGAAATGGATGTGGATCACTACTTCCGAATTCAACAAGAAAAGATATTACAAGATGAAGAGAGCAATTTTAATGGCAAGGGTAAGTTCAGAAGAACAGGCTAAAGGATATAGCTTAGGCGATCAGGAAGATCGACTTGTTAAGTATTGTAGCGTAAATAATATTGAAGTTGTTCAATTTTATCGAGAAGATCACTCTGCGAAAGATTTTAATCGCCCTGAATGGAAAAATATATATAATAACATCAAAAGAAATCACAAGAACATTGATCTTTTACTTTTTACATCTTGGGATAGGTTTTCACGAAATATTGCGGAATCCTATCAGGTTATTAAAAATTTACAAAACTACAATGTTGTTCCACAAGCCGTAGAGCAACCAATTGACTTTTCAATACCAGAAAACAAGGCTATGCTCGCATTTTATCTTGCGATACCAGAAATTGATAATGATCGTAGATCTATTAAAATTAAAGGAGGAATAAGAAAGGCTTGGAAGTCTGGCCGTTGGTCACATCCTGCACCAAAAGGATATGTAAATAGTAGAGATGAAGAAAATAGACCTATTATAGTACCACACTTTGACCACTCAAAAATCATAAAAAGAATTTACAAAGCTATTGAAAATGGGACGTTAACTCAAACTGAGTTAATGAAAGAGGCTAATAAAAAGGGATTAAAATTGAGTAAAAGTCAAATCTCAAGATTATTAAGCAATCCTGTTTATATGGGGAAAATACGGGTTCCGGCTTGGGAAGATGAGCCCGAATACCTTGCCCAAGGAATTCATGAGCCATTGGTTACAGAGGATATGTTTTACAGGGTTCAGAATAAGTTGATAGTTAAGAGAGAAGAAAAAAATAAAGCTTCTAAATTTTCTAAAATAAGAAATGAATTGCCTTTAAGGGGGCATTTACTATGTTCATGTTGCGGAGAGATGTTAACAGGGAGTGCTTCACGCGGTAAACTTGGAATTAGGTATTTCTATTACCATTGTAACAAGTGTAAAAACGAAAGGTTCAGAGCTGATTTAGCAAATGATAAAACGATTGAATTTTTGAAAGAGCTTACATTTAATGAAAAAATACAAACGCTATACAATGAAGTTGTAAAGGATGTATTCGAATCAAAGGGAGGGAACAAAACCTCAGATGTGAAAAAGCAAAGAGAGACGATTAAATTGATTAACGAAAGACTTAAAAAGGCTCAAATGCTATTGCTTGATGAAGCAATAGATGCTAAAGATTATCAATCCATGAAAGCTAGGTTTGAAGGAGAGAAGGAAGAGTATGAGAAACAAATAAAAATCACTAAAGCAACAAATACAAATTTTGAGAACTATTTGAATCAAGGAGTGGGAATAATTACGAACCTTTATAAGTACTACATTTCAGCCAATATTCGTGAAAAACAAAAAATACTGGGTTCGATATTTCCCGGAAATCTGGTTTTCACAAAAGAGGGAGTTCGAACCCCAAGATTGAATTCTATAATTGCCTCGTTGTTGTTGAAATTCAATTATTTACATAATAAAAAAACAGGTCAAGTTTTTTTAAAACCTGACCTGTTGCATTTGGTGGAGTCGGAGGGATTCGAACCCTCGTCCAAACAAGCAAACATTAAGCTTTCTACAAGTTTATTTTATGATTAATTGTCGGAGATAAGCTGGCCATAAACAGCCCACTTAAAACGTAGCTTCACCAATCTCGAATTAGCACAGAAGCCTCACTAATCCTTATCCAACTTTAATGGTACCATGTTGCAACAAACCGCTAGACAAGGTCTGTTACTAGGCATCCCGTCTACCTACCTAGTAGTGTAGATGAAGAGTAATTCACTAAGTGAATTACGCAGCAAGAGCGTAATTATTTTCGCCTGTTAAAAAATGCAGTATTGAATTAAAGAGCCATACCACAGAGCTCCACTTGCTTACATAACGGTTGACCTCGCTGTCAAAACCAGTCGACCCCAAATGATTTTGCAAAAGTACCTATTTCTTCTAGATACGCGTGCCAATTATCATTTACTATAACTTTATTTAAGATTACCAGCCCAATAAATACGCGAAAACCAATGGCGCCACTATACTTGCATCGGATTCAATAATGAATTTGGGCGTGTTTATATCCAATTTACCCCAGGTTATTTTTTCATTGGGAACGGCACCAGAATACGACCCGTAACTGGTTGTTGAGTCACTAATTTGGCAGAAATAACTCCAAAAAGGAGTTTCTGTTCTTTCCATATCTTGATAGAGCATCGGTACAACGCAAATAGGGAAATCACCCGCAATTCCTCCGCCAATTTGGAAAAATCCTATCCCATGCTCTGGAGTGTTTTCAGTGTACCAATCGGCTAAAAACATCATGTACTCAATCCCCGATTTCATGGTGCTTGCTTTCAATTCACCTTTGATACAGTACGAAGCGAAGATGTTACCTAAAGTTGAATCTTCCCATCCAGGAACCACCATGGGTAAATTCTTTTTAGCGGCTTCTAAAATCCAACTGTTTTTTGGGTCTCCTTCATAGTATTGTTCTAACACCCCTGAAAGGACTAGTTTATACACAAACTCATGCGGGAAATAACGTTCGCCTTTTTCTTCTGCATCTTTCCAAATCTCGAAAATATGTTTCTGCAAGCGTCTAAATGCTTCCTCTTCGGGAATACACGTATCGGTTACTCGATTTAGACCTTTTTCCAGTAGATTCCATTCATCTTGAGGAGTTAAATCGCGGTAATGCGGTACACGTTCATAATGATTATGCGCAACCAAATTCATTACATCTTCCTCCAAATTTGCTCCTGTACACGAAAATATATGCACTTTGTCTTTGCGAATAATTTCCGCTAATGATTTCCCTAACTCCGCTGTACTCATTGCTCCAGCTAAAGAAATCAACATTTTTTTACCCGATGCCAAATGCGCTTCATAGCCCTTTGCCGCATCTACTAAACTAGCAGAGTTAAAATGCTTGTAATGCTCAAGCATAAAGTTTGTAATGGTTTTATTTGAAGTCATTGGTTTCGAATTTATAGCTTAATAATTTGTAAAATAATTTGGCGGCAAGAAAATTAGGGGCTTTAAAACCCTCAATAGGAGCTAACTCAACGAGGTCAAATCCAACCACATTCTTACGTGCAAATACCTTTTTTAAATATTGAATGGTTGGATTCCATAACATACCACCCGGTTCTGGTGTTCCTGTAGCTGGCATAATAGAAGGGTCAAATACATCTAAATCAATAGTGATGTACACATTATCGGTCATTTGCCAAATAGTTTCATCCATCCAATCTGTTGTGCCGTAAATATCTTCGGCAAAATAACATTGCTCTCTATTTATATAATCCATTTCTGAAATATCCATGCTACGAATACCTACTTGAATGAGATTGCCTGTTTGACTGGCTGCATGCAAAGCACAGGCATGGTTGTATTTCGTTCCATGATATTCTGGACGCAAATCTGCATGCGCATCTAATTGGAGTACGGTTAGATTTGCATATTTTTCTTGAAATGCTTTGATAACACCAATACTGATGGAATGTTCTCCGCCAAAAAAGGTTAAAAATTTATCTGACTGAAGTAAATTTTTGGTGGTGTTATACACCGTTTCAAAAACCAATTCGGGAGTTTCATTTTCCGTAATTTCAGGTAAAATATGTACTCCTTGGAGGTATACTTCCGAATCTGTTTCGATATCGTAAAGTTCCATATTTTCTGAAGCATCTAAAAAGGCATCAAAACCTAAATCAGCTCCTTTTCCCCAGGTGCTTGTTCCATCATAAGGAATGGATTGCAACCAAATTTTCGCAGAATCTTTGGCGCAATATTCATCTTCTATTCCAGCGTAATTTTTCATTCTTCTGTATAACCTAAAATTTTAAACATATCAGCGGATGATTGCTCATTTCTATACACATAATCAACAATATTTCCCTTTGAATCTCTATCTATTATAACATGTTTCGGAGATGGGATTAAACAATGTTTAATGCCTCCGTAACCAGAAATGGCATCTTGGTATGCTCCGGTATGGAAAAAACCAATGTAAAGCGGTTCTTTGTCCTTGTCGGAGTATCGAGGTAATATAACTTCCTGGTTCAGATCTTCTGAATTGTAGTAATCAGAATGGTCACAGCTAATTCCACCAATATTGATTCTGGAGTAATCATTTTCCCATTTATTTATCGGAAGCATAATGAATTTTTCATGAATCGACCACGCATCGGGAATGGTATTCATCAAACTGTTATTGATTAAATACCACGTTTCAGCATCATTTTGGACTTTCTGTTCCAGTACTTCAAAAATTATCGCGCCACTTTCACCAACCGTATATTTTCCAAATTCAGTATAAATATTGGGTTCGACAATATTTTCAGCCACACATGCTTCTTTGATGTTTTTTACAATTTCATTAATCATGTAATTGTAATCGTATTCAAATCCTAAATTATTTCTGATCGGTAAACCACCGCCAATATTGAAAGAATCAAGTCCAGGACTTAACCTTTTTAATTGAACGTATAAATTCAGGGCACGTTTAAATTCTCCCCAATAATACAAGCTATCTTTCATGCCAGAATCCACAAAGAAGTGGAGCATTTTCAAGATTACCTTCGGGTTTTTCTTTATTTCTTTTGTATAAAAATCAATAATCTCATTTTCACGAATACCTAATCTTGATGTGTAATAAGAGGACTGCGCTTCTTCATTAATGGCCATTCGAATACCAATTTGAATGGTATTATCTCCAACTACCTCGGTTAGTTTTTTAAGCTCCGTTTTACTATCCAGAACGACAATTACATTCGTGAACCCAAATTCGAGTAACGAAACAATCTTGCTTAAATACTCTTTGGTTTTATATCCATTACAAATAATCGCTCTCTGCTTATCAATTTTCCCTTCCTTGTACAGACTTAGAATCAAGTCTATATCAAAAGTAGAAGACGTTTCAAGGTTTACATTATGTTTTAAGGCTTCCGAAACAACGTGTGAAAAGTGATTACACTTCGTGCAATAACAATAGTTGTAATTTCCTTGATAATTATTGTTTTTTATGGCACGGTTAAACAAGTTTCTTGCTTTTTTAATCTGGGCGCCAATTTTGGGTAAGTATATAAAACGAAATGGAGTTCCGTATTTTTTAATTAAATGCTGAAGAGAAATTCCGTGAAAGGACAAATTTCCATCACTCAAATCAAACCCCTCTTGTGGAAAATAAAAAGACTGTTCAATTAGATCGAAATAATTGTTTTTCATTTAAGTGTGTTTTTTGAAAGACGTTTCTAAAGTTTCGTTTTTATAATTTTTTAATTCCATTATTTCCCTATCAATAATATTTTTAAAAAGTCAAAAGTATTTCTATTTGCATTTCTAAAAGGTAAAAAAAATGAAATTCGTACTAAATTCAGGAATAATAATTACGATTGATCGCATTTTAAAGGTAATTCGTTTTTAAATCATGTAATTCCCAAATCATTCAGTGATTTTAACTGAATGAGATGGTCATTTTGGATTGTTTTACAATGTACAAATACCAAACAAAGTAAGGGGCATTTTCGTGCCTAAAATATACCTTTGGCCAAAGTCAATTACGCCATGAAACTTATGAAATTCGCTCTTATAAAAGAAGGAAAAGTTCCCGCAGATATGCGTGTTCCATTAACACCTAATCAATGTGTAGAAGTTAAGAATACATTTCCTGAATTGGAGATTTCGGTGCAATCCTCTAATGTGCGCGTTTTTTCAGATTCGGAGTACCGAAATTTGGGTGTAAATGTGGTTGATGATATTTCAGATTTTGATGTCCTAATGGGCGTTAAAGAAGTGCCAATTAATATGTTGATTCCTGGTAAAACGTATTTTTTCTTTTCTCATACGATTAAGGAGCAACCATATAATAGAAATTTGTTACGGGCTATTTTACAGAAAAAAATTCGAATGATTGATTATGAATGCTTGACCGATCAAAATGGTGTGCGCATAATTGGGTTTGGGTATTACGCAGGAATTGTTGGTGCATATAATGGCATTAATGCTTGGGGAGAGCGTCATGGAACTTTTAGTTTAAGTTCAGCTGTAACCCTAAGAAGTATTGAAGAGATGGGTGAGGAGCTTAAAAAGGCTAAACTCCCAGCAATTAAAATAGCATTAACGGGAGCTGGCCGGGTAGCAAGTGGGGTATTGGATGTGATGAAATTAATGGGGATTAAGAAAGTAAGTCCGAAAGATTTTATAGAAAAACAATACGATGAACCGGTTTTTGTTCAGTTATTTGTGAATGATTACAACAAGCGTAAAGATGGTGTTGTAAAACCACGAGAGGATTTTTACACTAATTACAAGGAATACGATTCTGATTTTATGCGGTTTGCAAAAGTTACCGACTTATATATTTCAGGACATTTTTATGCGGAGCATTCCCCGTTTATTTTCACGAGAGAGGAGGCCAAACATCCCGATTTCAAAATTCAGGTTGTAGCAGATATTAGTTGTGATATTGACGGTCCGGTGGCTTGTACATTAAGATCATCCACTATTGCAGAGCCCTTATATGGATATAATCCTCAAACGGAATCGGAAGTTGCATTTGATACGAAAGATGCAATTACGGTTATGGCAGTTGACAATTTACCCTGTGAGTTTCCTTCCGTTTCCTCCGAAGGTTTTGGAAAGGATTTAATAGCTAAAATTATACCTCAATTTTTTAACGGGGATAAGGACGGAATTTTACAACGCGCAACGATTGCAGAAAACGGTAAATTAACAGCGAAATATGCCTATTTGCAGGATTATGTGGATGGGAAATAATTCTATACCTGTGCGTACCGGAAGCAATCTACCATGTGATCATTAACTAAACCACAAGCTTGCATATGGGCATACATAATAGTGCTGCCGCAGAATTTAAAACCACGTTTTTTCAAGTCCTTACTTAGCGCGTCACTTTCGGGTGAAGTGGCACGAACATCTTGCATAGATTTACACTGATTAACAATGGGTTGGTGATTTACAAATCCCCAAATGTATTTTGAAAAAGAGCCAAATTCTTTTTGAATATCCATAAACAGTTTGGCATTCGATACCGCACTTCGCACCTTTAACTTGTTTCTTATTACTCCAGGATTGAGTAAAATTTCTTGAATTTTATCTTCGGAAAATTGCGCTACTTTCTGTACATCAAAATTAGCAAAGGCGTTTTGGTATCCTTTTCTTCTTTTTAAAATAGTAGACCAACTTAATCCTGCTTGGGCACCTTCTAGAATTAAAAATTCAAAGTGTTTTTTATCATCGTGTACCGGAACTCCCCATTCTTCATCGTGGTATTTTTCGTATTCATCGAATTGATTGAGGCACCAAGCGCATTTATTTTCCATGGGCTAAAATTATACTAATCGCATAAATAAAGTAGGGGAAAAAGAAATAGCCACCATTCACAAATCAAAAAGTAAAGGTGGCTATTCTGTAATACTAAAACTCGCTTTATCCTAAATAGGGACGTAACTGATGACTACGAGAGGAATTTTTTAATCGTCTAATAGCTTTCTCTTTTATTTGGCGAACACGTTCGCGCGTTAAACCATACTTATTCCCAATTTCTTCAAGGGTATGCGATGGAGATCTTTCCAACCCAAAATACAAACGCAACACATCTGCCTCACGTTTGGCGAGGGTGGATAATGATCTTTTTATTTCTTGACGAAGCGATTCCGAAATTAAATTCTGATCCGGATTTGCTTCTTCATTTTCTTTGTACATATCGTACATACTTCTTTCGTCACTCGCATCACTTGTTATTGGTGCATCCATAGAAACATGGCGTTGACCATTGCGTAAAGAATTTCTAACTTCATCCAGCGTAAGCTCCATAATTTCAGCTATCTCATCAGCAGAAGGCATTCGCTCCATGTCTTGTTCCAACTTTGAAACCACTTGATTTATTTTGGAAATGGTTCCAATTTTATTGAGTGGAAGTCTAACAATTCTGGATTGTTCAGCCAGCGCTTGAAGGATAGATTGACGAATCCACCACACGGCATATGAGATAAATTTGAACCCTCTTGTTTCGTCAAATTTTTTGGCGGCTTTAATTAAACCCAGATTTCCTTCGTTAATTAAATCGGGGAGAGTAAGCCCTTGATTTTGGTACTGTTTGGCCACAGATACCACAAATCGTAAGTTGGCTCTAGTCATTTTGTCTAGTGCTTCTTTGTTGCCTGCACGAATTAATTGCGCGAGCTCCACCTCTTCCTCGGCAGTAATTAGACTTAACCGACTAATTTCCTGGAGGTATTTTTCTAACGAAGCCGTTTCACGGTTCGTTATTTGTTTTGTTATACGTAACTGTCTCATACCTTTGGCAATATTGTTTTTTCTCTAGAGAGAAGTTGATTGAAAGCGGTAAACTCGTTGTAAACCCGAAGCGTTACCGGTATGTATTTAATAGATACGAAAAAAGCCACCAAAAGGTTTGGTGGCTTTGAAAAAAAAGTATATAAAATATAAACTATTCCGCTACAGACTTCTCTAACAGTACTTTACGAGATAATCTTAATTTTCCTGTTTTAGGATCTAAACCAATTAATTTCACTTCAATCTCTTGGCCAACCTCTAAATGGTCTTCTGGTTTATCAATTCTTTCCCAAGAAATCTCCGATACGTGAAGTAATCCATCTTTTCCCGGAATAATTTCTACAAATGCACCATAAGGAGCGACAGCTTTAACTTTACCCTTGTAGATTTCTCCTACTTCAGGAACAGCAACAATGCCTTTGATTCTTGCCATGGCTTGCTTAAGCGCTTCTCCATTACTAGCGAATACTTCAACAACTCCTTGGTTATCTATTTCTTCAATAACAATGGTTGTTCCAGTAGTTGCTTGAATTTCTTGAATAATCTTACCACCTGGTCCGATAACCGCACCAATCATATCTTTTGGTATAGTGATAGATTCAATTCTAGGAGCATTTGGTTTAAGTTCTGTATTGTAGCTCGTCATGGTTTTAGCCATTTCGTTGGCAATATGTAAACGTCCCTCTTTCGCTTGATTAAGTGCTTTTTTAAGGATTTCCATTTTTAAACCATCTACTTTGATGTCCATTTGACAAGCAGTAATACCTTTTTCAGTACCCGTTACTTTAAAGTCCATATCGCCCAAAGCATCCTCATCACCAAGAATATCGGTTAAAACAGCCCATTCATCTTCTGATTTATAAATCAATCCCATAGCGATACCTGAAACAGGTTTTAGCATTGGAACTCCTGCATCCATTAGCGCAAGAGAACCCGCACAAACGGTTGCCATTGATGAAGAACCATTTGATTCTAAGATATCAGAAACAATTCTAACTGTATATGGAAAATCTTTAGGTATCATAGGGGTTAACGCTCTAAGCGCTAAGTTACCATGACCTATTTCTCTTCTACTTACACTACGAATTGGTCTTGCTTCACCTGTTGAGAAAGGAGGGAAGTTATAATGCAACATAATTTTCTGAACGCCTTTTAAGAAAGCCCCATCAACATTTTGCGCATCTAGTTTCGTTCCTAGAGTAACAGATGTAAGTGATTGTGTTTCTCCACGTGTGAAAACGGCAGATCCGTGAGTACCTGGTAAGTAACCTACTTCGGTCCAAATTTCACGCACTTCTGTAGTAGAACGTCCGTCTAATCTTGTTCCGTTTTTAAGAACAACATCTCTAACGGCTTTTTTCATCACCTTTTTGAAATATTGGTCAATCATAAATCCGTTTTCAGAAACAAACTCTTCACCTAAAGTTTCTTTCAACTCCGTTTTAATAGTGCTGAATTTTTCACTTCTTTCGCTTTTTGCAGAAGCAACAGCCGCTACAGCAAATAATTTATCATAACACTTGGTTTCGATATCTTTTAAAAGATTTTCGTCCTTTTTTTCATGCGAATATTCACGCTTAACAGCAGCAGTCGAAACTTTTGCAGCTAAATCAAGTTGCGCTTGACATTGAACTTTAATCGCTTCGTGGGCTTCAGCAATTGCATCGATCATTTCGTCTTCCGAAATTTCGTGCATTTCACCTTCTACCATCATGATGTTTTCCGCTGTTCCAGCTACCATCATATCAATATCAGCAGCTTCTAATTCAACGTTTGTTGGATTAATTACAAATTTACCATCAATTCTAGCTACACGTACTTCCGATACGGGTCCAGCAAAAGGAATATCAGATACCGCGATGGCAGCCGATGCAGCTAAACACGCTAAAGCATCTGGAATTGTTTTTAAATCTGAAGATATAAGTTGAACAAATACTTGTGTATTTGCGTGGAAATCAGAAGGGAATAGTGGACGTAAAGCTCTGTCGATTAAACGAGCTGTTAAAATTTCACTTTCAGAAGGACGTGTTTCTCTTTTCATGAATCCTCCAGGAAAACCACCCACTGCTGGATATTTTTCACGGTATTCTACCGTAAGAGGTAAGAAGTCCATGTCGTCTTTTGCATCTTTGTCGCTTACAATAGTTGCAAGAATCATTGTATCGCCTTGACGAACTACAACAGCACCATCTGCTTGTTTGGCTAATTTACCTGTTTCTAAAACGATTTCTTTTCCGGCCGTTTTAAACCTTTGTTCAATAACTTTCATATTGTTTGTAATTGCGGGCTCTAACCCAGTTGTTTATATAGCACGCCAATCTGTGGCGATTTTGTTACATATTGAAAACCTACATTCCATGAGAAGAAAAATAGGGAAGCAAAAAAAAGGCAATTGATTACTCAACTGCCTTTCAAAATTTTTACTTTCTTAATCCGAGTTCCTTAATGATTGCTCTGTAACGAAGAACGTCAACTTTAGTTAAGTAATCTAAAAGTCTACGTCTTTTACCTACTAAGTTAATTAGTGATCTTTGCGTTCCGTAATCTTTACGGTTCTTTTTCAAATGCTCTGTTAAGTGAGCGATTCTAAAAGTAAACATTGCAATTTGTCCTTCTGGAGAACCGGTGTTCGAATCTGAACCACCGTGTTTTTTGAAAAATTCTTTCTTTTGTTCTGTTGATAAATACATGCCAATATTATTTAATGATTATTATGTACCCAAAAAATTTGAGGCTGCAAATATAATAATAAATGCAATCTGTAAAACCTTTATTAATTTTTAAATAAACGAAGTATTTGTGTGAGTTTATTTTTCAATTCTCTTCGGTCTATAATAAAATCAATAAACCCTTTTTCTAACAAAAATTCAGAGGTTTGAAACCCTTCAGGAAGGTCTTTACCAATGGTTTCTTTAATAACTCGTGGTCCCGCAAAACCAATTAAAGCTTTTGGTTCAGCAATATTGATGTCTCCTAACATTGCATACGAAGCAGTAATCCCACCTGTGGTTGGATCAGTAAGCAAAGAAATGTATGGAAGTTTAGCTTTGGCTAAAAGTGATAATTTAGCCGAAGTTTTTGCCATTTGCATTAATGATAATGCGGCCTCCATCATGCGTGCGCCACCTGATTTAGAAATGATCATAAACGGATATTTGTTTGCAATAGCGAAATCAATGGCACGGGCTATTTTCTCACCTACTACGCTTCCCATAGATCCTCCGATAAAGGCAAAATCCATTGCAGCAACAACCAAGTCTTCCCCATTTACTTTTCCATGTGCAGTTCGAATCGCATCCACTAAACCCGTTTTTTTCTGGGCAGCTTTGTATCGATCCTTATAGGATTTAGTATCTGTAAATTTTAATGGATCACCCGAAGCTAAATCGGCATCTAATTCAACAAATAAGTTGTTATCGAATAAAATGCTGAAATACTCTTCTGAACCAATTCTTTTATGGTAGTCATCCGCGGGAACTACATAGTTATTCGCTTTAAGTTCTCTGGTTTCAATGACTTGCCCAGAAGGAGTTTTAAACCAAAGTCCATCAGGAGTTTCCTTCTTTTCTGTGGTAGGAGTGGTAATTCCTTTTTTTATACGTTTAAACCAATTACTCATAAAGTGTTTTTAGTTAAAAAATAAGGAGATGTTACGCAATGGTTACATCCTCACACAAATAAACATTTTGAACGGCTTGGATAATTTCTATTCCTTCGTTCATCGGTTTTTGGAATGCTTTACGTCCTAAAATTAATCCAGATCCTCCAGCCCGTTTATTAATAACGGCCGTTTCAACCGCGTCACCTAAATCACTTGCGCCACCAGAAGCACCGCCAGAATTAATTAAACCACGTAATCCCATGTAGGTATTCGCTACTTGCAAACGGGCTAAATCAATGGGGTTATCGGTGGTCATTTCAGAATACACTTTTTTGTGTGTTTTCCCGAATTTAACAGCCGTATATCCACCATTATTCGTAGGTAGTTTTTGTTTAATAATATCTGCTCCAATCGTCACTCCAATATGGTTTGCTTGGCCAGTTAAATCAGCAGACGCATGGTAATCTACGCCATCCACTTTGAACCCAGGGTTACGTAAATAACACCATAAAATCGTAGCCATTCCAAGTTCGTGGGCTCTTTCAAAAGCGGCAGCCACTTCTTGAATTTGACGTTCAGAATCTGGAGAGCCAAAATAAATAGTTGCACCAACCGCAACGGCACCTAATTCCCAAGCACGTTCAACAGAACCAAACATGATTTGGTTGTACGTTTCTGGGTAGGTCATTAATTCATTATGATTGATTTTAACCACAAATGGAATTTTGTGTGCATATTTTCTAGCATGTGATGCTAAAACATCAAATGTGGAAGCTACAGCATTACATTCTGCATTAATGGCTAATTCTACAATATTTTTTGGATCAAAATAAATGGGGTTTGGTGCAAAAGATGCTACGGCAGAATGCTCAATTCCTTGATCTACCGGAAGAATAGATAAATACCCTGTACCGCCTAATCTACCATTTCCGTATAAAGCTTGAAGACTTCTTAATACCTGTGGGCTGCGATCAGAATCGCCAAATGAAGTGGTCACAAAATTACCGTTAGGCAAGTGTAAATTTTCTTTCGGAATTCCAGTGGCTACATGGTTTAACAATGAATCGGCTTTACTGCCTAATAGTTGTTCAATTTTATGAATATCTGACATGTTTAAATGTTTAGTTTCTCACTTTTATAATCCGCAAATCTAAGGAATTATTGTAGGCTAACCGTGTAATTTTTTGATTTTTAGAAGGGGTACCCAATCCCTAGATTAAGGACAGATTCTTTCGAAATATTTCCCCCCCAAATAAATCGGTTTAAATCTTCCCCATTTGCATCTTTTCCAACGCCTGGGTTGTATATTTTTACTCCCCAATCTAAACGGATAAGTAAAAACCCAAAATTAAAACGAATTCCAGGACCTGCAGAAAGGGCGAATTCATTCATGAATCTATTCAGTTCAAAGTTAGCCCCCGGTCGATCAGGGTCTTCACGAAGTAGCCATATATTACCCAAATCCCCAAAAAGTGCACCTTCAATAGATGATTTGTAAATTTTAAAGCGGTACTCCCCACTGATTTGGATTTTGATATCGGCTACTTGATCCACACCTACTTTTAATTCATCCGACATGGAACCCGGCCCTAGAGTTCTTGCCCGCCAGCCCCGGTTGTCGTTTGCACCCCCACCATAAAAACTACGATCATACGGCAGTGCTATAGAGTTGCCATAGGCTATTCCAATACCGCCTAAAAAACGATAAGCCATAGATTGTGTTCGGTTGATTCGAGTGTTCAGGGATAAATCATTTTGAAGCTTAATAAATTGCGCATATCTAATTCCACCTACTGTTTCATAAGGGGTACCAAGCATACCATCACTAGTTGTATCCGCTCCAGTTCCATAATTAAAAACCCCACTTAAGGCATTTAAAATATTACCTGCCAAAGAAAATTGGGAACGATTTAATGCGAAATTTCTTTGACTCACTTTTTGTTTGTTAGTCCAATTTTCCAAAATCCGGATACCGGCAATAAATTGATCGGCATAGGTAGCATTTAGCATGGGATTGTTCAAGTCTTTAAGACGTTGTTTAAAATCATCACTTTGGGTTATTTGAATATAACTTATGTCAATGGGGTAAACGAAAAATTCATTAATGTTATTTTTCTTTTGGGTAAAGAAATAACCAATGGAAGCATTGTTTAAATAGCGTTCAAAATCTGGTCTATTCTGATAGTTGTACAGCAAGGTCAGACTTGTTTTTGGACGGTTAAAGTTTTTTAGAATTTTTTCTCTAATGAATCGAGGGGCGATTAAATCCTGAAAAGTTAACATAGTTTCAATACCCAATTCTTTAGTGTTTATTAGGCTATTGTCTGTCGCATCTGTGGAAGCCGAATTTGTTTGTTGAGCTTCAAGTCCACCCTTTAATCGAACTCTTAATTGGGTGGAATTTCTGAACATGTTTCGATGCATATAGGTCAAATAACCCGACACTCCCAAATTACTGGAGGAATTGGTGCCTTCTACCTCAAAACCAATCGTTTGTTTTGGGAATGGAGTCATGGAGATGGTACAATCCAAAATATTCGAATCCACATCGTTGGTTGAAAAACCAATATTGATGTATTTAAAGTTATTTAAACCCGATAAACGTGTATAAGTTTTAGACTGTTCCAATTCGCTGTAATAATCACCCGAACTAAAAAACAGTTTATTCACGAACGAATGCGGTTTGTATTCTAAATGCGATAAATTAATGAATACTAAATTCTCAAAATGAATTGAATCAGTAGGGTTGTTGGGGTATTTCGGACTAAAACTTGTGTTTAGTGCTATGGTGCCAATTTTGTATTTTATATGCGTTGGTGTATTTAAAGAATCATTGGCTTTTTTTTGAGGATTTGAAATTTTTATATTCAGATTTACCGTATAATTAGTGTTGGCGCTATCTATTTCGTAGGTTAAATATTCTTTCGAAAAGAAGTAATAGCCTAGGTTTCTCATTTGTGAAGCAAAGCGCTCTCTTTCCGAATCAATAACATCCGTATCAAATGGTCCCCCTTTATGCAATAGTGATTCTTCATTAGCTACTTTAACTGATTTGCGCAGGTTGGTGTCCTCAATAACGATATTAATTTTATTTAGAAAATATCTTCTACCTTCAATGGTTTCATATATTACCTTTACCTTGGCTGTGTCCTTACTGTATTCGAATTTCGTGTACACGAGGTTATTGAAATAGCCTTTATTGAAAAGGGCTTTTTCAAATTGCCTTACAGATTCATGGGCAAGTAGAGAATCAAATACAACAGGGGCTTCTCCATCCGCTTTTATCCGAGCAAATAGTACGGGTTTAAATTCAACGGAATCTTTACCTGCAAGAACTCTTTTTTCATTTTTAATTTGATGCTTTATCCGCTTTTTTTCATTTCTCTTCTCTAATTTGGCGTCATCAAAAGCTAAATATTGTTGCATTTTTAATTTAACCACCCACATTGCTCGCGTGTTTGCGTGTTGTTTTTGATAGGCTGCAATTTGCTCAGGCTCAATAATATTAGGTGGAATTTTAATCTGGGTAGATTTGAGGTAAACCTGATTTTCTTGTAAATTTTTGGTAGGGCTGCAACTTGCCAAAAAAATTGCCATAATGACAATTGGATATATTTTTTGAAATAATGAGTTCAACGCTGCAGTTTGGTATTTTTGCAAAGCTATAAATATACAATGGAGAATAGGTATGATATCTCGTAATGAAATAAAATATATTAAAGATTTATCGCGAAAATCAAATCGATTTTCAGAGGGTAAGTTTATAGTAGAAGGGGAGAAGCTCGTTAATGAACTCCTACAAAGCAATTTCGAAATTGAGGCGATTTACGCTGTGGAAGGATGGAGTAATTCTCTGGTGGAGGAGGTTGTACTTATTAGCGAAAAAGACTTGGAACGCATTTCTCAATTAAAAACGCCAAACAAAGTTTTAGCCGTAGTTAAAATGCCTGAATTTTGGGATATTGAAGAAAATGGGAAAGGACTCACGTTATTTCTAGATACCATAAACGACCCAGGAAATTTAGGAACCATTATTAGAACGGCCGATTGGTTTGGAATAAAGCTTATTGTGTGTACGCAGCAATCGGTAGATGTTTTTAATCCTAAGGTGATTCAAAGCAGTATGGGTTCTGCGTTCAGAATTCCGGTGGAATACGTCAACGCAAATGAATTTTTGGAAGAATATAAAATCCAAAACCCAACACATCCTATCATTGGCGCGGCTATGGAAGGAGATGAATTAGGGAAGTTTGATTTCCCAAAAGACGCACTTTTAATCCTAGGTAGTGAATCGCATGGAATTCATGAGGACATTAAGCAACACGTTACACAGCATGTTACCATACCAAAATTTGGTCAAGCGGAATCCTTAAACGTAGGGATGGCGACCGGAATTTTATTGTGGGAATGGAAGCGTAAGTAATTATCCTTCAAAGTGGAATGAAACCGTAAACATTTTTGGTTTCATATCGTTAATAGGTTCTGCCCAAAATGAACCATCATCAATATAGGCTTTACCTAAGCCATGGCTATATTTTAACTCGATAGAGAATTTGAAATACTCCAAGAAAAAATCCACTCCAAATCCTGCTTCGGCAAAAAATGTACTCTTATTTATTTTTAAAAGTTGCTCTTCTATTACCACATCATTGTTATAGTCGACTTGAGAAGAAAGGTCAAACCCATAGTTACCACCACCAACCACATACGCAGCAAAATTACCTAATCGCTCTGAACGGTATTTAAACAGCAAGGGAAACATAATATAGGTAGACTCTACAATTTTGGTGGTATTTAAGTTCTTTGGTTCACTCGCAAAAACATACTCCACATCGCGTTGGGCAAAAACTAATGTGGGTGTAAAACGGAGCGTGAAATACCGATTTAATCGCAAAGAAGAAACTAGTCCAATGTTAAATCCCGCCTGGCTTTTTGCTTTAATAGAAATAAGAGAGTCGTACCCCGTTAGGTCGTAATCGATATTGAAATTTGCCGTATTGAATCCCAAAGTGAAACCAAAATGCATTTGGTTCTGTTCAAAATAGCGCAAATTAGGATGCCCACGATCTACCGTACTTTGGGCCATTACACCAACGGATGTACTTAAGAAAAATAATATGATGAAAAACCTACTTCGCATTTGCGCTCTTTAACGAATTGAAACGGTATTTATTTTGAAGCGATATATAATGTTGCTGTTCCCAATGTTAAGGGCGTAAACGTAGCGTTTTTGTACCCAACTTTGGTCAATATATCTGCAAATTCTTGTCCTTGAGCGAAATGTGTCACCGATTCTGGTAAATAGGTATATGCTCGAGCATCTTTTGAAACCATTTTCCCTACGGCAGGTAAAATATGTTTGAAATATACGTTATACACTTGTTTTACTGGAAATGAAGTCGGTTGAGAAATTTCAATAATAGCGACTTGACCACCCGGTTTTAAAACGCGTAACATTTCCCCTAAACCTACTTCTAAATGGGCGAAATTCCGTACGCCAAAACCTACGGTAATGGCGTCAAAAGTTTCATCTTGAAAAGGCATAGCTTCACTATCTGCTTGCACCATTTCAATAGTAGATGACCATCCTTTTTTATTGATTTTTTGGCGACCTACATTCAGCATTTCGCCTGAAATATCTAACCCAACTACTTTTTCGGGATTCAAACTCATGGCTTCCATGGCAAAATCACCCGTTCCAGTAGCTACATCTAAAATAGCTTTAGGGTTGAGTTCCCCTAAAATTTTCATGGCTTTTTTTCTCCAAGTAATATCAATACCCATCGATAAAAGGTGATTCAAAAAATCATATTTAGGCGCAATGTTATCGAACATTTCGGCTACCTGATCTTTTTTATTTTCGGATGTATTGTATGGTGTTATTTTATCGTGCTTCACGCTCAAAAAATTTGGATGCAAAAGTAGCCATAAAATGTTGTTTTAGCATGAAAACAAGGCGGTTTCACAAATTCTTAATTCCAGTAATGTGATGTTTATTGGGGTTTTTCGGAACCGCGTGCATTCCATGTCCGCCCCATGGGTGACAGGTACTCAATCGTTTTAGTCCGAGCCAAAAACCTTTGATGGGGCCCCATTCTTGAATAGCTTCAATCATAAAATGAGAACACGTAGGATGATACCGGCAATTAGATCCTAAAATAGGGGAGATAGCGAGTTGATAAAACTTCACTAACCCAATGAGGATCATATTGAAAAACCGTGTGATCATTTAAAATCTTTATACAATAAACTCGGTTGAATGCCTTCGTTATTTTGATACTTTCCTGATTTATACAAATCGAAATCACCTTCAATGGTGTGGTAAAAAATCTGGCAAATCTCTACGTTAGGGTAAATGATAATAGGTTGTACACAAAAAATTTCGAGTGTCCAAAAGCCATTAAAACCCACATCCCCAAAACCAGCCGTAACATGAATAAATAATCCCAATCGTCCAATAGATGAACGCCCTTCGAGCATCGGAACGAATTTATCGGTGGAGGTATGCTCATTGGTTCTTCCCAAATACAATTTGTTTGGCTCCAACAACAATCCTTCCTCCGGAATCACCATTCGAGTGGTGGGATTTGGATTTTTCATATCTAGAGCATCGTTATCATAGGTCAACAATTCGTTGAACAAACTCAAGTTATAGCTGTTTGGATTGAGTTGACTTTCGTTGTAAGGAACAATTTTGATCCCAGTACCTAATTGTCGTTTAATTTCTTTACCCGATAAAATCATTGGTGTTAATCGTTATGCCGTTTATTTAAGAAGTTGCAAATCTATAAAAATGGGAAGATGGTCGCTAAACCCAGCCACGTATTTCATACCATTATATGTACGAAAAGGTTTTTGTCCTGGAAACTTGGTTTCATCGATAAGCAGAAAAGGCGCGTCAAAAATTAAAGCACCTTCTTTAACCTGCAGTTTATGGGTTCCTTGAAACACCCATTTCGATACCATAATTTGATCTAAAGTCCCCCAATTACCTTTGTATTTATGGGTTCCGTGATTTCCAGTAACCGAAGTCATGAAATTATACAACTCCGTAGAATCGCTAAAAGTGGAATCACTTTTAGCGCGCAAATAATTCTGAATACTTTCATTATCGGGGTAATCATTAAAATCACCCATCACCACAATATTGGCTTGGGGGTGAATCACCAAAATAGAATCAATGGCTGCGCGCACGGTTGCTGCGGCTTTTTTTCGCTTAGGATCCGATTCCATTTGACCGCCATACCGGGAAGGCCAATGATTGGCAAAATAGTAGAAAACACCGTCATTAGTGGTGCTTAAAGTGGCTAATAACACATCTCTCGTTGGTCTGCTTTCAGCGCCTAAATCAACGTGCAAAAACTGTACAGAATCCACGGTGATTTTATCGGCTCGATACAAAAGGGCTACATCAATACCGCGATTATCCCCCGATTCTTGATGAATAATTTGGTAATTGGATGGTTTTAGCGCGGGGGTATTTACGAGGTCTTCGAGAACTTTTCGGTTTTCAACTTCACACAATCCAATGACTTCAACAGCTTCCCAGCCACCCACAGCCACAAGCGTTTTACTCAAATGTTCTTGTTTTTCTTGGTATTTGAAATTGTTCCAATGATGATCGCCCATGGGGGTAAATGCTTCGTCTTGGGTTAAACTATCATCATAAATATCGAAAAGGTTTTCTACGTTGTAGAACATCACTCGAATGGCATTATTCCCACGAAATGAATCGTCAAATTCAAATCCACTTATCCCATTAGTGGAGGAATTAATGGTGGTATCTTGGGTAATGGTAGTGATTCCCCAAACAACAAGTAGCGTAAATAAGAGTGTTTTTTTCATGGAATAATTGTGGTGCAAAATTACGGATTATGATTGGAGAAATCTTTCTTCTTTCTTTTTTGACGCAACTGCGTAGCATTCATGAACACAAAAAAGTGACAAGGCGTGAATAAAAAAGAAACAAAAAAAGAACAAGTGATGTCAGTA
>JBFFMY010000024.1:0-40443 GCA_041563475.1 Salibacteraceae bacterium
AGAAGACCATTGGGAGCCCACAAAATTATACACGCATAATGTGGATGTTGACCGGATTAATAAATCTGCTTTAGCTAAACTTAAAGGCAAGGCAACCATTTTTACAGCCAAAACAAAAGGTAATCCTAAAATGTTGGAAGGATTTAAAAAATCAGTTCAAGCCCCTGAAATTATTGAGTTAAAAGTAGGTGCCAAAGTGATGTTTGTAAAAAACAACCCAGAGGTTGGTTATATCAATGGAACATTAGGAGAAGTAGTAGATTACTCGGATGTAGGATTTCCAATAATTAAATTACTGAACGGAAGAAAAATAACCGCCAACCCCGATTCTTGGAGTGTAGATGACGATTCCGGAAAGTCTTTGGCCAAATATGATCAAGTTCCACTGCGATTGGCTTGGGCAATTACGGTTCATAAGAGTCAAGGAATGACTTTAGATGCTGCTGAAATTGATTTAAGCAAGACATTTGAACGTGGTCAAGGATATGTAGCCTTATCACGATTGAAAGAGCTAGAAAACCTTAAATTAATTGGATTTAATTCTACGGCTATAGAAGTAGACCAACTCGCTTTAAAAGCAGATAAACGATTTCAAGAACTTTCAGAAGATGCAGAAGGCGTATATGTAGATGAAGAAGAATTGGAGAATAACGCCAAACAATTTATTGAATGGTGTGATGGTATTACGGATGAAAAGGAGATAGAGAAACACGCTAAAAAAGAAAAGCAAAAGAAGTTCAAGAAATCAACTTACGAGTTGACCAAAGAGCTCATTGAACAAGGAAAAAACATTGTTGAAATATCAGAAGAACGTGGATATGGCGTAAGCACTATTATTACGCATCTGATAAAACTAAAAGCAGAGTACCCAAAACTAAATTTAGATAAATTTAAACCTAACACCTCTGATTTAAAAGAAATTAAGGCTGCTCACCTAAAGATAAAAAAGAACTTAAAAGAAGGTGAGCCAATTAAACTTGGAGTGCTTTTTAATACCCTCCACGGGAAATATGAGTACGCAGAATTGAAACTGGCGTTGTTGTTTCTTTAAATTCTCGCTTGGTAAGTAAACAACTCGTGATACCTTCCCTTCTTTTGAATTAATTCATCGTGTGTTCCGCGTTCTTCTATTTTACCATGTTCCAATACCAAAATCTGATCTGCCTGACGTATGGTACTTAACCTATGCGCAATTACAAACGTGGTTCTACCTTTCATTAATTCGGTCAAACTTCGTTGAATCATCGTTTCACTTTCCGTATCCAAATTAGAGGTAGCTTCATCTAGTATTAAAATTCTAGGGTCTGCCAATACCGCCCTGGCTATAGCTATTCGTTGCCTTTGTCCCCCAGAGAGTTTCACTCCTCTCTCTCCAATTACAGTTTCTAAACCTAATTCAAATCGATCGGTAAACTCATTCACATACGCTGCTTTTACGGCTGCCTGAATTTGTTCTTCAGTAGCTTTTGGTCGTGGGAAAATTATATTTTGTCGAATGGTCCCTTCAAAAAGGAAATCATCTTGCAAAACAACGCCTAAAAACTGACGATAACTTTGTAAACTACACTTGGATAAATCATTTCCATCTACTGTTATAATTCCATCTTGCGGATTCATAAAGCTGGAAACCAAACCAGCTATAGTACTTTTACCAGAACCCGATGAACCGACTAAAGCAGTGACACTTCCACTTGGGGCATCAATAAAAATATTGTGCAAAACATTGTTGTCGTTTTCATACGAAAAAGACACATTCTCAAATTTTATATCTCCTTTAATGTTCTTTAATTCAATGGTACGATCGGAAGATTCAAATTCCGAGTCCATATTCATCAACTCTTCTGTACGATCCAATCCCGCAAACCCTTCGGTAAGCTGACTGCCAATATTGCTCATTTGAACCAACGGGGCAATCATAAATCCGAGGTAAATGGTAAATGCCAAGAAATCTCCAAAAGTCATGGAATCATCAATCATTTTATACCCACCAATTCCCATTATACCTGCAGATGCGAGTCCTAACAGCAAAGTTGCCGAACTGGTCACAAAAGCAGTGGAAGTCAAACTCTTCTTCACATTCTGATATAACCTATCTACGCCCTCTTCAAAAGATTTCACCTCCTGTTCTTCGGCATTAAACCCTTTTATTACCCGAACACCGTTTAAGGTTTCCGTCAGTCTTCCCGTTACATCCGCATTTATTACACCTCTCTCCCGAAAAATAGGACGAATGAAACTAAATGCTTTTAACGCCACGAAAGCAAAAATGGATACTGGAATTAGGACGTAAGCCGTCATTGATGGACTAATACGAATCAGCAAAAACAAAGAAATTACCGAGGTTAGCGTTCCACCAACCATTTGAACTAAACCCGTACCCACCAAATTACGTACGCCTTCCACATCGGTCATAATTCTTGATACCAATTCACCCGACTTGCTACTATCAAAGAAATTTATGGGTAAACTCAGTACTTTTTTCTGCACTTTGGCTCGTAATTCCGCAATTAAAAGTTGCGCCTCCACACTCAATAAGCGTGTAAGCAAAAAGGAAGTAATGGCCTGAACTACTATTGATGCACCCACTAAAGCTAGTAACTTGATGAGCATGTCCGTATCTTTATTTACCACTACATCATCTATCAAATATTTTGAAGCACCGGGTAATACTAGACTCGCTAATCTGCTTATTACAATTAATATCAATCCAACGGCCAGTAATTTCTTTCTAGGCCATACTATGGTTTTAAAAACGGATGCGATACTAACTTTTGGCTTACTCATAAATATTTATTTGGTTTTTCATTGATTGGCAACAAATGTAAACGGTTCAATGCTTTCTTAAATATCCATTCCATTAGATATTCTAATACACAATTTCGAATTTTTTTATTGGCTCATTTCCCCTTTCGTCAGTCACAACCAAAACATGCGAATCCGCTTTTTAACTTGTTTTAAGTTTATGAAATTATTACGATGTAAGTTATGTGCATGGAAATTAGGCAGGAACAATCCTAAATTGACCCGAGTGATTTTATTAATTAAGTATTTCTTATGGAAGGATTAAGATTATTATAAAACAACAAGACCCGCAGGAGCAAGTCTTGTTGTTTTGTTAAGGGATTTTATTTACTCAATATGATTTTTTGTACTTTTTGAGTACCATCAGAATGCGTTAATATGATACTGTACATGCCGTTTGCCATTCCATCGTCATTGAACAATATTTCCTGTTCAATACCTGCAGTTGCTTCACCATCATATAATACCTTAGTTCTTCTACCTAGATTATCATATAATACGATAGATATTTCACCTTCCGATACGGAATAAAACTTCACTGTAGTTGACCTTGAAAAAGGATTAGGGAATACAATAAATCGAGTATCGATTATTGTATTCTCCATAGATGACAATTCAGTTTTAGCAGCTGTTGGGCAATTATGATCTGCACCACAAGCGGCTAACATATCTCCATGAGATAAATGATCAGATACCGCATTAACCCCCACACAAATGGTTTGAGTATTCCAGGGGTCATTAAATGGCACATGACAAAGCTCTACTTTATCCAAATTTTTACCACAACGCACATCAATTACACAAATCATAACTTCATCTGTTTCTTGACAACCGTTAGCATCGGTTATTAAAACAGTGTAAACAGTGGTATTAATACCTGGACATACCTGATGAGACTGTCCCCCAGCATCGCTCCAAATAATAGTATATGGGGCTACGCCTCCACCTTCACCAGACCAAGCAATTGTAGCACACTCTGTTGGAGGGTATCCAAAATATACCGTTTGATTTAAACCCGCATCAATAGTGAGAGGAGTTGGTTCTGTTAACGTAATATTATCTATCGCTGTACATCCGTTTGCATCTGTAACTGTTACCGAATAATTTCCAGCTGATAAACCAGTGGCATTTTCCGTAACTTGATTTCCTGTATTTACATCCCATAAATAAGAATATGGGGAAACTCCACCGGAAGCAGTAACATTTGCCCATCCATCGGAACCTCCATTACAAGAAATATTAAATCCATTGTAATTAGAAACGCTAGAAATGGAAGCTGACAATAACGGTGGCTCCGTTAATGTCACATTACCTATCGCTGTGCATCCGTTTGCATCTGTAACTGTTACCGAGTAATTTCCAGCTGATAAACCAGTGGCATTTTCGGTAACTTGATTTCCTGTATTTGCATCCCATTGATAAGTGTAATAGTGAAATCCATAGAAGTAATAAGGAGTTCCTCCTACTGCAGAAGCAATTGCTTCTCCATCAGAAAGCCCATTACATGAAATATTGAATCCATTCAAAAACAAACCAATAGCACTAGCTACTAAAGTCTCTGGCTCCAAAAGCTCTGCGGAAGTAACTGCCGTACAGCCCGTTGCATCGGTTACTGTTACGGTATAGGTTCCTCCACTTAATCCGCTTCTATTTTGTGTTACAGGGCCATCACTCCAAGCATAAGTAAAAGGTGCCGTTCCAGAAGTGGATATAGTAATACTTCCATCTGCCGCTCCATTACAAGAAACATTACTAGAACTTAAAATACTTACATCAACATACGCATTTCCAACTCCTACCGCATACCATGCGTTTGTAACTTGTTTTACTTCGTTAGAACAAGAACCATATAATGCCACTGCTGCCGCAATTGCCCCTGTTCTTGCGTCACTATAATCACTACTTGCACCTAATTGATCAGTAAGATTATCATACGAAATTGTTCTAGCTTTAACCAAACCAAGTCCAGTTACTGAATAATCATCACCATTATCATTGGTTCCAGACGCTCCTACTGTAAGAACATAAAACCAATAATTTTGTACCCCACTATTTGAATGAACTCCACCTGCATCTGAACATCCTACACATGTATTTTTCCAGTTTGTTCCATTATATGTATCGGGGTCTCCCTCATCTTTTGGATTAATAAAACTTCTTCCGGTTCCAGCAAAATAATCTTCACGGTGCAACCAGTCCCAACTGCTGGAAGGCAACCCTTCATACCACATTTCACATGTTTCTCCTAGAATATCAGCAAAAGACTCATTCAAGGCCCCAGATTCTCCTTGGTAAGTTAAATTGGCTTCAAAATCAATTACTCCATGAGTAAACTCATGAGCCACAACATCTAGTGTATTGTAATAATTAGCATCCGTTGAATGTTCCCCAACACGAATTAAACCACCGCCACTATAATATGCGTTTGCAGCAGCAATATGTCTAATTTCAATATTCCCACCGGATCCATTAAAACTATTTCTGGAATGAATTGTTGAAAAATAGTCCATGGTAACTATTCCGTGAAGATGAGATGTTGCTGGACCTGTTTCCCCAGCAGCAGTCCACGTATTATCACTATTAGCATAATCAGTTCCATTCGATTTAGTGGTATGGATATCTGGTCCACTGCAATCATCTAATAATATATAGTCACCATCTCCATTTTGGTCGGTGTTGATACTTTTGGTTCCATACCATGTAGAACTTACACTCCCAACATTACACTGGTAAGATAATGGATAAGACTTAACTTTATCTCCATTTGAAGCATTAATGAAAATCTCTTGATTTTTATCCGGATTAGTGGTTTGAATAGAAAACTTCCATACCAATATATACTCATTTTGATTGGTTAGGGTGTTAGACAAAACAAGTACTAATTCACCTTGAGGATAATAGGTAGCCTCCATATCATTAAAACGCCTTTTAATAGATTCTTCCTCAAATGGTATTTCCCATAAATACATTTCAGCATCAATTATCGCTAAAGCTGATCTTAATGCTTGATTTTCACTTAGTATAGGGTTTATATTAACTGATTTCATTCCGGTAACATTTCCATTAAAAGAATATACCTTTTCCTTATTTGAGTGAACCATCAACCAGTTTAAGTCAACTTCAACATTTTCATATTGCACGGAAAATCTCTCGTGAACATTCCCTTTTTCGTCTTGAGTAGAATTAATTAACGTAAAATTTAAATGGGGATCTAAATGAAAAGAACTTTTAAACCAGTTAAAAAAACTTGATTTTGGAATCTCACTTTCATCCTTAAAAACAACCCAGGAAGGAACGTGGGTATTTTTACCAAGTTTTACAAAATTTGAGCCAGGTACTGCGGCTTCAGCTTGTTCTCCATATAGTTCGTTTTGTGTTTGGATATCTTGGGCTTTAGTTACGAACCCAATAAATAGTAAAATCAGTAAGGTAGTTAAGCCTTTTAAGACTTTGTTAGTTTTCCGTTTCATAAATAAAAATTTAATATAAATTACTATTAGCCATCTACATAGATGACCTAATACCGTAGGCACTTAGAAGCCAAGTATGGCATTGTTTTTAGGCTTTGGGGTTAATGTTTCGTAAATAACTCCATATTATTCACAATAAAAATAGAATATTATCATGTTTTCTAATTATTGGTTACACTTTATGGATATCAGATTAAACCGATATCTAGTGGATAGTTTATTAGGTTTGTAGGTTACTAAATTTATGGTGGATTTATTTCCACAATGTAAGTAAAAAAATTACATTTTCATGACAAAACTCAATGTTTTTTTGAATTCTAATTCTATACATGTAATCAATTAACAATAAGCATGTTAATTATATATTTTTCAATTTTTATTTTAATCATGTATTCATTTTTTACCACTATATGGTCATTTAAACTACTAAACACACCCTTGATAGTATGAGAATTTACCTTTGCTTAGTTTAATTCTAAAAAATTGAAAAATACATGAAAGGATACTACCTATGTAACTATTAAATTTCATAAGCATAGTAAATTTATAGTTCACAGAAAAATTTCAGTTGGACATTAATAATGAAATAATTTCCCAACCTAAAAATATTATATTAGATTTTCTAATACACAATTTCGAATTTTTTTATTTGCTCATTTCCCCTTTCATCTGTCACAACCAAAACATGAACGCCTGCTCTTGCACTTATTTCCAATTGGTGAAAATCTTGGGTTTGCCCTATGTACAAACCATCTAAATGCCAAAAGACCTTCGAAGAAGGAATTCGATGAACTAATTCAAACACCGCTCTTCCTTCTTGACCAGAAAGTTCTTTTGGGATAAATATTTTGTTCGGGTATTTAGGATAAATAAAATCCATAACTGCATTGTTTTCTACTTGACAATCGGCTCTAAACGGAGGTAACTGTTTGTGTAATGGGGATTTGATTTTATAAAACCACTCCTGAATAGGCGGAAGAATAAACCAACTTTTATGCACCATATTCTCACTTTTCTCACAGTTCATATTTACCTGAAAGGTTTCTGATTTATTTAAATGAACTATGGTGTGGTAGGGACAAGTTTCTGTATTTTGAACAGATTTTGGAATTAAAAGAGTGTCCACTTCATCGCAATAAGCAGATATTTTATGCCCACTCTGCCTGCACAAATAGGCTGTTCGATAATCCATTCGAGGAAAGGAAAACCAATTCGAACTGGGTAATCGATCAAAAACATCAAACATAATAGGAGCGGCAAATCCAGACCCAGTCAAAGCAGCTCTGCCCTCTCCATCTGCGTTTCCTATCCACACTCCAACCACATAATCAGAAGTTACCCCAATAGCCCAAGCATCCTTGTTCCCAAAACTAGTACCCGTTTTCCAAGCTATTTTACGCGATGAACCAAACGATTTCCACCCATTACGGCTCACAGGTCTATTCACATGCGTTAATGCGTCAAATGTCTCATAAATAGCCGCAGCGCTTAAATTATCTTCAGATACAGAATAATACTGTGGCTTTTCATTAAAGTACGAACTCACAAAAAAGTCATTCGAGCTATAAATTCCATTTTCATTATACGATTGTAGTCGCCTAGCCATTCCGGCATACATACTCGTCATTTCAATTAATTTCCCTTCGGCTCCACCCAAAATAAGTGATAATCCATAATGATTAGAAGGATAAACAAGAGAATTCATTCCCATACTTTTTAATTGATCATAGAATCTTTCAATACCATGTTGCTTTAACAATCGAACAAAAGGCACATTTAAAGACCGATACAAAGCCTGGTTAACCGGAACAGCACCATCAAAATTTATGTAGAAATTTTTGGGTGCATATCCACTATAATAAGTTGGGATATCGGCTACTAACATTTTGGGTAAAATCTCACCATGACTAATCATTGTGGCATATAAAAATGGTTTCAATACACTTCCGGTACTTCGTGGAGCACGAATTACATCAACTGCATTTCCATGGTTTTTTCCATTGGTAGCATTTCCAACGTACGTCACTATGTCTCCCGATTTGGTATCTATAATTAAAATAGCGCCATTGTAAATTTCATTGAATTTGTATTGTTCTATGGCTGAATTCAAAATTCCCTGAACAGACTTCTGTAAAGAACAAGAAACGCTGCTTCTCACCCGTTCTCCTGGATGAAACTCATTTGCTCTATCCAACAGATGCATTGCATGTTGTGGCAAAGGATAGGGTTTGGTTGGGAGTTCTTCCAAAATGGCTAATTCCAATTCCTGATCAGAAATGATTCCCTTTTCGAATAATTTCTTCAATAACTTATCCCTTTTGGAACGTAAAATAATTTCATTTTTCCCAGGATAGATTAACGATGGAGAATTTGGAAGTACAGCTAATACGGCTGTTTCAGCCCACGATAAATGATCTGACGGTCGATTAAAGTATCTCCATGATGCGGCATCCAAACCCACCACATTCCCTCCGAATGGGGCATTTGAAGTATATAAGTTTAGAATCTCATCCTTGCTAAAATTAATCTCTAAATGCAAAGTAATAAACAGCTCCATTGCCTTTCTCCAATGGCTTCGAGAAGTAACTCCTCCAAGCATCCGCGCCACTTGCATAGTCAACGTACTACCTCCTTGTTTTACACGCCCTGCAAATAAATTCACCTTAAATGCACGAAAAATAGATACAGGGTTAATCCCGGGATGCACAAAAAAGTACTGATCCTCAAATTGCGTTATACATTCTTTGAATTTTACGGGAACTTTTTCTGCGGAAGGAAATCGCCATTGGCCATCCTGGGCAATTCTAGCTCCCATCAAAACACCTGTAGAATCCTCGAATAGTGTAGATGTTGGCGAATCAAAACTGGGGTTAGGAATGACCAATCTTGACAAAAGAAAAAGGACTAGGAGGCTCACTCCTATTCCTCGTGCTATTTTCAACATTTTACTCACCTTATTCTCCTGGTCTAACTACCGTAACCCATTGACCAGCCATAGTTGCATTAATTCTATTATCGTACATCGACTCCACCAAAATTGCAGGTAAATAATATTCACCGAGATAAGATGCATTCAAAAGAATTCTAAATGTTTTTGTATGACTAGAATTATATGTGGAATACGGATTCAAAGCAAAATACGTATACACCCTATCATCTCTGATATCCTGATACTCTGGCACATCTGTTTGATGCGTATTTGGACCTTCATCCATACGCGTATTATGAATTTCCCAACCCGAAGGAAATATTTGAGTAATGGCCAAATCGCTCACATACTCTCTCGGGTTCGGATTAGTAACCGTTACCTCAGCAATAAAGTCTGTACCCTGTTCAAGTTTCGTAAAATCAACTGTTTCACCCGCCATATTCACATATTTCAGCTGTAACTTTAAGTTATTTTCCGCAGAAATCTCCTCCCCTTTTACTGGAACTCCGGAATAAACCAATCGCGCATACATAAGTCCTGAACCCGTATTATCTAGCGCTATATTACCAGAAATTTGACTGCTCGAGTAATTTTCTATTTCAATCATTTTCAATGGTAAAGTGGAAATCATTTTGTCTTTTTGTTTCCCATTTATAGAGTAAGAAAATCGCATTTCTTTCGAAATTCCATTTTCACCGGCAAATTTCACCATCGCCATTAAACAGTAAGCCGTAGTTTGCGTACTCATCCAACGGTCATCCGTTAGCGCACCAGAAATCTTTTTACTTAATGTGAGCGCTTCGTTGCGCATACCCATAATACTCATTGATTCTAAAATCATAGCATCATCTCTATCCGCAGAACCGTAGGTATAACTGTTGGTGTAATTACCATTTGTACCTACATACGTACTCAAGTTCACGACCATTTTCTTGGCAATATCCTGCTGACCCGCTAAATAGTATACTGCAGCTAATCGCCATAATCCCATGTCGTCTAAGTCGTTAGTTCCTTTTAATCTATTCATCGATCCCATTTCAGGTTTGCCAGCCACAGCCAAAGTGAATAATCTATACGCCTGCGCCATATCCAAATACCTTCTCCAGTGTGGGCCTCGATAGGAGGTCAAACTGTAGGGGTCATAATTTTTTGCCATTCGTTTTTGATAGTCTATCCATTTATCCTTTAACCCAGGGGCTAAAACAAATCCCTTTGCCTCTGCCTCAAGCATAAAATGCCCAACATACGTAGTGGCCCAATCACTGGCATAATTACCTCCAGGCCAGAAAGAAAAACCACCATTTGATTGTTGAAATAATCGTAATTTATCCAAAGCCAACTTCACATTTTCGGTTGCCCGTTGAAATGCACGTTTATCTGTACTCTCATCAATTACATCTTTAAGGTACAACTGCGGAAAAGCCCGAGATGTGGTTTGTTCAACGCATCCATGTGGATAATCCAACAAGTATTTTAACCTGCGTTCAAAATCCACCGGTGGCATATTTGAAAGCTCAAGTGAAGCCTCGTTCGTTCCTTCTAATCCAAACAACGCATATTCAGTTGTCCAAGAACTTCCGCCATTAACTACGGCATCAATATATTTGGTTTGAGGAGGATTTGGGTTTCGTACCAAAAGCTCAATATCGTAGGTAGATTTCTCTCCCGCTCCGGAAACCTCAATATGAACGGTCCCTTTTCCAATTTTTTCTAATACCTCCAAGTCAAACATAATAACCTGATCATCAGGCTGGTTGAAACTAATTGTTTTCGTATTCTCAAACCCAGTCTTGAACATTTTATTGGCGCTAATTTTAACCTTGACATCTTTAATTTTTTTATCCATCGCAAAAACGGTAACAGGTAATTTCACCTTTTCACCTGGACCTAAAACTCTTGGTAAGGTGGCTAAAACCATTAATGGTTTTTTTACTGGAGTCGTTTTATCGGAACTTCCATACGCACCATCTTGAGCGGCAATAACCATGGTTCTAACAGACCCTACATAATTTGGAATGTTGATTTCATGCATTGATTCTCCATTTTTTAGCTCAAAAGGACCTAAAAACTTCACCATAGGTTTAAAGCGATTCACCTTCTCTTTCTCCTTACTATTTATCCCTTCATCCCCACCAATACTCAATACACGTTCAATTTCTCCACCGTAAGCCCCAATTATATAGTCGTATAAATCCCACGTTTTTACCCCTAAAGCCTCGCGCGCATAGAAACTACTATGCGGGTTCGGAGTTTTAAAACGGGTCAAATCCAATAAACCTTCATCAACCATGGCAATAACATACGTCATTGACTTTCCTTCCTTTTCAGAAACACCAATAGAAACGGTAGTTTCAGGCGCCAATTCACTTGGCATTCTAATTACTGGATTTAAATGTGTTAAAGGATTATTTACCATTAATGGCATCACACCATACATTCGGATGGGCAAATTGTTGTTATGGGCATGCGGTTGAACTAATGTTACATTCACATACGCATTGGGAGCCATTTCTGGAGTGATTTTAATGGAGTGATGTAATTCTTTAGATTTAACATCCACCCACTTGGCCTCTAGAATTTCGGAACCATTTTCAACAGTAATTAACGCCCGACCTGAACCACTTGTGGGAATAACCACTTTTGCCTCTTCGCCCACTTTATACGCATCCTTATTGGTAGAAAAGCTAAGAACAGTGGCTCCTCCAGGGTTTTCTTTGTTTCCTCTGTTTACCCATGCAGGCCAATCCACATAAAAGATATTTCCAGTACTGTGCCCACCTTCTCTATCCACAACGCGAATTAAATAGCGACCCCAATCTGGATAAGTAACCTTAAAAGGAATTTGCCCTTTCCCATTTTTAGTGGAAACATTCGTTTTTAGGACCAGGTTTCTATAATTATTGCCCGTATAATTTGCCAAATAATCTCGAGAAACATCCCACCACCAACGCCAAGATACCTTATATATTAAAACTTCTAAACCTTCTAAATCAACAGGTTTACCAAACTCATCTAAAGTAATTATTTCAGCAAAATAGGTAGAGTCTGTATAATAGGTGGAATTTGACTTTGGTTGTGGAAGCTTGATTCCAACATAGTTAGAAAACGGTGAATAGGTCATTGAAAACCGATCAATGCTAAAATCGCCTCCTTCTTCAAAGACTCTGGTTACAAAACTGGCTTTCAGCATTCCAGGAGCAGCCTCTGTTATTTTGATATTTGTTGGGATTTGTGCTATGCCATTTTCATCAATTTTACCGTCATAAACCAATTGTTCGCTGGCTGTATACTCTTTTGCAATATCTCTAAAATTGAATTTTTCATATCCTTTAAACTGGGTTCTACCAGGAGACAAAGTTACAGCCACCTTGGTTTTTAAGTTTTTTGCTACCGCGCCATGCAACCATTTCACGCTCATTTCACCCACATTATTAGCGTTATTCGCGCGTAAAATCTCATTCTCAAACTCTAACTTTATTTTGAGTCGGTTGGGTTTAATGGTTTCAATTCGGATGTATTTTGAAAAAGTTGCGCCTCCTACTTTTACTTTGGCCAACCAAGAACCAGTAATGTCATCTGGATTTGTGCTAATAGTGAAATTATAAAAGTTATTCAACCCGTTCGTTTTCACCATTCGTTGTTTTAATTGACCTTTCGGGTCAAATAATTCAAATTTCACCGGATGACCTTTTGGTAAAACCAGATTCTCATCTTCCAGAATAAAGTTTAAAAACAAGGTATCTCCAGGTCGCCACACTCCTCTTTCACCAAAAATAAATCCTTTTATTCCTTCCTGCACAACCTGTCCGCTCACATCAAAATGACTCATTGTCAAGGAAGTACCATCATCCAATTTCAGATATCCCTTTTCTGAACCATTTGTTGCAACTAATAGAAAAGGCTTTGATTTTAAATCGATCCAAACCAACCCCTCTGAATTGGATGATGTTTCTCCAATTTTTTGATTTTGATAATCGAATAATTCCAATTTAACCCCGCTCAACGCCTTTGCTGAAACAATGTCTGTAACCGAGATTAGTGTTTTTTTATCCTTTCCAGATTTCACTAATAAACCAATATTGCTTGCAAGGATGTTTTTACTTACACCGGTATGCGTGCGGTAATACGCCTTATTACATGGATTGTCGCGTTCTTTCCAATCGTAATCGTAATATCCGTAGTAGTCGTCTTCATAATCATCGTAATAACCCCAATCTTCATATTCTACTTCTTGATCCCAACTATCGGATAATTCCTCATCTTCTAAATCAATTTCGTTAGCGTCACATGGATACATCGAGTAACTTTTTTTAAAGCTTAAACTCACCCGGTAAATGGCTCCAGGTTCCGATTTTATAAGTTCTGATAAATCCAAAGAAAAATTATTCCACACCCCAAAATCTATTGCCTTATTGGATGTTAAATTCACTTTTTTCTTATACATAACTTTACCTACCCGGGTAAGTTGATACGATCCCATTGGGTTATTTACTTGAAAAAATTGATGTATATTATTTTCAAATATTTTAGTAACCTTAACATCTACGGCACTCAAATTGACTGCTTCAAATGGAAAAATGAGACCATTGGTAGATGGAAGTATCACTCCATCGGTATTAATTCTCACAAGAGGCTTCACTTCCACAAATTCGATTTCATATTTTTCTGTGGGTTGCATTTTAAAATTAACCGCATTCCGAATTTCGGTATCTAGCAATAAGTACCTAATACCTGTTAATCGTTGGCTTGGATAGGCTTTAACCACATTTCCATTTACTTGAAATTTAAAATTTGAGTAATCTTCTAAACGAATTAAACCATTCAAATCTTGACCTAACTTTAAAGGATCGGAAAATCGTAATTCAATATGTTGTTCGGGCTGCTGAATAACCTTCACTTCCATAATTTTAAAATCATTCAATGAAGGGATTTCATAGGCCAACTTGTTCTCAATTTCTATATCGTACTTATTCCCATTCCATTCCAGCAACAAAATTTGGGGTTCTACTTTTCGTTCCACACTGTCCACTACAAATTCATGAATAGTTCCAGCCGCATTATGGGTCCATTTAAGAGTGAATTGTGTTCCGTTTTGCGCAACTTTCAATACATCCTCCACCTTTTCATCTTCTAGAAAATCAGCCGTGGCAATATTTCCAGTAAATGAGTTCCATTCCAATTTCTGCGTTTCATAAGGGGTTATGCCATCAATATTTACCGTAAACGACTGAATTCGAGTAGCTAATGTAAACTCAAAAACTTCAAGTTCTTCTTCCACATCAACA
This sequence comes from Salibacteraceae bacterium, assembly GCA_041563475.1. Taxonomy (GTDB): domain Bacteria; phylum Bacteroidota; class Bacteroidia; order Flavobacteriales_G; family Salibacteraceae; genus CAJXZP01. The sequence continues at coordinate 14,487 of JBFFMY010000024.1, forward strand.
ATCTCTCCGAGTTCAAATTCAATAGTATAAGTAGTTCCAGATTCAAGGCTTTCATTCGGCTGAAAAACTATCGTTCTATTATTTTTCCAAATAGCTACACCCTCAATATTTGGTGAGAAATCAAACAGCTCTTTATCCAATACATCTCCTATACTAGTAAAGTGCTTATTTTCTTCAGCCAATTGAATAACTATTTCCGATTTTTTGGAAATAATACCCGAAGTGAAACCCACAATATATTGGCTAAACGCAAGATTAATAAACTGGTTTTCAGTCTCACTATCGGAACAAGATTGAAATGGAAAAATAAAAACTAAGGATAAAAGTGAAGCAAGGATTTTTCTGGAAATCATAAATTGTGTTTTTGTAAATTTAATTTGTAACGCTCCATTTGGAACTGAATAAAGTGAAAGAAGATGAGTTAGTTTTCAACGGGTTTTTAATGGATTATTGTTTGGAAAAGAAAGTTTATTCTGGTAAATTAATTCTGTATTTCCTATTTCGAAATTTGTTAATACTTTTAATTCTCTTTCCTAGAAACCACCTTACATTCCTGTTAAATTTGAATTTCTTAAATACCAACAAAATAACGTTCCATTATGGCAGAATTTCAATTTGATCCCCAAGAATTTCAGGATAGATTAAAAAGACTATTTCCCAATTTAAAAATTATCATTTTCGGAATTGTAGTTCTAATAACCGTTTTCGCTTCCTTTTTTCAAATCGGAGCTGAAGAAGTGGGTGTTATTACCACTTTTGGTAAGTACTCCCGAACCGTTGATCCAGGTTTAAATTTTAAAATGCCATTTGTTGAACGCGTGTATAAGGTTCCTGTAGAACGCCAACAAAAATTAGAATTTGGTTTTAGAACCGTAAAAGCAGATGTAAACACCATTTACAAGAGATCAAAAGCAGAAGAAGAGGAATCTTTAATGTTAACGGGAGATTTGAATTTAGCTTCTGTGGAATGGGTGGTTCAATACCGTATTGATAACGCCTATGATTATTTGTTTAAGGTAAGGAACCCGGAAAATTCTTTACGTGACATTTCTGAGTCTGCCATGCGCCAAATAGTTGGTAATAGAACCGTAAATGAGGTGCTAACCGTAGGAAGAAATGAAATTGAAAGTAATCTACAGATTTTAATTCAAGAAATTTGTAAGGAATACACCATGGGAATAAAAATTGACCAAGTCGTTTTACAAGATGTTAATCCACCAGACCCAGTGAAAGGGGCATTTAATGCGGTTAACGAGGCTCAACAAGAAAAAGAAACCCTTATCAACAAGGCTAAATCGGAATACAATAAAGTTATTCCAAAGGCTAGCGGTCAAGCGGAAGAAACGATTCAAAAAGCGGAAGGTTATGCCCTAGAGCGTGTAAATATGGCGCAAGGAGAAGCAGCTAGATTTAATGCCATTTACAGCGAGTACATTAAAGCCCCGGAGGTGACCAAAAGAAGGATTTATTTAGAAACTATGTCGACCGTTATTCCGCAAATTGGAAATGTAATTGTAACGGATCAAAAAGGGAATGTTTTGCCTCTTCTTCAAATGCAAATCGAAAAACAAAAAGCCCAATAATTATGAATACTAAATCAACTTTATACATCGCATTGGTACTATTTGGTTTAATAGTTATTATGCAAAGCACCTATATTGTTCAAGAAAAAGAACAAGTTGTGGTGACGCAGTTTGGTAAACCAGTGGGTGAGCCCATCATTACTCCAGGAGTAAAATTTAAAATACCATTTATTCAAAAGGCTATTTTTTTCGAGAAAAGGTATATGGAATGGGATGGTGACCCCAACCAAATTACAACTAAAGACAAGAAATTTATTTTTGTCGATACTTACGCAAGGTGGCAAATTACAGACCCTTTACAGTTTTTTAAACGATTAACAAACGAAAAAGGGGCACAATCCAGATTAGACGATATTTTGGATGGAGCTACACGGAACTTCATTGCTAAAAACAATATTGAAGAAGCCGTTAGAACAAGTAACAGAACACCTATTTCAGCAGATAGTTTACTAAAAGACTCTCTAATTTCGATTAATGTAGGAAGGGAAGCCATCCAAAAAGGAATTTTAGCTGAAGCTAATTTACAAACCGCAGATTTGGGAATTGAAATTTTGGATTTCCGATTCAAGCGGATTAATTACGTTCAAGAAGTTCAGGATAAGGTTTTTAATCGAATGAAAAGTGAGCGTTTTAGAATTGCTGATAAATTTCGAAGTGAAGGTCAGGGAGAAGCCTCCCGAATTAATGGGGAGAAAGAACGTGAATTGAAGAAAATTCAATCCGAAGCGTTTAGAAAAGCGGAAGAAATTATGGGTGATTCTGATGCAAAGGCTGCAGCTATTTATGCGAGTGCTTACAACAAATCGTCTCAAAGTAAATCGCTATATGCATTTTTAAAATCTATGGAGACTTTTGAAAATACATTTAATAGTCAAACTTCCATTATTTTAAATACGGATAATGAATTATATAAGTATCTGAAAAAGATGGAGTAATCTCTTCAATTCTATTTCTTCATGAATCCAACACTACGAATAGTTTTCCTAGGAACTCCCGATTTTGCTGTGGAAAGTTTAGACGCCATTCACCAATCTAACCATGAAGTGGTGGGTGTTGTTACCATGCCAGATAAAAAAATGGGTCGTGGCCATACCCTGCAAGGGTCTGCTGTAAAAAATTATGCCGTTTCGCATGGCCTTTTTTTAATGCAACCGGAAAAGTTGAAAAACCTAGAATTTGTTGCTGAACTGCAATCTCTCCATGCAGATTTATTTGTGGTTGTAGCTTTTAGAATGCTCCCTGAGGTAGTTTGGAATATGCCTAAATTGGGAACAGTTAATGTACATGGGTCTCTTCTCCCTCAATATCGAGGTGCAGCACCCATAAATTGGGCAATAATTAATGGCGATAAGGAAACGGGTGTAACCGTGTTTAAACTTAAACATGAAATTGATACTGGGGATATTCTTTTGCGAAAATCGATTCCTATTCTAGCGGAGGATAATGCAGAATCCATGCATGATAAATTAATGGTTTTAGGTGCTCAAGCTTTGATAGAGGCGCTTGATAAAATTGCATCTGGAAACCCAGAGTATTTGCCGCAATTATCGGATTCTAATCTAAAATCAGCTCCTAAGATATTTAAAGATACATGTGAGATCAATTGGAATCAAGATGTTGAATCTATCCAAAATTTTATTCGCGGATTGAGTCCGTACCTGGCTGCATGGACCTCTTTTAGTAAAAGAGATACGAATTTTAGTTTAAAAATATTCTCTACCACATTTCAAGTATCTGAAAATACAATTCCTGGAAAAATTGATACCGATGGAAAGTCCTATTTAAAGATAGCAGGAATCAATGGTTGGATTGATGTTCAAGAATTACAGTTATCGGGTAAAAAAAGAATGAAAACAGCCGATTTACTAAGAGGGTTTCAAATTGAGAGTGATCAAATGAACTAATCTAAACTCTATCCATTCCTCCTGCCCCAATTAACTTTTCCCAAATCCTTTAAAATGATCTTGTTTATCTGCAAATAAGATGTTGAAGGTTGTTAAGGACCCGTATGAACGGGTTATATATTGTTGTAAATGAATCTTTTCCGTTTCATTCAACTTTTCATGGTTATTGATGTTTTGTTCTAAAACCCGCAACCGTTCTCTAATCATTATTATTTTATTAAAAAAGGTGTCCATAGGTACATCTTTACTCTGCAAACCATCCAGTCCGGGAGTTAGCGTAACCGTTCCGCCAAGCCACCTCTCGCCCATTTCAACAATTGGAATGTCGTTTTTTGGCACTTTTCTAAACGCTCGTTCAACGGCATTTTCAATATCACTAATATCAATAGGGACAATATCTAGAGCCACCTTATGGTGCAAGGAAAGCCCTTCGAACTCACGGTTTATTTCTTTTACATCACCTGATTCATTAAAGTAAATTGTGAATATATCGCCATCTACTTCAACTACAACACCTAATCCAAACGACTTGTGTTCTATTCTACTTCCAATACCAACTTTTTCCATACTTCAAATATGACAATTAACTCAAATATTTCCTAAAAAAACGAGGAACAATTTTTTCACGAATAATCTCCACAGCTTTTATGTATGCTTGCTCTGAAGCCAAATCGTAATTTGAACTTACGCCCTTAATATTGTTCAGGTTTTCTTGATATAAGAGGGCATTACTTTGTTTATCACGAATGGTTACAGATCCATTTAAATATGAATTGTGTAATTCAGACGAAATACCAGACTCTTTCGTATCTGCTTCAATTGCGACAATAATATCTGCTTCTTTTTCTGAGTCCACAATTTCAAATCCCATTTGTAAAGCTTTCGATAAAAATGCTTGTTTTAGAGATGTTCCTTTTGGTTTTAAAAAGGTTTTCTCACTAGATTCAACATAAATACCTGGGGCTGAAACCTTAATATTTATTGACGCGGTTGGATTGTGTAATTTATTTAAAACCAATTGGGTTACTTCATCTACCCTTTGATCTCCGACAATCATTTTTTCAAAACTAACTTCGGCTTGCACTTCTTGGAGGCGATTTGTACTACTTATCTTGTTCACTTCCGTAAACACTTCCCCATTTTGATTGCTTACATCCTCCCTTGGCCGAATAATACCTTCTGAATACGTGAAATTTACTGGCACTTCCTTTAGTGCAATAGAAGCAGAATCTGTAACTATGAATTTCAATTCCCTAGAAGAAAGCTTCCCACCCCAAACAGATTCAACTAGGGCATTTGCTGGGGCAATTTCAATTTTTTGCGCTATGCCTGAAATTTTATCAAATAAAAAATTTCCTAAATACACACTATCCAACTCATACGTGGTACTTAATGGTTCTCCTAAATAAGGTTTTATTGGATTTAAGGCTATAAAGTACTCCTTCATTGCGGTAACTACATTTCCTTTTTCCTCTAGATATTCTGCTCTTTTTAAGGCGTCTTTTGACAGGCTAATCGCCTGATTTATTTTCAGTTGTTTATCTTTTTGAAACTGCTCTTTTGAAAGGCGATAATACACCCAAAACTCATAATCATTTTCCCAAGATGCTACCTCTTCATAATTTGACACATCTTGATTGGCCTTAACCTGAATAAATTCTTTGTATTCATCCCTATAGGCGTTGTTATCTTCAAAGGAAAATAACATGGAATTGGATTTCACATTTACTTCTATTTGAGATGCCATCTCATTTATAGCATTCCTCTGCGCAGCCAATGCATAACTTGTTGGATTTGCTGATTTTGATGCAACCGCAATTCCGGTATAGTATTGATCATCAATTGGACGGCTCTTCACCCAACTTGGCATATTCCCGCCCACCTGTTGTATTGGTTGGGATTCCGATACTGTATTTTTAGAACCTGTACATTGCACCAGTAAGATACTAGTTAAGAGCACTACAATTAAATGGAAATTAATTTTCATCTGGGTTATAACTTTCGATTCCTTGAACAATATTTCGTGTAACTGAATTCACCGCCTCTGCCGCTAACGCACTTTCTGGCTTCAGCCTAGTTTTGCGATTTGTTGCCAAACTTCGTAATGCATTTTGCTGAGAATAGGAGGAATAAATTACATCACCTTTTGAAAATTCCATACCACTACTTGCAAATTTTCCAGAGTACAAATTTTTGTAATTCCCAGAATAGGTAATGTAATGGACGTTATCCTTACATTCAATCCCTTCCACTTTTGATTGAACCACCTCACCCGTTTCAGCCGAAATCATTTGGTATTGAACTTGTAAATAAACGGAGGCCGAACCTTCATATTCGTAATAAGTAACCCGTTTGTATTTGGTTTCGTAATAAGTTTTTTTCGTTTCTGGATTAGTTCTTTTCACTTTATATTGCTCAAACCCTTGACGTGCATTTGATCTAATTATTCCTCCGGATGAACTATAGGACAAAAGTTGCCCTTTAATTAACATATTTGCTCCCAATAATTCCCCTGTGGTAATGGCAGAATTACCCGTGGATGTATTTCTAACATTAAGTTGTTGTTCCCTAATTAAATCTTGAGAATTAGTCCGATCAATAACCTGGATGAAGGGATTATTTATTTGAGTTAGTGAGCTCACTACATCAGATTGAATGGAAAGAGCTAGATTTTCTTTGCCGCTCACCGAAGTTTCAAACGGTAAAACGGCCATGGCCATTTTTCCTTCTTCCAAAGCCCGTTCTTTGTAATCAATTGCATCTTTATACATGCTTTTTTGCCCTAAAACCCGCGACATTATATCATACGTTTTACGGTATTTTTTTTGCTCGAAAGCCAAAACTCCTGATCTATACAAGGGCTCTACTGTAGCATGTAGGCTCAAGTCTGCAACATCTTTATAATCAGGATCTAACTCTAGAATTTCCCTATAAATCACATTTGCTTCAGAAAATTTATTCTCGTAAAGTAAATCCTCTGCATTTTCATATACTTCTTCAAGGTAAATTACTAGCATCTCATCGTAATAATCCTGATAATATGGAGGAATTTCCATGGCTACAAAATAACCGTAACGCTTTTCGTAACCCAGGGCTTCTTGGTAATTGAAAACGGCTTCCTTATAATTACCCACCGAGTACGATTTATAAAATTTAGTTAAGGTTTTTTCAATTTGGACTTGACCTGTTTGTTTCAACCCGATTTTAGCATCCACATTTTTAGGGTTTCGCTGTAGGGCTTGAAGAAAAAAGTTTGCCGCTTCATCATTCAACCCGGCCTTTTGTAATTTCTCCGCCTTATTTGAGTAACTTTTTGAACCGGTACATCCCGAACCCAAAATCAAAGCAAATGGTAAAATAAAAAAGTACAGTAGTTTCATTGTATATAATTTTGTCGCAATTCGACAAAGCAATGTTTGTGCCTAAAACACCAAATTTATAATTAAACATGCAACATTTGGAAACAATGGGGTCAATAGTTTCTTACTTACGGATATTATAAGTTTAAAGTTTATTGATTTTGTTCTTTTGGAACAAAGGTCACCACCCTATTTGCAATTGAGCGTAATTTTGCAAATCAATTGAAATAATATGGCTACAGAATTTAAGAGCGTTGAAGAAAGAGAAGCACACGAAAAAAAAATGACCAATTACTTGAGTTTATTTAGTTTTCTTCTAGTTTTTCTGGTAGGCTATTATTTCGGAATGCACTATGCAGCTATTCTAGCGGCTATATTCAATGTCTTAATTGGCTATTTTATTGAAGAAAGTGAAACGCCCATTTGGAAACAAACATGGGCTCTAGCTAGTCCCTATGCGATAATTATAGCTGTTGGGGTAATAAACCCTGCGGTAATTCCAGTAGGCGTTTTTGGAGTGATTTTTACGGCTTTAGGTCTTCATTTAAAAACAGTTAATCAAAGTACGCCCATAAAAGGCCTCATTATTATTTCTTCCTTGTTACTCGCTTCGTATGGGAGTTTAGTAGAGTACCCAAAATTTATTCAACATGTAATGGCAGAGGAAACTCTTGTCAAATTACCCAATTTTAAAGTTTCTGATTTAGAGGGTAATTCTATTTCATTAAATGATTTAAGGGGAAAAGTAATCGTTATAGATTATTGGGCAACTTGGTGCAAACCCTGTCGTGATGAATTTTCAGAATTGGAAAATGTTGTGAAGCATTTTGATGGAAATGAAAATGTGGTTTTCCTAATAACCAATGCAGATCACAGAGAAGATTTGAAGAAAGTTCAGGATTTTGCAAAAAACAACGCCTTTCAACTTCCATTTTATAATGATGAAACGGGAAATGCAACACGTGCAATAAATCTAAATTCTTACCCTACACTTATTTTAATTGATAAGGAGGGTAATTTGCGTTTAAAACACGAGGGGTATTCTAATGCGGAAAACTTAACGCAATTTTTAAAAGCAAAAATTGATGAATTGATTGCAGAATAGACTACAATAAAGATTCGCCACAATGGCTACAATACTTATCTTCATTTGGATTAGCATGCCCGCAATGGTCACATTTATTGGTTGAATTAGCCGCTGTTGCAATGCCTACCGTCATTATTCCCGTTGGAACAGCGATTATTGCATAACCAATTATCATGGCGAAAGAAGAAATAATTTTACCTAAAACCGAGCTAGGTACCATATCGCCATAACCCACGGTGGTAACGGTTACAATTGCCCAATAAATACTTTGTGGAATACTGGTAAATCCTTGATCACCGCTTTCCACAACATACATTATAGTTCCAAGAAAAGTAACAATGGCTAAAACTGCCATCAAAAAAATGCCAATTTTATACATGCTCGATTTTAATGCATTCAGTAAAACCTGAGCTTCTGAATTAAACCTCACCAATTTAAGAATCCTAAATATTCGAAGTAATCTGAAAATTCTAACTACCAATAAATAATGATACCCAGCCAGAAAAAAGCTTAAATAGGTTGGTAAAATGGATAATAAATCAATAACACCCCACATGCTGAAAATATAGCTTAATGGCTTAGTACTTATCCAAATACGTAACACATATTCAACGGTAAAAAGTAAAGTTAGTATCCATTCTACGATGGAAAATATATCCTGATATTCCCGACTTAATTCCGGGATACTTTCCAACATCACTACCACTACGCTAAACAGAATTAGCCATAACAAAACCACGTCAAAACGTTTACCTTCCTTTGTTTCTGTTCCAAAAACTATTTCGTAGAGTTGTTCTTTTGTCGTCATATCAATTCAAGTGTATTTCATTCTTTGTCACCAATTCTTCCATAGTTTTTGGTGATGCAAAAAACGCTAAAGGAATAAGGAGAATGGCACTAATTCCTAAAATTTTAAAATGTTGAATCACGTCATACGGATATCTGCCAATTATATCGGAACCAATGAGTGGGGTAAAAACCATGAAAATAGCTAGTCCGACAAAAAGAAAGATTTTAAACTTTAATGTTCTATCCCATTTCCATTTAAGTAAGCTGTAATAAAAGAGGTATGAAATCATGGGATACATAAATAAGAAGGCGTATTTCTGTTGGTGAGGAAAGATTAAAGGTACGGCCAATAAAATATAACTAATTGCTCTAAAATCGGCCAATTTGCTAGACTTCCTTGGGAATGGATATCCCAAAAAATAAAGAGTGAAAAGAACTACCAATATTCTAGAAACATTTGTAATAGTAGTAACTGTTTCAACAGATAAATTCATAAAATTTCTTGCTATAGGCACAATGGATTCTGTTTCGGTCAGAAAAACGGGAATCGTTCCTACAAGTGATTGGTACGTAATATCCGTTTCAATTACATGTTCACTGTTAATTGGATTAATTATAGACCACCATTCGCTTAACAAAAATAAATTGGCATCATACCCAATAAAAATAGCTGGAAGAATCAAAAATAGAAAGCTAAAAATTATAATAAGAGCAACCGATTTAAAGTACCCACGATAAATTAAATAGGGCATTATAACAATTGGTATTATCTTAATATTTATGGCTAAGGCTAGTATCCCTGCACCCAAAAAAATCTTGCCGTTTTTAATTAACTGGATAGATTCTAGGATGGCCCACAATAAAAAAATGGTAATTTGAATCATGGCAATATTGTAAAGAACGAAGCGTAGAATAAAGAAAAATGAAATCAACATCCATAAATTCATATACTTAGAATCGAGAAAGTGCGTATTGAAATTCATGGAAATCAAAACCCAAGTTCTATACAGCATTACTCCAGATAAAAGTAACCACACCAATTCAGTAAGAAAAAAGTGATTGGATAATGGGATTAGTATCAAAGCAAAAAACGGACTGTAATAGTATTGTAACCCTTTAATAAATGGCGGTTGATAAATATTTTGACCATTCGCTAATTTTTGGGCAGCATCTAAATACACATCAAAATCTCCCCCATCAGAAGCAGAAAATATGGATGCGGTTACGTAGAATATTCCTAAAATTATAACTGGTAAGTTACCTTTCATTTTACTCAATCCTTTTTAGTGTATGATCAGTTTGTGCACTTGCCCAGAATTTGAAACGCGAAGTAAATACATTCCACTTTCTAACGACTCAACATTCAATTGATTTTGCTTATCAAATTTCATTACTTCCTCGCCTGAAATGGAGAACAATTTTCCGGAAATTGGACGTGAAAAATGCACCGTTCCTTTATGGGTTGGATTTGGATATATTATAAGTTCAGGTTTCCATAATTTCATTACAGACACAGGGTTGTTATCATAAAATAAATTAATGTTATCCACATATAAATGATTTCCTTGCCCATTTGAAGTTTCAAGGCGAACCATAATTTGGCTTTCATTTTTATAAGCCGACAAATCCACCATTTCTGTGCGCCAGTCGGACGAGTCTTGAGGCACCCAATTCCCGTTTAATGGTTTGGTGGTTGTTTTCAAATCATCCGGTCCTTTCTCATACACAGGTGTATCCCAAGTTTGACCACAATCAGTAGAAACATAAACGATAAGTGAATCCGCAAAACCATTAAATTTAAGCTGATAGCTCAAGTCAAACGAGAAGGTTAATTTAGAATGCGGAGTTATTGAAAAGTTGGGAGTTTGCAAATAGTCATGTTGGTATTTTCTTGGGCTATACCTTCCTAATTGCATAACGGCAGAATTTGATACTCTCGTTTTTCCTTGAACAACTGCAGTATCCCAAGTAGTACTTTGATCTGGGTTTCCTACAAACATAGAACTCTCAAAAACAAAGGTTGAATCAAAGTTCTCTAAATAGGGTAAATCAGTATTCCCATTCACCCAAAAAGTAATATAGCGTGTATTGTTTATCGTATCTATTTCCTGTAAAGATCCATTATAATCAACGTTCACATAAAAAGTGTACCATCCTGAATTTAGAAACACATTGGAAGGAAAACCTAATAAAACGCTGTCATTTACCTCATAAACACCCGTACTTGAATTATAATTACTACTCCAGATACCTTCTATTCCATACGTAAAGGATACCTGATTTTTATTGACAACTTTACTATTGTCCATGTATGCTTTGATTTCATTTACGGAACAGTAAGATGAAAATGGATCTATATTAAAATCGCTTACATGAATATCGAATGTATTAGAAGATGGCAAAAAAGGTGTGTAAAGTCCTGATAAATAAGAAAAAGCCCCCATTCCATCAATCATTCCATTTCCATACGTATTATCCTCGCCAATGTCTCCCAGATCAATTGCAGTGTAAAACAACGCCTCTTTAATTTCAGTAGCAGTCGCATTTGGAAACGCTTCTCGTAAAAGTAAGGATACACCTGAGACATGTGGAGAAGCCATGGAAGTACCATTAAAATTTGCAAACGTAAAATTACCATTGGCATCTTTAATGGATGACCGAACATTAACCCCGGGCGCTACAATTTCTGGTTTGATTAATAAAGTGCCGGTATCTCCGCAAACTGTTGGCCCTCGAGAAGAAAAACTTGCAATAGGGTAACTTGTTACATTTCCGTTTACCGCACCAATAGAAAAATTATTTACCACCGAGGCATTAGAAACAGCAGGATAACCAATGGTTGCAGCGTTTGGGCCTTCATTACCTGCGCTGTGAATGGATACAATACCTGCTACCTCAACATTAATAAACAAATCATTTACCCAGCCATCACAAGCCACTGAATCATCACTTCCAAAAGGCCTTCCCCAAGAATTATTTATCACATCAGGCATATCGTCAGTTGTACTCACATCTCCATCAGGATTCATCGCCCACTCGTAAGCTCTTAATATATCTGTAGCTGATTTTATATCTGCTAAACTTTGAACTATTGGGTCTGTAGCCATGAAATATGCGTTAAAAGCCAATCCAATAGTATCTGAAGTTGCAGGATCTAAACCCAAACAAGTACCGGTGACATGCGTTCCGTGCGAATTAGATTTATCTCCAGGAAAATAAGTATCATACCCATACCATGCTTCGTGAAGTGGAACGTGAAACCCTAAAAACTGATCTCTGAATGACGGGTGATTTGGCCACACTCCGGTATCAAAAGTCAATAACTTACTTCCTCTACCCGAATATCCTAATTTCCATAAAGAATCACCTTTCACAGCTACAATTCCTTGTTCTTTTCCATTGGGTGATTTAGAATAATTAACTTCCATTTTAACGGGTTTCACCCACTCTATTGGTCGTTCGGATATTTCTTCCATCCAATATATTTCTGACAAGTTTTCTAGATAATGAATTGCTTTGGGTGATGCAGAAATAGCAACAATATTCACACTCCAGAACTGGTGAATTATTGCAAATTCAAAATTTTGATTTCTAAGGTCGTTCAACCATAGGTCCTCTTGAATGGTATTCTTTTGCAATTCAGTTAAAAAGGCTTTAGTGAATTCTTTCCTATTTTCATACTGACTCCTATACATTTCAGAAAATGCGTACCCATCTATTCTTTCGGAACCCACCACTAAAATATCTTGCCACTGCTCAGGTTGATTTTCCATGTCCTTGGTCAACTTTTGACTTAATTTATTTTGTGCCAAAATTGTGATTTGGATGCTCGCGAAGAGGAGAATAATTAGTGTCTTTTTCATTTAAAAAAATTAGAGGTTAAAAGTAAGTTAAAATCTCAACCATTTTGTACTTGGAATTTGGCTACACACTACTTTTAAAGTCTCAAAAATATATTTTATGAATTCAATTAGAATAGCCAACCAAATTTTTTACTGTACCGCATTTTTTATTCTGATTGCCAATTTCTCTGCCATGTCACAAGAAAAGGATACCACACAAAAATCAAAACCAACCTATAATATGCTGAATGAATTTGAGGAACAGGTAATTGTGTTTAAAGGAACAGAACGCGCTTATACTGGAGAATTTTGGAATCATTTCGATAATGGAACGTACATCTGCCGCCAATGTAACGCGCCTCTTTACCGCTCTAACACCAAATTTGAATCGCATTGTGGTTGGCCAAGTTTTGATGATGAAATACCTGGCTCTGTGCGTAAAACTACAGATGCTGATGGTAGAAGAACAGAAATTACATGTAGCAATTGCAACGGGCACTTAGGACATGTTTTTGTAGGTGAACGATTTACGGATAAAAATACGCGACACTGCGTCAATTCTGTATCCATTTTATTCATTCCATTCGATCAAGAATTACCTGAAGTAATCAAGTGAAACGTCTAATTAATGTCCTAATTTCGATTTAAATTAGCAAACATGAAAGCCACTATTACATCCTTGTTTTTGCTTTTTGGAATATTGTTCCAAGTTCATGTTTTTGGGCAGCAAACCTGTGATATTGAACTTGAAATTACGGGCATAAGAAGTAATTCAGGGCAGTTAATGGTTTCTGTGCATCTTGGTCCCAAAGGGTTTCCCCACAAAAACATGTACAAACAATTATTCATTACTGATTATACTTTCCCTACCTATACGGTTGTATTGAAAGACATTCCCTACGGAAATTCGGCTATTTCAATTTTGCACGATGAGAATAAATCAGGGAAAATGGATTTTAACATTTTTCACTTTCCAAAAGAGGGATACGGTTTCTATAAAGATTACAATGTAACTATTAGCCCACCAAATTATGAGGATGTTGAATTTGAAATAAGCCAAAAAGAAATGCACGTGGAAACCAAAATGCAGTATTAACCTAACTTAGCGTACCCTTGACTTACAATAATTTTTAGAAGACTATCATTCACGCTTTCAATATACTTTTCTTCAAAGTGATACTCTTTTAAGGTATGTCTTTGCTTATTCAAATATGCCTTTATGGGTTGCTCCACTCGAGCGTACGCATCATCCAACAATTCTGTATACAATTTCTGAACAGTATCTTCCGGGTCTGAAATTAACTCTGCATAAGAAACTTCCATTAAACTCCCTTTAGGAATACTCATTTTATCGATTTTATACTTCTCCATTAACAAACGGTATGTGGTCAAAATATCAGCAAATAAAGTAGTTTCATCAATATCTTGTAATTGGGTAGCGGGAAGGATACTTTTATAAAACGCGAATGTGGAACGAACAACCTCGTAGGGGTTTCTATGAATGAAAACGAATTTAGCATTTGGATATAACTCCAAGATTTGAGGTATTCTAGCTGTATTCGGTGGGTTTTTTGAAATGAATCTAATTCCATTCGTATTTATTTGACATCTATCTACAAATCGTATGTAATTCCGCTTCCACTCCTTCCAGTCTTTGGCTCTTGTTGTTTTGTCCAATAAATATTGATCAAGAATTTCATTTTCTTTTTTAGGGAAATACCACCAATTATAAAAACTAAAGGGTATTTCATTATTTAGCGCAAACTCTTCCTCCTGTGGGTAATTTACATCCAACTTAACATCATCTACCGGACGAGATTTGGGCATTAGTGATTTCATTATTGGCTTAAACAACCATTTGAAAGCAAAAAGATTATTCGGAAATACAGTTTGATACGTTGTTGAATAACCCGACTCAGGATCTAAACACAGTAAGTTATGCAATAGAGTTGTTCCACTCCTCCAATGCCCAAGCACAAATACAGGAGGTTTTTGGTTAATTGGTTTCTTTTTAAAAAGAAAATTAATCCTATCAAAAACCATTAATAAAGTTACAATCAAACTTACTACCCCGCTAAGAGCCCATTTGATAAAATACTTTTTTTCAACCCCATATTTTAAGGTTAATCGAAGAAACACCCCAAACCGCGCTCCTGCTAAGGTTGTTATGGCAAATGCAAATTTCTTTTTGGGAGTGTTCATTCTCTTTCTTATTCTATTTATCTTTTAATTCAATCATCCGTTTTAATGCTCTTTTCACTTGAAAAACACGTACTAATCCAATTAGAAAAATGAGTGGAGCTAACCCTACGAAAAACCAACCCAGATTATTTACATTTTCGAAAAAATCAATATGAATTATAGAAACTCCAGTAGCCAAGAAAAAAACACTAGAGCGGAAATAGGCAAGAAAGGTTCTCTCTGAAGCTAATTTTGTTCGCTCAATAGCTAAAACATCTCTTAGTATTAAATCGCTTTCTTTCATTTTTTTCAAAGGTATCTCTATTTTTTAAGGAGAATAATAAAAAGAGTATTTGCTTTTTTGTCGAGTCAAAACAAGTGAATATCGTATCTTTGCACGCGCAAAAAACAAGTGTTTAATTAGTTAAAACAATAAGATATGCCAAAAGGATTTTTTAACGTACCCATTCCAACGAACGAACCTGTAAGAGCTTACGCTCCTGGGAGTGCTGAACGTGAATCGTTATTAAAAGAATACAATAAATTATACAATAGTACCATTGACGTACCTATGTATATTGGTTCTAAGCAAGTTACCACACACAACAAACAAATTATTTCTCCTCCTCACGACCATAAACATACCATAGGTTCATTTAGCTACGGGGATGAATCTCATGTAAATGATGCTATAAATGCTGCATTAGCGGCTAAAGCAGATTGGGAAAACTTAGGCTGGGAACATCGCGCTGCTATATTTTTAAAAGCAGCTGAATTACTTGCTGGTCCTTTTAGAGATAAAATGAACGCAGCTACCATGTTGGGTCAATCTAAAAATGTGATGCAAGCTGAAATTGATGCCTCATGTGAGTTTATAGATTTTTTACGATTCAATGTTCAGTATATGGTTGACATATACAAAAAGCAACCAGAATCTGCTCCTGGAATTTGGAACCGTTTAGAGTTTCGTCCTTTAGAAGGATTTGTATTTGCTATTTCTCCTTTTAACTTCACATCTATTGCCGGAAATTTACCTGCTTCTGCAGCCATGATGGGTAATACAGTGGTATGGAAACCTTCGGATACCCAAGTTTATTCTGCTCAGGTAATTATGGAGCTTTTCAAAGAAGCTGGTGTGCCTGATGGCGTAATTAATATGATAACTGTTGATGGCCCTGTGGCTGGAGATGTAATTTTTAATCATAGAGATTTTGCTGGACTTCATTTCACCGGTTCTACCGGAGTTTTCCGTCACCTATGGAAAACCATTGGTAACAACGTAGAGAAATACAGAACATATCCAAGAATTGTGGGTGAAACAGGGGGTAAAGATTTTATCGTAGCGCACAAATCTGCTCATGCAAAACAAGTGGCAACAGGTATTTCTCGTGGTGCTTTTGAATTTCAAGGGCAAAAATGTTCTGCGGCTTCTAGAGCCTACATTCCAACCAATATATGGGAAGATGTAAAAGCAAGTGTAATTGCTGATGTGAAATCATTCAAAATGGGTTCTCCAGATGATACAAGCAATTTCATTAATGCGGTAATTGATGAACGTGCTTTTGATAAAATTGCAGGTTACATTGATTACATTAAATCGCAAGATGATGCAGAGATTATTGTTGGTGGAAACTACGATAAATCGAAAGGTTATTTCATTGAACCAACTGTTGTAGTTACTACTAACCCAAAATTCAAAACGATTTGTGAAGAGATTTTCGGACCTGTAATGACCATTTTTGTGTACGATGAAAATGATTTTGAAGCTACTCTTGATTTAGTTGATTCTACCTCTGATTATGCATTAACTGGATCTATTTTTTCTCAAGATAGATATGCCGCTGAATTAGCTACTAAAAAGTTAGTAAACGCAGCAGGTAACTTCTATATCAATGACAAACCAACTGGAGCCGTTGTAGGGCAACAACCTTTTGGTGGTGCGCGTGGTTCTGGAACAAACGACAAAGCAGGTTCTGAATTGAACCTATTGCGTTGGTGTTCTCCACGTTTAATCAAAGAAACATTTGTTACTCCTACTGATTATAGATATCCATTTTTGGGATAATTAGGATTAACATATTAATACTTTAAGGCCTCCTCAATTGAATTTGAGGAGGCCTTTTTTTGGGGGAGTAAGTAGTTTAGCTTTTTAACTTTAAAAAGTTAAATCTTCTATTAAAAAATCAGGGTTAACCCTGATTTTTTAATAGAAGATTTAATATACATTTGAATTGGCTTTTTCAATTATGGAAGCTTAAACCCTTTTAAAACTCTAAAGAAATGATTTCATAGGGCTAATCACCCTGTCTCAATAAAAGGGGCTGTATTTCGGTATTTTTTAATAGTTATACTTCTCTTCTTAAGAAAATGAAAATACAAACCCGATAAATTAATAATATAATCCTAATACTTTAAAACCTTTACAAAATGAAAAAACTAACAATTCTAATTAGTGCTTTAGCCATAACTGTAGGAAGCTGTAAAAAATCTGATTATAAACTTGATAATAACACCCTTTCCTCACAACAAATAACAATTTCTGAATACGAATCATTCGGAATCATGCATAATGAGGGCCTTGACAATTATAAAATTGTCACAAATTTCTCGACCAAATCTGACGAGTTCAAAATCTCATACTTTGTCGATTGGGGTGAGGATTATATGGATGCCGCAAATTTCGAGAATTCTGCAGTAAAAACTCGAATAACTAGTGCTTGGAACTTAGTAAAAAATGATATCGTAGATAATGACTATTTAGAAGTTAAAGCTGGAGAATATTATTCTCAAGAAAAAATCAGTGTGGATGTTAGGGATTATTTAATTGAATTAAGTCAAATTAATGAGTCTAATTATTCAATTGGGACGACTATAATTCAAATTAGCGCTTTGGAAGAAAATATCATGGCTGATTTGACCTTAAGTAGTCAGGACAGAGACCTTTTAATGGGAACTTGCGCCATTCTAAGATATAGCAGTAACTACTGGAATAGTGAAATACTTGACACTCAAAGCCCTTGGCAGGTCGAGTTCCCATACTTTGGCGACCCAATTAGTGTTCCAGTATATGGTTTTTATCGATTAAGACGAGCCGCTCGTGATGCTTATGGCTGGCTTGATGGCTTTATTGGTGAACCAATCGCAGGCACTTCTCACGGAGGTACTGCCACAATTTACTCATCACTTTACAGTGCTTCAACACCAATATAAAAAAATTATATGTTAAAGTCTTTTTTGAAGTATGTCCTTGCTGGGGCATACTTCTTATTTTGTCATGTTACATTTCCTCAAACCCCTTTATATTTAGAAGTTTTAGATGAAAGTGGTGAACCAATACCAAATACCGCAATTTACCTGAAAATAGATAGTTCCGGGTCTCTTGCTTTTATTGGATTCACCAATGAACTAGGTATTTATATAGGTAAAGTTCCTAATAATCATTCTCTGATTCAGCTTTCATGTCTAGGTTATAAAGACACGGTAATAAACAATTTATTAGAAAAAGTTATTTTTCTTGAAACAACCAGCACAAAATTGAGGGAATTTTCAGTTATTGCTTCTAAACGCATTACAAAAAAGGATGCCTTTACCTTAATTGAAAGTGCCTTAAGGAATGGGGCACAATTTTATGGTTCTCAGCCAAAGGTTTATAAAATAATACTTGAAGATGAAATCCAAAATTTTAAAACAAATACTCTATCGTACCAAGTACAAGGATATTATTTAGAGGATCTCTATGCATTCCCAAAAAAGAATCGGGAAGTTTTCACAAAAGATCAGTGGTCAATGGATTGGAATATTTATTCTCAAAACAAAAGTGTTGACCCTGAGTACTATGGAATGCATTTTTTCCCTTTTGTTACCTACGGATTTGCACATTTATTTAGCCCTAATCCATTGAATATGAAATCTATATTTATTAGTGAAAATTTTAATGAAGATAACAATGTGATTCAATTAGATTGTGATTCAGGACATATTCAATATCAAATAAACTCTAACTCAGAAAATGTTATTTATATTTTATCCTTCTCTCCAGATTCAGTCTTGTTGGAACTTGAAACTTTCAAAACTGATACCACTTCTATCCATTTACCTGGCAAAACTATGATCCAAAATGCAGGATTTGGAAGTTTTAAAACTTCTAGAAAATGGTATTATAAAAACGAACAATACTATTTATGTAAATTTACCTTTAACGGTTATTTTTTTAGTGAAATGTCGGAGAGTAATAAAAGTGAATTTCTTGTGTCTGAAAAAATGTTTTTTACTCCAATTGATTCTGTTCCTGAAGTAGAGTTTAAAAAAATTCCTATTGGAATACCTTTAAGATATTAGTCACAACCGCGGTTAGTTTTTTTTCTGTTTCGCAATTGAATAAAATTGTACTGAATTAAGTTATGGTGAGTAAAAACAAAGAATGAAATTAGAACGAAATCTATTTTTTTTATAGATAAAAGCTAATACACCACATAACTAACCATATCTACACCCACAATTACGGCATTATATTCTAATTTGAATTTAACGGCAAGAAGGTCGTTACTTAGAGAAATAAACGATTGGGTGAAATTAAATTGGTCTATTCTTTTTTGTCCTACTATTTGATACCGCTGCATTGGTTGAGATAAAAAGTACATATCAACTCCTGTACCCGACATATTTACCAATACCCCTTCTGGTTCATTGCGCATATTTTTTGTTCGTATGTACTGAATGGTAATTCCATCGCGGGTAATAATTGCATTGTACGGTTTTGACGAGTTAAAATTCACTATCATATCCACCCTATCGCTAAATGAACGTGTAGCATATTTTGATGATTCTTTAGAAATATCACGAGTTGCCACCACATCATACGATTGCACTGGGGCGTTCAATGCATATATCTCAATTCCAGAGAATAGTAATGGGGATGACTTGGTTTGCGTAAATCCATAAAGCGAAAAAAGTAAAGATGCAATTACAAGAATATTATTTTTCATTTTTTGTTATTTTAAAAGGGTAAATGATCCTTTGTATGAAGTGATTTCGGTTCCCAAAATATCTAAAACATAATAATACACCCCCGGAGGAAATGCTTGACCGCTTTCTGAAAACCCATCCCAAGTATTTTGGTAATGATCTATTTCATAAATAACTGCTCCCCAACGATTGTAGATACTCATTTTGTTGTTCGGAAAATATTCTAATCCAGTAATATGAAAATAATCATTTACCCCATCTCCATTGGGCGTAAAAACATTCGGAAACTCTAGAACACAATTATTAACTACCATAAAAACACCTAGTGAATCTTTTTCAAAACAGGCATCTGTTACGTAAAATTTTACTGTGTCATTCACCGTGTAATCTGATACAAATTCAAAATTTAGACTGAAACTTTCTTGTTCATTATAGTTCCAATACACTGCATATGGGGGATTTCCACCACTTGCTTGACCTTCAACATATACTAACGTTCCAGAACAAACCTCGCCAATTTGAGATGCATCAATCACCAACGGTGGGAAATCTGTGCTTACTAGAATACTATCAATGAGAACAGTATCAAAACATAGATCGGTAACCGACACATAATAATTTGTCGTACTGGAAGGCGTAACAATAGGATTCGCACCCGTGCTAGTAATTGGTGCCCACTGATACGAATAATCTGGAATCCCATTACTTGGAATAGCACTAAGCACTATGCTTTGATTTTTGCATATTAAAGTGTCGTTTGAAACACTCAATGTCATTGGAATATAATCTGTAGAAACAATCACACTATCTACTTGGTTCACCGCACTACAACTATCTGTAACCGTAACCGAAAATACAGAAGTTCCCACTGTAGAAACCCAAAAGGAATCAACACCTATTAAGCCGTTTGACCATTGGTAATTATACGGAGGGATACCTCCCGTAACATTGGCCTGAATAAGAATAGAATCTCCAGCACAGATATTAGTATCTGGCGTTATTGCAAGACTTAATGGCGCAAATACTAATGATACAATCACCGTATCCCGAAGGGTAAGCGAATTACAACTGTCGCTAATATCCACATAAAAAGTATCATTTAAAGATCCTGGCACGTATGCATAATTAGAGTCAATACCTAACGAATTTCCTTGTGAATCAAACCATTCGTATGAAAAAGGAGGTGTTGCCTGAGACCCTTGAGCCCAAATATAAATGGAGTCTTGCGCACAGTACAATGTAGTATCGGGAGCAAAAGTCTTCATATCAGGCACATCAATAATGTAAATGTTTCCCGTAGAAATAATGGTATCCCCACAAGCGTTAAACGTTATTGCTGTAATGGTTATCACTTCAATCCCTTCGGTTATTCCATCAGCTAACGGAATAATAATTAGTGAAACAGTATCGGAACCAGGAACGAATGTCACACTATCAATAATGGTTACGTAATCAACTCCATTTGTTGCGGTACTTCCTCCTAA
Source organism: Salibacteraceae bacterium (assembly GCA_041563475.1). Classification (GTDB taxonomy): domain Bacteria; phylum Bacteroidota; class Bacteroidia; order Flavobacteriales_G; family Salibacteraceae; genus CAJXZP01. The sequence continues at coordinate 35,681 of JBFFMY010000024.1, forward strand.
GGAAAAATGAACCGTTAATGAATCTGAATTTGACGTTCGAATAAAATTAATTCTTGCACTATTACACCCTTCCACTATAGCAGAGTCTCCGGTTGTGGTCAGAACATCTACTATTACTTCTTCACTACTAAAACTTCCACCTTCAATAAAAACACCCGAATCCAAGGCCCCATCTCCTGCATCACCAATAGCCAATTTAATATGATACGTTTGCCCACAAATAACTGGAGACCGAGCCTCAAGAACAACAGTTCTACCATCATACTCGTAGGTATTGGTAGTATTTTGCGTATAAAAAATACTGTAATCAGCAAAATTCGAATCAATATTTGTACAATTTGATAATAGTCCATTTGACCCGGCTACCCCTAAATTCACCGTGTTTATAGAAACAGGTGTAGTAGTATATAAACCAGGGTTTAAAGGGTCGGGAATTAAGGCTAAGTTTTGAGAAGAATAATTTCCTCCTAATGGATTCGGACCTGACAAGAAAAATCCAAAAGCGTCATTAACCGAACCACATACGTACTCATCATATTCTTCAGATGCGAAAACATAGTTAAATTTAATAGTATCCCCTACGGGAACAAAATCAAATTCAACGACACATTCATCAAAAATAGTATTCGGAGTAATGCTAGCTAACGCAGAATCTGATCCCATTCCTGTTCCACCACCTAAGCTAGAACCTCCACCCGTATTTAATTGAGCCGCCATGGAAACGTTTCCCGATCCTAGAATAATGCCGTAAGGAATTCCAGTATCAAGGTTTACATCCAAAAAAGCCCCTACTTGCTCATTATTTATAGCCGCAGAACCTGCATTAAACTGGACGTTTGAAATGGTCACACCTGAACCAATCAAATAAGTTTGAATATACTGTTCTACGGTTAAAGTTGTATTATTTACAGTAACCTGAGCCATAAGGAAAGGACTCAATAAGAACAAAAAAAGTGAAAAAAATATTTTATACATTCAAAAAGATGAAAAAGATGATTTAGCAATTCCATAAATGGATACCGTCATTATAATCCGAACAAATATATTGGAATTCTTTTCCAAAATGAGCCTCAGGTAACAAATTACATTTATTCCATAATTATTTCTATAAAATGGCTAATAGTAGCTGTTTGAGTAAATTGTTATACGCGATATGAAAGAGTGCTACTTACTTTATTGGAAATAGAAAAAGATGAATTAAAAAGCCTCTTTCGTTAATTCGAAAGAGGCTTTTGTTTAGGGGTACAATCTAAGCAATCAAATGTTGCAGTTTGTCTTCTCTAAGCATGTTTTCCATAATGCCAAAAACATCCTTTTTAACTTTCCAAAAATGTTTGGTAAACACTACTATTTTCTCTTCTAATTGCTCGTGTTCATCTCTGAATTTTTGTTTGTCATACATACTTGATTTGCCAATAATGGCTTCCAAATGATCTAAATGAATAACAATATTTTCATTTATTTGGTCTACTTTCTTACTAAGATTTTCAATTTCAATAACAATAGATTGCGTTTGGCTAAGATGTTCCTCTTTAATTAGGAGGATAAAATACTTGTCCACCAATCGATGTAAAAACTTTAGCTCATCTCTAAAGAAATCCAGATCACTTTGCCAGTGTTCCGCTAAAAGAAACAAATCTTTCCAAGATGCTTTTTGTAAATAGTCACTTTTTGGTCTAATTCTAAATGTATTTGTCATGGTTGATGTTTTTTTTAAAGGTAAGGCTGACCATTTCTGGTCAGCCTAAATTCTGATTAAGCAATAGCTACGTTTTTCTTAGAAGGAATTTCTTTCTCTAATTTGGTTAACGTTAGCTTTAAAACGCCATCGGCATATTTAGCTTTGATGTCGTCTTTTGAAACATTGTCCGGTAAGGTAAATGATCTTGAAAATGAAACAGAATTAAACTCTTTTCGGGTGTAGTTTTTTTCTTCCTGTTCATCTTCCCGTTCATTTTTACCTTTTACAGTAAGGATACCATTTTCCTCCTCTACTGTAAAATCTCCCTTTTTCATTCCTGGCGCTGCCAGCTCAATTTCATAGTTATCTTCATTATCGATAACATTAACAGACGGAATCCAATTATGACTCGAAATAGGTTTAAAATACCAGCCATCATCAAAAAAGTCTGTTAATTCAGGGAGAAATTGATCTTTTCTTTTAATTAATGACATAACTCTATTTTTTTATGATTTAACACCTAGAAGGTATACAACATTATCGCCTTAAAAAATGATTTATCTCAATTCATTTTACCCTAACCATACGCGAAAATGAGCGTTAATTATTTCTAATTTATTTAAAATTTAATTTTACCTTTCATTGTCTTCGACTCTGTCTATCAAACAAATATTGGCATCAAAAAAGGGTGATATAGGTCAAGTGTTTTTGTTCTAATCGCTTTTGAAAAAGGTGTTATATTCTAAAGACATAATCATCAGAAATTCTAAAACAATCCCAAGTACAGTGTTAATAAATCCAAATGTGGAAACGATTAAATCTCCATGTAACATTTACATTTGTTCCAATGCTAAAGGACTTTTACAATCAGTTGCCATCTTGGCTTAAAAATAGATACACGCTCACCATTATTTCTTTTGTGATATGGATGCTTTTTTTTGATTCTAACGATGCATTTATGATGTATAAGTTGAAAAGAGAATTGAATCAAATAGAAACGGAGAAAGAGTATTTTAGAGATAAAATTGAAGAAACAAGGGCGGATTTAGATAACCTACTGAACGACAATGCCAAATTAGAGAAATTTGCGCGCGAAAAATACTTGATGAAAAATCCAAATGAAGACATTTTCGTGATTGTAGTAGAAGACTAGCTCTTCATTGTGAGCTGTATTCTTTTTCTTAAAACATCTACAGAAAGTACCTTCACCTCTACCTGTTGATTAAGTTTAACCACGGAATGAATATCAGTAACAAAGGTGTTAGATAACTCAGATACATGAATTAAACCTGATTCTTTTAATCCAATATTTACAAATGCACCGAAATTGGTAATATTATTAATCGTTCCACTTAAGGTCATTCCTTCAAACAATTCTTCTATACTTCTCACATTATTGGAAACCGGCTCTTCCAATGCGGCTCGAGGGTCTCGGGTAGGTCTTTGCAGTTCTTTCAAAATAAAATCTACGGTATACCGACTATATTTTTGTTTTAGTACTTGAATACTTTCATTCGAAATGTTTGTGTTTCCTAGTAAACCCTTAATATTTGTGTTATTCAGTTTGGCTATTTCTTTTACCAAGGAATAGGTTTCGGGATGAATGATTGTATTATCTAAGGGATTTATCCCTTTTTCTATTCGCAAAAAACCAGCGGATAACTCAAAAGTTTTCTTCCCCATTTTAGGCACATTCAACAATTGTTTTCGATCATTAAAATTTCCATTTTCTTCTCTGTATTTTACAATGTTTTTCGCTAATGTGGAACCCAAACCAGAAACATACGAAAGGATAGGATAACTTGCAGTATTCAATTCTACTCCAACATGATTCACGCTATGTTCTACCACTTCAGTGAGTTTTTGCTTTAAAAGAGGCTGATTAACATCATGTTGGTATTGCCCTACTCCAATTGATTTCGCATCGATTTTCACCAATTCAGCTAATGGGTCCATAAGTCGTCTACCAATAGATATGGCCCCACGCACTGTTAAATCTAATTCTCCAAATTCTTCACGCGAAATTTCTGATGCAGAATAAATACTGGCACCCGCTTCATTTACCGAAAAAACCTTTGTGGTAGTACCTTTTACGATATCCCTGCAAAATTGTTCTGTTTCTATCCCTGCCGTTCCGTTTCCGACAGCAATAGCTTCGATTTTGTGTTTTTCAATCCAAAACTTTAATGTAGCCTCACTTTCATTTTTCTTATTCTGGGGAGGATGTGGGAAAATTGTTGTGTTTTCTAAAAAATCCCCATTCTTGTTTAATACAACCACCTTGCATCCAGACTTAAATCCAGGGTCTACGGCTAAAACATTTACAGAGCCTAATGGTGGCTGAAGCAATAGTTGTTTTAAATTTTGAGCAAAAACGATTATAGAATCTAGATCTGCCCTTTCTTTGAGTTCCTTTTTTATTTCGGATTCAAAATTGGGTTGCAATATTTTTTTATACGCTTCTGAAACAGCTTTTGTAGTGTATTTATTGGAGGCATAATTCCGTCCTAATCCCTTATGAATATTTTGAAAAGCGAATTCTTCATCGACTTCAATTTTGAAATTTACAATAGCTTCTTTTTCGGCTCGAAACAAAGCCAAAATACGGTGAGCAGCCATTTTTGGACACCGCTCTGAATATTCAAAATAGTCTTTATACTTCTCCCCCTCAATCTTTTTCCCTTTTTTCACCTTGGAAATGGCGACTGCATTTCTTTGAAATTGCGTTCTAAGCCTACTTCTAACCCAAACATTTTCTGAAATCCATTCAGCTAGAATGTTTATTGCGCCATCAATAGCTTCTTTAACCGATTCAATTTCACCCTTCACAAAATCTTCAGCTTTATTTTCTATTCTGTATGCTTCGAATTCTCTTTGCATAAAAATGGCTAAAGGTTTCAATCCCCTTTCTATGGCCTGCTGTCCCTTTGATTTTCTTTTTTGTTTAAAGGGCAAATAAACATCTTCCAATTCGGCCAAAATTGTAATCGAGTCAATTTTAGATTTCAATTCCGCATCTAATTTGCCTTGACTTTCTATCGATTTAAGAATAGTTAATTTACGCGCTTCAAACGTTTGCCAT
>JBFFMY010000025.1:0-40349 GCA_041563475.1 Salibacteraceae bacterium
AAATGATCACTGTCTCCACCGAAGTACAAACCGTCCATTACTTTTTTGGTATTTTTTAGTTCTTCTCCAATCGTATGGATAAAAAACAATTGGTCGTTACCTACAGGTCCTCCGATAAAAATGGGAATATTTTTGACCGAAAAATCGGGAAGTAAGTTATCTAAGTCTACGATGCTCATTCGATTTAACACAAAACCCAAAGAACCACTTTCATCGTGTTTGGTTAAAAGAATTACAGATCTGAAAAAATTTGGGTCGGGGAGCATGGGTTCAGAAACCAAAAGAGCTCCTTTGCTAGGTTTCGTTAGCAGGAAGTTGATGTTTTGTAAAAAGTTATTAGCCGACATAAAATAATTTCAATCAATATTCTTGTGCTAATTTACACTATTTTTTAGGAATCCAACAATTCAATTTTGGTAAAGTTAAGGTCCTTTTAAACCACTAATAATCCGTTCTTTCGTAATTCATAAACTGCATTTTCATTCCAAAATAAAAGGAAATATCCAAGTCTCAATTCATTGAATTTTTGCTCTACGTCTGCATATGTTACATTCTGGTTATTAGATACATGCACGTCTAACAATAATTGTTTTATGAAATCTGTTTGCGCTTTAGGTAATATCAGTTCAAGTGTTTTGAATTTGTTTTCCACTCGAAACGTCAGGTAATCTTTTTTCTGGTTTACGCTTGTTAGAATTTTTATATTCTTATTACCAGTCCATACTAATTTTAGTTTTGGGTTTACAGATTGAAATTCGGAATTGGTTATATACTTTGAAATTAGATTTTTTTGAATGGAAACCTTAGGGATTTTAAAATCAAACCACTCTTGAAGATTAAAATCAAATCCAATACCATGCATGTAATTATACAGAGACTTTTTTAACCCCGCGCTAAATTGAACATGATCTGCTCCGCTTGGGTCCTGATGAATTAAGTCGTTGTTTGCAAATTCGCCAATAATATCATCAACCCGTTCGACTGAAAATTCGCTTGGGTTTAATCCTACAGGACTATGGGCTGTCATTGAAAATTGGTGCCAATATGCCGATTGAATAATGTTATTTTCAAACATTTGCCGAACCACTTCTAAAGAATCTATTGTTTCTTGTTCCGTTTGGGTAGGGAAACCATACATTAAATACGCATGGACCATAATTCCTGAATTTGTAAAATGATTATTGACTTTTGAAACCTGTTCTATGCTAACGCCCTTTTTGATTTTTTTAAGTAATCTATCTGATGCAACTTCAAGCCCTCCAGAAACGGCAATACAACCCGCCAATTTCATGAGCTGGGTGAGGTCTGAAGTGAAGCTTTTTTCAAATCGAATGTTTGTCCACCAAGTCACTTTTAAGTTTCGTCTTAAAATCTCCAAAGATAAATCTCGTAAAAGGGCAGGAGGGGCCGCTTCGTCCACAAAATGAAATCCGGAATCACCTGTTTGTTGGATAATAGTTTCTATTCTATCGCAAAGAATTTTGGCACTTACCGGTTCGTATCTTTTTATATAATCCAAACTGATATCACAAAATGTACACTTTCCCCAATAGCAACCGTGTGCTAGGGTTAGTTTATTCCATCGCCCATCACTCCATAAACGGTGCATAGGGTTCGCAATTTCCATTACCGAAATGTAGGTGTCTAATTTTAAGCCAGAATAATCAGGCGTTCCAACTTCACGATGGGTAAAATCGGGCTCAGGAGCCCCGTTACAATACACTACTTTGTTATTGATTAATGCGAAGGTTCTTTTTAGGGATTTCACATTCCTTTTGCCATCTAAATGCTGGAGTAAAATAGATAATGGAGCTTCCCCATCGTCTAAGCAAATAAAGTCTACAAAATTAAAAACGCGTGCATCAGAAATGGAACGGAGTTCCGTATTAGGGTATCCACCACCCATGATAATCGGGATGTTTGGGTAATTTGCTTTTATCCACTGTCCACATTTTAAAGCTCCATATAAATTCCCAGGAAATGGAACTGAAATAGCAATGGACTCTGGTTTATAGTGATCAAGGTTTTTAGATAATTCATCCAAAAGATAAGAATCAATAAGGTTATTATCTTCCAGTAAATGCGCATTAATATCATCAAAACTTGTGGCGGCTAAAGCTAGTTTTTCTGCATACCTGCTAAAACCAAAATATGGATCAATGGCTTCTACAATTAAATCTGACATATCCTCCAAATACAATGTGGCTAGATGTTTAGCCTTGTCGATTAATCCTAATTCTCCAAATGCCCAATCCAGGTCTTCAATTTGGCTAAATCGAGAGGCTTCAGGTAAATAACTTCTAGTAACAATACTATGCGCTATGGTTTGATTCTTTCCTTGTAAAAATTGAATTACAGAATCAATGGTGTGGATATATTCGTTATGTAAAGCGAATATTCTACTGGAATTATCAGAGAGTTGAGTTTTTTGAGTTTCAATTAATTTGAAGATATCCTGAAACCCTTGTTTTGAAAATAGTCGAACGGTAACATCAATACCTAAATCAACCTGTGAGGCGGTAATGTTTTGGGTGTTAAAAAAACCTTTTAAATAAGCCGTAGCCGGATAAGGTGTGTTCAGTTGCGTGAACGGTGGTGTGATGAAAAGAATTTTGCAATCCACATTTTCCATTTTTACTAATTGAAAAAAAAGACCGTGATTAAAAAACCACGGCCCTCATCTTTCATTTTCTATTTTTCAACCAATTCACTTGCTTTTCGCATATGGGTGTTTTTGGCTTTTCTAAAATTCACAGCAACCACCTTGTATTCTGGGCATTTAGCTTCGCTATCGTGAACATCTCCCGTTAAATTATTTACCATAATTTCTGGAAAGTGAAATGTAGTACTTAAAACACCTGGTCTTACTTCATCGGTTAAGGAAGCGCGAATATCTACCTTTCCTCTTGGTGATTCTACGCAAACCATATCGCCATGCGCAATTCCCTTTTCTGCAGCATCTAGTGGATTAATCATCAATACGTCTTCGGTATGCAGTAAAACATTGTTTGTTCTTCGCGTCATTGCGCCACAATTGTAATGTTCCAAATCTCTATTGGTAGTAATAATGTACGGATAATCTTTACTGAACTCTACCAACTCTTCCGATTCTTTCCAATCGAAATAGGCTAGGTTTCCTCTTCCAGTTTTAAACTCTGTTAAATGAAGAATTTCTGTATCCGTACCATCAGCAGCAACAGGCCATTGCAATCCGGTTTTCCCTAGTCTGTCCCAAGTAATTCCTTTAAAAAATGGTACAATTTGGTTGATTTCTTCCAACATCGTTGCCGCATCATAATCAGGTTGAGCATAGCCCATTTTGTTCATGATATCGACAATTATTTGCCCGTCAGGTTTAGCATCACCTACCGGTTTAACTACCTGTTGCACACGTTGAACTCTCCTTTCTCCATTGGTAAATGTTCCGCTCTTTTCAAGGAACGAAGCACCTGGTAAAATGATATCAGCCAGTTTAGCCGTTTCGGTCATAAACAATTCCTGAACGACTAGTAAGTCTAATTTTTTTAATGCTTTTATTACTTTTTGGGTATTTGGATCGGTTTGAACTACATCTTCTCCAATAATCCACATGGACTTTAACTTTCCGTCTAAGGCAGCATCAAACATTTCCGGAATTTTGTACCCAACAATTTGTGGTACTGAAACACCGTAAAAATCTTGATATTGGGCGTTCACTTCATTTTTAGTAATGTCCATATATCCAGCTCCTTGATGCGGTTGAACACCCATATCTGCTGATCCTTGCACATTGTTTTGTCCACGTAAAGGATTTACGCCAACTCCAGGTCGACCAATATTTCCTGTAATCATTGCTAAGTCAGCAATTTGTTGAACAGTATAGGTTCCTTGTGAATGTTCTGTTACACCTAAACCGTGGAAACTCATTGCATTTGGTGCACTAGCATAAGCTAAAGCCGCTTCGCGAACTAATTTTTGATCCACACCGGTTACACGTTCCATTTCGTCTACATCCAATTGAAGAATTTGTTTTCTAAAATCTTCATATCCGTTCGTACGTAATTCAATAAACGATTTATCTTCTTTTCCTTCCGATAAAATGAAATACATCATCATATTCAATAGGGCCACGTTAGTTCCAGGTTTTAGCGGTAAATGAAACGTTGCAAATTCCGCTAACTCGGTTCTTCTTGGATCAATAACAATGGTCGTCTTATTCTTCATGGCGAATTGCTTCATCTTCGCGCCTGTCACTGGGTGACCACTGCTTGGATTAGCGCCAATAACCATAATACAATCCGTAACTTTTAAATCTTTTATTGAGTTGGTTGCCGCACCCATACCAAAAGATCGTTGCATTCCTAAAGCGGTGGGTGAGTGGCATACTCTTGCACACCCATCAATATTATTTGTTCCAATTACCGCACGAATGAATTTTTGCATCAAGTAGTTTTCTTCGTTCGTGCAACGTGCAGAAGAAATTCCTGCAATTGAATCGGGTCCGAATTCTTTAATTTGAGCCGTGAAGGTGTTGGCAATCATTTCATAAGCTTCATCCCATGTCGCTTCTTCAAACTCACCGTTTCTTTTGATTAAAGGAGTTCGTAATCTTTCTGGGTGATTATAAAAACCAAAAGCATAACGTCCTTTCACACACGTGTGCCCTTGATTCACTTCGGCATTCATTGGGGCCTGAATGCTTTTTATTTCACCGTCTAATGTAGAAACCTCTAAATTACAGCCTACACCACAATAAGTACAGATGGTACGGGTTGTTTCTTTAGTTGCTACACTTTTTGATTCGAATATATCCGATATGGCTGATGTTGGACAAGCCTGGGCGCACGCACCACATGAAACACATGCAGAATCATTAAAAGATTGATCCATGCCTTTAATAATATGGTTGTCAAAACCTCTACCAGCCATGCTTAATACCATTTGACCTTGAACTTCATCACAAGCGCGTACACAACGGTAGCAATTGATACATTTCGACAAATCAGATGTCATATACGGATGCGACAAATCTTTTGGGGTATCCAAATGATTCGCACCTTCTGGATAACGTACATCCCGTAAACCAACCGTGGCAGCAACATCTTGCAATTCACAATTACCACTAACCTCGCAGGTTAAACATAATAGCGGATGGTCAGAAATAACTAACTCAATAATGTTTTTACGTAGTTTTTGAATATTTGGCGTATTCGGTAAAATATGCATTCCCTCTGCAATAGGCGTGTGACAAGAAGCCATTGCTTTCGTTTTACCTCCAGCTTCCAAAGCAACGTCCACACTGCACACTCTACAAGACCCGAATGGATCTAAGTTCGGTGCATCACATAAAGTAGGAACTGGTTTTTCTCCAATATGACGTCTCATGAATGCCAACATGGTTTCTCCCGGTTCTATCTCGTATGGTTTGTTATCTATATATGCAATTTTCATTGTATCGTAATTTGTAGTGATTTGACCAATTATGCGTTTTTGAAATAGGCTTTCAATTCATCATCGAAATACATTAGCGCATTCTTTACTGGAAGGGGTAACCCACCTCCCAAAGCACAAAGTGAGCCTTGTTGTAAAGTGTCTAATAAATCATTAAATAGTTCTCTATCAATTTGATAATCTTCTGTTCTGGCTTTATGTAATAATTCCTCGCCACGTTTTGCACCCAATCTACAAGGGAAACATTTTCCGCAACTTTCAAATGAGGTAAATTCAAATAAGTGTTCTAAATATTCAATCATTGGAAAGGATTCTGGAATACATACAATAGTAGCATGACCCAGTAGAAATCCATTTTCTGAAAAGGACTCAAAATCTAAACTTAACTCATCAATTTTTTCTATGGGAACTAATCCCCCTAACGGTCCACCAGTATGCATTGCCTTTATCGGCATTCTAAATCCACCGCCTAAATCATCAATTATTGTGCGCAATTTAGTACCCATTTCAACTTCATAAATTCCTGGGTTAGTGAAATGGCCATCCAAAGAAACGAGTTTTGTTCCTTTGGATTTTTCGGTACCTAAAGAAGCATAATGAGTTCCACTGGTTTCAAAAATATGATATAAAGCGGCAAGGGTCTCTACGTTATTTACTACGGTTGGTTTCCCAAATAATCCTTCTTGAGTAGGGTATGGAGGTCGTACTCTAACTTCCGGTCGTTGACCTTCAATTGAGGAAAGTAATGCGGTTTCTTCTCCACATATGTATGCGCCTTGCGCTTTTATAATTTTAAAATGGAAATCAAATCCACTACCTAAAATATTTTCTCCAATTAAACCTAAGGCGGTCATTTTATCAATGGCATCTTGCATTATTACTGGAGAGTCAGGATACTCTGCTCGAATGTATAATACGCCCCAATTTGAACCAATAGTGTAACCCGTAGCAATCATTCCAAAGAGTAACTGATAAGGTTGCTTTTCCATAATGTATCGATCGGAATAGGCACCTGGGTCACCTTCATCGGCATTACACACTACATAACGAATATCGGCCGGTGTATCTTTTGCACTTTTAAGTTTAATTCCCATAGGGAAACCTGCCCCCCCACGACCACGTAATTGAGAGGTCATTACTTCAGCTAAACTTTCATCTGGAGTCATTGCAAATAGCTTTACAAGAAGGCCCTTTAAATAGTCCATTCCTTCAAAATCTTTTGTGAGAGCTGGCTCGCAACAAGATTTTACGTGATAAGAATCTTCATGAGAAATGGATTCATCTTTAATAATTTGGGCAATTTCATTCCCAGATTTGGCAGAATAGTTTTTTCCGTTATAATGAAAGGCACCGTTTTCATGGCATCTTCCTAAACAGGTCATATGGCCAATTTCATTCACGTCAAGATGTTTTTCTAATTCCTCCTGAACGTTTTCTTGTGTACCAGCACATAAGCAGGCAGATCCATTACATATGTAGGCTTTTTTTTCTTTGTTTTCTGGTTTCATGAAATCATAAAACGTAGTGGTTCCAAAGGCATTTGCATCCCCTATTAAAAACTCTTTTCCTAGTTCTTTCAGTTGTTGTTTATCCGGAGTTCCAGATTCTAAAGAAAGTTTACCCAATCTATCAAATAGATTGTCTTCAAGTCCTTTACGCGCAGAAAGGTGTCTTAAATTTTTAGACATATTTTTATTTTATTAAGTTGTGCCAAAGTACAAGGAAATTTTGGGCTTAACAATAGTATATCAACTGTTTTTAAAGGGGTTTTCTTTATAACTTTGATATGGTTTTCAAATTTATTGACATGAAAATATTTTCTACCTCCCAAATTAGAAAGGCTGATGCGTATACAATCGTAAACGAACCGATTCATTCCATAGATTTAATGGAACGGGCAGCAATCCAAGCATTTAAATGGATTTCCAATAAATTCAACCAAAAAACGACTTTTAGTATTTTTTGTGGTGTAGGTAATAACGGAGGAGACGGTCTAGTGATTGCTAGAAAACTACATAAAATTGGATATAAGGTTCAGGTTTTTGTGGTTCATTTTAGTGAACATAGTAGCGATGACTTCAAGATAAATTTGAAACGATTAGAGGAAGTTGGATTGAAAGTTGCATCTATTAATTCGGAATCAACCTTGGAAGAAATTACAGTTGGCAATGTGATTATCGATTCCATTTTTGGTTCGGGGTTATCTAAACCAGTGAGTGGGTGGGTAGGAGATTTAATTCAATTTATAAATGAAAAACCTCAAATTAAAATTGCCATTGATATTGCTTCTGGGTTATATGTTGAAAATAATGATGAAAACAAGGGGACAATAATACAACCCCAATATACCCTGTCTTTCGAATTTCCGAAATTGGCGTTTATGTTTCCTAAATCCGCAATTAATGTGGGCGAATGGGTGATTCTTCCCATAGGGTTAAGTAGTGAATTTAAATTAAGCGAAGAAACAGATTATTATACTATCGAGGAGTTTACAGCTAAATTAATACGCAAAAAGGCGAATAAATTTAATTATAAGGGCGATTTTGGACATGCTTTAATTGTAGCAGGAAGCCAAGGTAAAATGGGAGCTGCAGTTTTGGCTTGCAAGGCAGCGCTGAAATCTGGAGCTGGTTTAGTGACCGCATTGGTAACAAAATCAGGGAATGAAATTATGCAAATATCACTCCCTGAAGTGATGACTGTTCCTGATTTACAAACCAATGAAGAAATAAATAAAATAGACCTAAACAAATTTTCAAGTATTGGCATTGGACCTGGAATAGGAACCGAAAATATAGTTTCTCAAAAGGTTATTAGCCTTTTGAAAACCTTCCATAAACCAATGGTGATTGATGCCGATGCACTAAACATTCTTTCGAATGTGCAAGAGGGATTTAACCTGCTACCTGAAAATTCTATTATTACACCCCATCTTGGCGAATGGAGAAGAATATCTGGGAACGATTGTGGAGATTTCAACCGATTACAAAATGCAAGACAGTTTTCGAAATCACATAAAATTATTGTGGTTTTAAAAGGTGCTCATAGTGCCGTGATTTGTCCGGATGGTGAGGTGTTTTTTAATACTACTGGCAATCCTGGTATGGCAACTGCAGGTAGTGGGGATGTTCTCACGGGTATAATTACTGGTTTATTGGCCCAGTCCTATGTCCCGAAACAAGCAGCCATTTTAGGCGTGTTTATTCATGGTCTTTCCGGTGATTTGGCTCTAAACTCTGAAAGTCGAGAAAGCCTAATAGCAACTAATATTATTGAAAATTTAGGATTTGCTTTTCGTATTATTTCGTAGAATTATAGGCATAAAAAAACCAGCTCTTTTCTGGAGCTGGTTTATCATGATGGTGGTTTAGGCCGTCAAGAAAGGCAGTTAGTGTAGCACGTGGTCAGCGTGTTTGCTAGTTATGTAGGTGGCTAGCAAACGTGCCCGTGTTTGTGATTAGTGGGGGAAGTCCCTTTTGAACTTCTTGAAACAAATATGTAACGACTCTTCGTGTGCTTGTTTAAGTATTGTTTCAATGATTTTAATATTTTGCTTATATTTTAATTATTGATTCAATTTGTTAAAAATTAATTAAATTTTATTTGGAACAAGCCGCATAATTCCATATTTAATTTTAATAGTTAATTGCTAATGACGATTTTCGTTCGGTGAAAAATCCAAGGATTAATCGATAAATTTTTGATCTAGTCCTATTTTTATTAAATCTCTATTTTTTCAGATAAGGCAAAATATTTGGCATAAAAAAACCAGCTCTTTTGGAGCTGGTTTTACTTGACTTTGGTGTAGGCCCGTCAAGAATGGCTTTATCGTAGTAAGTGGTTAGCGTGTTTGCTAGGTATATAGGTGGCTAGCAAACCTGATGGTTGTTGTGATTAGTGGGGGAAGTCCTTTTTAAACTTCTTGAAACAAATATGTGCCTAGAATTGAAGTGCTTGTTTAAGTATTGAGTCAATGGTTTTCAAATATGGGATATGTTTTAATCATTGGTTCAAATGCTTTGAATTTAATTAATAAATGTATTGAGAATATTTTGATTCACCACATTATATTCTGAAAATTGAAATTTATGGGTAGATTTGGAATTACAAGTCATAAAAAAAGCCGCTTCATTTGAAGCGGCTTTTGATGAATTAGATTTGAAACTTACAAGTTTCCATATTGGGAACTATAGTTCAACATTTGCTCTTCAAATGAATTTGCATATTCAATTTTGAAATCCGTAATAGTATCACCATCCATAATTGGGGTAATGATTGGGTTTACAAAACCAGAGAATGCTGGAACGTTTAGTTTAGCAGATCTTTCCAGTACCTCAGCATGAATTGCAGGGTCTACTTGTACTCCATAGTTTTCAACTAAGGCTTGTCCAGCAGCGTAGTCTCCTTCCGATTTTATTCTTTGAATTTCGCGCAATAAATTTCCAAAAATCACGCGTAATTTGTCATAGTCGTTAACTACAAAAAAAGTTTTACCATCCACAACCTTTTTCTCAATTACGTTTTCTGGTTGACCTTGTTCAAAAGCCCATGAAGCTACCAATTGTCGATTACGCATGTGTGCTTCCTCTAAAACTTCCCCTTTGTTTAATCTACGTAATTGAACCATCATTCCGTTACGGATATAGCCATCATATTCTGCTTTACCTACTTCTAATGATTCCATGAGACCTATGTCCACAAGTTTAGTATCCATTAAATAGTATAAAGCCACTAAATCAGCTCTAGCTTCTTCTAAAGTGGAAGAATAATTTTTCAATGTTTCCTTAGGGGTGCCTACACCTTCATTAATTTGACCAGACGCATGTCCTACAACTTCGTGTAAAGCCGTATGTAGTTTTCCACCAAGTTCACCGTAAGATTTTCCACGTGCTTTTTCCTCATCAGAAAAAGCAAATTCTTCCAAATATGAACCGCCACTTGATTTACTATAAGCGTCAATAATGTTTCCTAAACTAACAGATTTTGACCCATGGGTAGCTCTGATCCAGTTTGCATTTGGAAGGTTAACGCCAATTGGTGTAGAAGGAGAAGAATCACCTGCCTCTCCTGCAGCACTTACTACTTTATAAGTAACTCCGGTAACTTTTTTCTTTTTGTGTTCATCTAATATAGATGAATTGTCCTCAAACCATTGAACATTATCTGCCACTACAGACATTTGTTTTGAAGCCTCAAAATCTTTGATTTGAACAACGGTTTCATATGAACCTTTATAACCTAAAGGGTCGTTATAGACTTCGATAAAACTATTGATGTAATCAATATCTCCTTCCGTAGCTTGACACCATGCAATGTTATACGCATCCCAAGTTTTTAAGTCGCCTGTTTTGTAATAATCAATAAGAAGATTTAAAGCATCCGCTTGCGCCTGATTTTCAGTAACTTCAACAGCTTTTTCTAGCCACGAAACGATTTTTGTAATTGCAGCACCGTACATCCCATCAATTTTCCAAACCGCTTCGGTTACATTACCATCTGAATCACGTACAAGTTTGGTATTTAATCCATAAGAAACAGGTTGTTTATCTGTAGTATCGATAATAGAAGCGTAATAAGCTTCAGCTTCTGCTTGGG
This sequence comes from Salibacteraceae bacterium, assembly GCA_041563475.1. Taxonomy (GTDB): domain Bacteria; phylum Bacteroidota; class Bacteroidia; order Flavobacteriales_G; family Salibacteraceae; genus CAJXZP01. The sequence continues at coordinate 11,026 of JBFFMY010000025.1, forward strand.
TTATATCTGCGTCATAGAAATTTACTGCGGAACTCAAAACCAAATCTGACTTGGAATCTAAACTTACTTTTTTAGCATCTACGCTAGGATCAAAAATTATGTTTACTACCTCATCAGATAAATCTGTGTTTGTTTCGGTCAATAATGTATTGAAATACTCCTTAGAAAAGTACGGTAAGAATTTGTAATTAGCGTAATGATGGTGAATACCATTAGAAAACCAAACTCTTTTGGTATATTCCATAAAGTTACTCCAATCCTCTGAATTTTTATCACCAGTATAATTGGTAACAATATTCTCTAACCCTTTACGGATTGTTAAATTGTGACGGTAATTTTGATCCCAAATTATATCACGTCCCTCATAACCGGCTTGGGTTAAATAGTAGGCGTATTTTTTTTGTTGTAAGGATAAATTGTCCCATCCTGGGATTTGGTATCTAAGAACGCGCACATCAGCGAAATCTTCTACCACCCATTCAAATTCTTCCTTGACTTCGGGAGTTGTTTGGGGAGTTTCTGAGGCACACGAGCCTAAAACTAAGGTTGTCATAATTGCGCCAATTAAATTAGTTGTTTTCATTTACGTTTTTTTTGAAATAAGAACTCCAAATGTAAACATCTAATAGCGGATTAGACAGATTTTATTTTAGTTTTTAAAGGTGGTTTAGGGTATGAAACGAAGGTAATTACTTCAGTATTGGCAAAGAGAGAAAGTTTTTATGCTTACCAGTTTCCTTCTTCCTCATCCAATAGCATTAACGCTTCTGTAAGTTCTCCAATGCATTTTTGATTTTTAGCTTTTGAAGCCACGACCTTTCCTGCTTTATAGGCTAAAATAGCCTTATCTATTTCATTTTTATTTTCGTGCAGTTTCCCCAGTTTATAATAAGCATCCACATAATTCGGGTCATTCTCTATAATAGACTCACAAATTTCAATAGCTCTGGCTCGATTACCAGCCATTTGGTTTTCAACGGCAGCCGCGAATGCTAAAAATGAATCTTTAGGGTTTTTAGTATGCATACTTGTAACGAATTGTAATCTATCTCCGTCCATGATTATATCGATTGGTTCTTCTCAAAAATACGGGAATGGAAATGCGATGTTCTCAAAGAGAAATCTTAGTTTTCAACAGATTAGTTTCATAAGATTGCGGTAAAGAAATAGCTTGAGTTATAGACCCAAGCTAAATTTTATTGTGCAACTACATGAGATTTCACAGACCAAACCATTGCGAGCACCTCATTCTGAGATTTTTGGTCCACATTATTGTTTTGGAGTACATTCATTATGTCATCAACAGCAGCAACAAACTCAGCGGAACTAATGTTCATGCCCCTGTGAGTGGTTTTCATGTCTTTTCCTTCATAAGTATGTGGTCCTCCACCGCCAGAACTTATTAATTGAACCATATGTTCTTTAATTAAAGCTACCTTTTCAGGGGTATTGGAATAAGGTGCAAATCGTGCAGAAATAATGGAATTTGAACTATGGGCGACAACTACCTCATCAACAATTTTACGTATACCGTCTTCACCTCCTAATCTCTCAAAAAGAGTAGTTTCTTCGTTTATCGGCAAAGCTTTTGTGTAACTGGCATAGCCAATAAAAACTAGGGTAACAAGTACTAAAACAATGGGTATAATTTTCTTCATGATTCGTGTATTAAATGATTTAATTGATTCAAAATCAAATTTATATAAGACTTAAAAAAATCAATAGCACAAATGGTTCAAAAACTGGTAATTTTGGTTCAGACCTAATTTATGGTTTGAAATGCAGTAGGATTTACAGTGAATTTTTTATGAAAACATTTTGAAAAGTAAGAGGGACTATTAAATCCCGATTGAAAAGCAATTTCAGAAACCGATAGATCAGTTGTTTTTAATAAGTTTAAAGCTTTGTTTAATCTGAAATCTTTCAAAAAGATATTTGGAGATTTACCGGATATAGATTTTAAAACACGGTAAAACTTAGATCTACTAAAACCTAAATCTCCACTAAAATCATTCACTTGTAAATCAGTATTTTGAAAATTAGCATCCAAATAATCCATCCAACTGGTTAGGAATTTTTCCTCATTCTTTTTTGTGATTGTTATTTGTTCATGAAAAGGAAACTTGTTTTGATTTTCACTCATAAATAAATCGAAGACTTCTTGAGAAATACAAATGTTGTTCAACGCTACATTTGAAAGTCGTTCTGAAAGTTTAATAGTGTTTTCAAAAATTTCATCTTTTTCGGTAACAGGGATACCAGAGGCAATTCCAATTCCAAATGGAGAATTCGATTTCGCGAAAAAGGAATTTATTTCAATAGCGAAATGAACTACCGAGCTCACTGAGGTAAAAGAAATAAGATTTACAGTTACAATTCTTCCATGAAACTTGGATACTGTTTTTTCAAGAAAATCATCTTGAAAATGATTGTTCCTAAGAGTTAAAAGAATTCTAAAGGCAGGATCATTTATTATGTTTAGGTCGCTATTTTTTGATTTTGCTGGATCCTCAATTCTTCCTAAAAAGGATTCAACAATGCTAGGGTTCACTTCAATAATTCTGTGAGGAACTTCTCCATGGGCGTTATTATGCATATCAATTATACATTGTTTATTAGGGGCTTCAACCAAACAAAATGCTGTTTTCCGAACATCATCAAACCAATAAGTCAAACCCTTACAATTGTAGTTGTCCTGAATTTTCAGATCTTCTTGATGTAATTGGGCAACATTTTCAGCAGTTACCTTCGCGGATACATCATGTCTGTCCATAAAAATTGGCATATTGATACTGATTTAATGGGTGTGTGAAAATGAATACTTGTATGTTACTAATATACAAGTATTTCTAATATTTATCACAATCAACAGAGTTTAACTTAATACAGACTCACTATCAATCATATCCACATTCTTTTTCATCTTCTTTTGGATTACTTTGAAATGGGCCTGATCTTCCGGAGTGACAAAAGTTATGGCTTCTCCAGGGTTTTCAGCTCGACCTGTTCTCCCAATACGATGAACGTAATCTTTTGGAGATCTGGGAAGTTCATAATTTATTACATACGGAAGAAATTCAATATCAATTCCTCTGGCTAACAAATCGGTAGCTACAAGAACGCGCAACTTACCATTCTTAAATTTCACCATGGAATCGGTTCTTGAACCTTGGCTCTTTTTACCATGGATAGCCGTAGCATCAATATTATTTTTACGTAATTTTTTAACCAAATTATCTGCTTTGAATACCGAAGAAACAAATACCAAAACTTGATTCATTTCTTTAGATTCGATCAAAAATCGAAGCAAAGGACCCTTATTTTCTTCGGTAACGAAATAGCCGACTTGGTTAATTAAATTCGTTGTTTCTTCCTTAGGTTCAATTTGAATTACAATTGGATTGTTAAGGATGAGTTGATTTATTTTTTTGACGTCATCAGATAAAGTCGCAGAAAAAAGCAGGTTTTGACGAACAGCTGGAAGTTTTGAAATGATTTTAGCCATTTCTTCTTCAAAACCCAAGTTCAACATTTTATCTGCCTCATCAAGCACTAAAGCTTTAACACCAGAAAGGCTTACAGCATTCGATTCTACCAATTCAATTAATCTTCCGGGAGTAGCTACTAAAACACTTACGCCACTCAATGATTTCATTTGAGGATTTATTGAAACACCCCCAAAAACAGCCATAGTTTTTACTGGTTGGAGTAAACCGCTACTAAATTGTTGAAATACATCTTTAACTTGAACAGCTAATTCTCTGGTAGGGACGACTACTAAAACAGGGATTTGACGATTTTTTGAAGGTTGGTATGTTGCTAAGTTCATTAAAATTGGTAGAACATAACTAGCCGTTTTACCTGAACCCGTTTGCGCGATTCCTAAAACATCTTTTTTTTCTAAAATTGCCGGAATGGCTTGCTTTTGAATTAGGTAAGGTTGTTTGTAATTATTGGCTTGTAGAGCCTTTAATAGCGTTGTAGATAATCCCAATCCTGAAAATGCCATGCGAATTTTATTTAGTAAAACAGCAAAGGTAGCCTTAACCGAAATAAACTATTAGGTAAGTATGTTTTTTTTGTAAAATCAAACGGATTTGAAGTTGATTTTACTTTTCCTTAGAAATCATGCAATTCAAATAATCAAATAAATACTCCCCTTTACGTCCAGATAGAATAGTCTTGAACTGGTAAAGTTCATAATACGCCACTTTTTTAGTAGAGAGCTCCTTTATGTACAGATCATTTAAAAAAATTACAGTGCGGTAGGAGTATATGTTTTCACCAACATAATCATAGTCGATCAATGTGCGAAGTCTGAGGGTCGTACTATCCGTAAAATGAATAGTTACATTTGATTTTTTTGCGAGTTCTTTTAAAACTACCGGTTTAATATACGATCCATCAGCATTTAGAAAAAGGTAAATCAATGAGGCAGGGGGAGTGTAATCACTAAAATAAATTTTGCTAAGGGAGAATTCTTTTATTTTGGTAGGCGTTGTAGTAGTGATGTTAAATCCTTTTTCCGTAACACTTAAGTTGTCGCATTGAGCGGTTAGTGTGGAAGTAATTAATATGCTAATGATGGTTAAAATAGTTTTCATTTTTTTGAATATTTCAAAATGGTAATTATTACTACGAAGTTCGCAAATAGTTAGGTTTTAAAGGGATATATTAATCATATTTCAGACTGATTTTTATTCTGATAAAAGGGTGAGTTCAGGTATCTTATATGTGTCAATTAGAATAAAAAAGGGTTCGTTTTCATTTGAAAACGAACCCTAATTACTCCAAACCTTTTAGATTATTTATTGAACAATTTCGGCTTCCTCAATGTTATCATAATGTTCCGGGTTTAAATCTGGTTTTATTTCTCCTTCATTCGTAAAAATGAAACCCGTTGCATTTGCGTCAATGGCTATTTTTGAGCCTTGATGAACACTACCCGAAAGTATTTCTTTGGAAAGCTCGTTTAATAATTCACGTTGAATTATTCTTTTTACGGGTCTTGCCCCAAATTGTGGATCGTAACCTTTTTCAGCTAGCAAGTCGATGGCTTCATCTGTTGCTGTAACATGCACATCTTGTTTTGCTAACATTTTTTGAACTCCCTTAAATTGTAATCGAACAATTTCTTGAATATCTGATTTACTTAGTGGTAAGAACATTATAGTTTCATCAATACGATTCAAAAACTCTGGTTTCAAACTACGTTTCAAAAGTTCCAATAACTTTATACGTGTATCATCAATTAATTGGTCTTTATTGCTTTCTTTTAAATTCTCGAAGCTATCTCTAATTACATCCGATCCTATATTGGATGTCATGATAATAATCGTGTTTTTAAAATTGGCTACCCGTCCTTTGTTATCCGTTAATCTCCCATCGTCTAGAACTTGAAGAAGAATATTAAACACATCTGGATGCGCTTTTTCAATTTCATCTAAAAGAACCACTGAATAAGGTTTACGTCTCACGGCTTCTGTAAGTTGTCCGCCTTCATCATATCCAACATATCCAGGAGGTGCACCAACTAGTCTTGAAACAGAATGACGTTCTTGATATTCACTCATATCAATTCGCGTAATGGCATTTTCATTATCGAATAAAAATTCAGCTAAAGCTTTTGCAAGTTCGGTTTTCCCAACGCCAGTGGTTCCTAAAAATAGGAAGGATCCAATTGGTCTGTTTTGATCTTGTAATCCCGCTCGGGATCTTCTAACAGCATCACTTACGGCTTGAATAGCTTCATCTTGTCCAACAACTCGTTCATGAAGTTCTGCTTCCAAACTAAGTAATTTTTCGCGCTCGCTTTGTAGCATTTTACTCACCGGAATTCCGCTCCATTTTGCAACAACTTGAGCAATATCTTCGGCATCCACTTCCTCTTTAATGAGCACAGAACCCGCCACTTTCATCTCTTCTAGTTTGGCTCCAAATTCTTTTAGTTTTTCTTGGGCTTCAACCATTTTTCCGTAACGGATTTCTGCAACTAAAGCAAAATTTCCTTCGCGTTCAGCTCGGGCCGCTTCCACTTTGAAGTTTTCTATATGCTCTTTCGTTTCCTGTAAACCGTTAACTACTTGACGTTCACTTTCCCATTGGGCTTTAACGCCATTTCGTTTATCACTTAATTCCGCGATATCTTTATTTAAGATATTTAGTTTTTTAGTGTCCTTTTCTCTTTTAATGGCCTCCCGTTCAATTTCTAATTGACGTATTTTACGTTCTAGTTCATCAAGTTCTACAGGCATAGAATTCATTTCCATACGTAGTTTTGAAGAAGCTTCATCAATTAGATCTATGGCTTTATCCGGCAAAAATCGATCGGTAATATAACGCTGAGATAACTCAACGGCAGCAATAATTGCCTCATCTTTAATTCTAACCTTGTGGTGTGCTTCATACTTTTCTTTAATTCCACGTAGGATGGAAATAGCATCTTCATCACTTGGTTCATCAATCATTACTTTTTGGAATCGTCTTTCTAGAGCCTTATCTTTTTCAAAATACTTTTGGTATTCTGCTAGAGTAGTGGCACCAATGGCTTTTAACTCACCTCTTGCTAATGCGGGTTTTAGAATATTTGCAGCATCCATTGCTCCTTCGCCTTTTCCAGCGCCAACTAAAGTGTGAATTTCATCAATGAATAGAACGATTTCTCCGTTTGCTGAAATGACTTCTTTTACAACCGCTTTAAGTCGCTCTTCAAACTCTCCTTTAAATTTAGCGCCCGCAATTAATGCACCCATATCCAAAGAGTAAATCACTTTACTTTTCAAATTATCTGGAACATCACCATTTATGATTCTATGCGCAAGTCCTTCAGCAATAGCTGTTTTACCCACACCTGGCTCACCAATTAGGATTGGATTATTTTTTGTTCTACGGGAAAGAATTTGTAGTACACGTCTAATTTCCTCATCTCGTCCAATAACTGGATCTAATTTACCGTCTTTGGCGTGTTGATTTAAATTGATTGCATATTTAGCCAACGACTGATAATTCTCCTCTGCATTTGCGCTGGTAACTTTTTCCCCTTTTCGAAGTTCAGTAATGGCGGTTTGAAGATCTTTTTGATTTAGACCGCTATCCTTCATCATTCGTGCAACATCATCATTTCCATTTAATAAACCAAGAATTAAATGTTCAATTGATGTGAATTCATCGCCATTTTTATTTGCAATGTTTTCTGCGTTTGTTAAAGCTTGAGAAGCGTTGTTGGATAAGTACACATTTCCTCCGCTAACTTTTGGATACGTACTTATTATTTTTTCTAAAGCTAGTGTAAATGTGGAAATATTAACACCTAGTTTTTTTAGTAAAAAAGGAGTTACATTTTCGTCTACCATTATGATACCACTCATTAAATGTCCAGTATCAATGGCTTGATGGCCATTCCCTTGGGCAACTTGTTGTGCTTTTTGGATAGCCTCTTGTGATTTTATTGTGAATTTATCTAAGTTCATAGTATATATTTTAAAGATTCGATTGGGTAGGTCAAATTATGTACCGAATAATATTTCGGGATAAATACAGAAATCTTGGCATATATTTCAATTATAATCGGACTATACGTCTAGTTTTAAGTATGTTTAGGTGAATTTTTGTCGTAGAAAATTTTGAAGAGTTTAAAGGAAAACCATTATGCAAAAAAAAAGCTCCTGACTTTCGTCCAGGAGCTTCAAAATATTAAATCCAAATTTTACTTATTCTTTTTTCTTTTCATCACAAGATTTTTTCTCACAACAAGAACTTTTTGATGGTGTAGCTTCTTTTCTAGGTTTTTCAGCTTTGTTCTCCGCAGTGCATTTACTGTCTTTTTTACATTCTTTGGTACATTTATGTTCCGCTGTTACTTCGCAATCACCTTTACAGTCTGCTTTTTTGCATTTGTCGCAATCGCCATCTGTAGAAATTTCAGTAGCGGCTTGATTATCAGATAGCGTATTGAAAGACATCATAGAAAAACCCAAGGTTATAAATGCAACTAATGTCAATACAGAATAAATTTTTGATTTCATAATAATGGTTTTAGTTTGAACGTAAAAGTACAAATTATATATGCTTAGGGATTGCTTCAAAAAGATAATTAAATGTTAAAAATAGAGGCATAAAAAAGCCTATCCAAAATTGGATAGGCCTAAATTTTTATTGAGAATTACTTACCCTCCTCACATTTTCCTTCACCACATTTTCCATCCTCACATTTGTGAGCTCCTTCTTTTGAATCAGAAGAACAACATGCTTTTTTACAATCTTTTTCACATGAAGATCTTTTTTCACCATCACATTTTGTGCAATCTTTTCCGCAAACTCCATCGCATTCATGCGTACAAGAAGGAGCACATTTACCGGTGCATTTTTCTTTTGAATCACATTTCTTTTTACATGCTTCACGTTTGTCTGTACATGTTTTTTGACACGCTTCGTCACATTTTGTACAATCCACGCCACAAATACCATCGCACTCTATTGAGCAAGTTGAGTCGCATTTTATTTCACATTTTTTGCTTTTATCGCATTTCTTTTCGCATTTTGATTTTGTTTCGTCTGAATCACTATCAGCTGCTTGTTCAACTGTTGTTTCTTCAGATTTATTTTCAGAATTACAAGCTGTTGAAATAACTAATAGCATCATTAATGAGGCCAAGACAATAGATGATAAGGTTTTTAATTTCATTTTTTGGATTTAAATAATTAATAATAAGTGGGTAAAAGTAATATTTATCACAAACCTCACAAATGGTGATTTGCCTAGCTGAAATAAATGAAATCGCAATAATCGCCTGATTTTTTTACATTTGGAAAAAACGTTTAAATGAAAAATTATCAAGTTATAGTAATGCTTTGTATTGTCTTATGGTCGGTAAATTCATACTCTCAAGACACAGTCACGTTTAGCAATGGGGACAAAATTGTGGGAGAATTAAAATCATTAAATAAGGGTGTTATTACATTTGAAACTGGGTATAGCGATTCTGACTTTAAGATAGAGTGGAAGGGAGTTGAAACTATTTCAACTCAATCTGAATATTTAATTACTCTATCTGACGGAACGCGTATAAATGGGGTAATTGCAAGTGGTGATTCTTCAGGAGTAAATATTGTCACCACCGAAAATGAAAACATACGGGTTGAAGCCAATGAGATTGTATATTTAAAGTCAATAGATGATGCGGTTTGGGCTCAACTTTATGCAAATGTTGATGTTGGACTAAATCTAACGAAGGCTCAAAACTTGAGACAAATAAACATGAATGTTGGTTTGGGTTACCTTGGAAAAAAGTGGTCTTGGGATGCCCGATATAATAGTTTGTTTTCAAGACAAGATTCTGTCGCGTCAACGCAACGAAAGGATGGGGGATTAAATGTCAATATCTTTTTGCCCAAAGATTGGTTTGTGTTAGCTGGAGTTGATTTTCTTTCCAATACAGAACAATTACTCAATTTACGATTAAATGGTAAAGTGGGTATTGGATATTTTTTAATTCACAGTAATAAAATGTATTGGGGTGTTACGGGCGGAGCATCCTACGTTTCGGAAGATTTTAGCAACGGAGAAAGTAATAAGGAAAGTATTGAAAGTTTTATTGGTACGGAATTGAATATGTTTGATTTTGGAGATTTTGGCTTGTATACAAAATTGACTGTTTATCCCGGAATTACGTAAGTTGGAAGGATTAGGTCTGATTTTAAAATTGATTTGAAATACGACCTTCCACTTGATTTTTATTTCAAGAGTGGGTTAACCGTGAATTATGATAATCAGCCTACATCTGGGGCTGGTGATGTAGATTATTTGTTTAATACGGGTTTTGGTTGGGAGTGGTAAAATCTTGGGTTTGGAGAAAATGAATATTTAATAAGGAATTTTAACTGTTATTTGATTTTGGCTTAAAATATTTCAAAGAGAAATTAGTTGACTAATAAATCTCAAATTTTATGTCGAAATTACTCGTAGTTGTTTTCTTATTTTTAGGATTTGGAACCGTTAAATCTCCCGAGAACAATCCAAGCCTAGAAACACTTTCACCTAGTAACCCGGTAAACCAGCCATCCAAATCACGAATAATTGAGGCAAAAAATTACGTTAAAAAGAATGGTTTAGACACGGCCAAATGTATTTTTATTGATATGAAAGTTCATTCCGGTAGGAATAGGTTATTCGTGTATGACTTTCAAAAACAATCGGTTATAAAGTCGGCACTTTGTGCCCATGGATCTGGTAAAGGAAATATGGATGGTAAAATTGCCCAATTTAGCAATGTACCTGAAAGTCATTGTTCATCCATAGGAAAGTATAAAATTGGAAAACGGGGCTGGAGTAATTGGGGGGTGCATTTCAATTACAAGTTACATGGTCTTGAGTCAACCAATAGTAATGCATATGATAGATTTATTGTATTACACGCGTATGAATATGTGGACGATGCGGAAATTTATCCGGAGTATTTGGTTACAAGTTGGGGCTGTCCAATGGTTTCAAATAACACCTTGTTATACCTAGATAAGGTGCTGAAATCAACCCAAAAGCCGGTATTAATGTGGATTTACAATTAAAGAATTAGCTAAACTACCAGGGCTTAATCTATCGGATGTTCCGGTTTTTCATCCGTAGTTTCATCGGGGTTGAACGCTCTCATTTCGTGATTGGGTTGTGATATTTTAATTGCAAAAGCTTTGTCTATACTCAGTTTATATAGTAAAACCACATCAATCGCAAAATGCGCCATCATGGAAGAAATTAAACCAAAGTAGATTGCCATATATCCAATAGCGCCAATGATAACAGTCATTAAAATACCGTAAGCCATCATTTTTTTATCTCGCGGGTCTAAATACCCATGAATGGCAACGAAAACTATTGCCGTTATCCAAATACCCCAATAGGGTTGTAAAACACCTCGAAATAAAAATTCTTCTCCAACACCTGCACAAAACGACAAAAACAAAACATCCCATAATGTCAAGTTAAGGCTGTTGATCATTATCCCGTACTTCATTTTAATTTGTAAAAAGGCAGGTCTATTGATGAACCACCAGGCAAATAGTCCTGCCAAGGTTCCAAATGTTAATCCCAAAAGAATTTGATAATAAAATTGTAGAGGATAAAACCAATTAAATTGAAAGTCCCATGGGTCATTTTCAATAAAACCTATAAGTGTTATTCCAATCGTTGGAAAGCCTATTATGGTGGCAAGCCCCATTAAATAAAGTCGTGATTTTGGCATTACTACATTTTGAATTGCAAAGTTAAATGGGTTAAAGAGCTTGGGAGATTTAATTTATTGTTTCAAGAACTGAAATTATCCCATCCCTGAAACTATAAGAATGTTTGACTTCTAATCGAATATTTATTTAATTGGCATGTAAATATTTGTAATTAATTTATTTGGGTCCGGTTCATTTTCAGGACTATTGACATATTCTTCCCATGGATCAGAACTTGCTTCAAAATTATTTGCTAAGATGTAAGCATCTAAGGCTTCCCAAACTATTCCTGACGATTCATAAGAACCGATGTGCGTGGCTGTAATGACTTTTCCTCCGTACGTTGTTCCAGTAATGACATTAGGGTCTTGAATATCAAGTGTTTGATCTACAACAAATTGAGGTTCAAAAACGATTTTAGTAGGCGGTTCCCATTTATGATAAACCATTCTAGAGTATCCATTTATCGAAACACCATTTTTTCCTAAGAAGGCACCAAGTAACGCGTAATCAGTTCCAATTTTTTGACTCATTTCATCCATAGAACTCGAATCCAGAATACTAATACACGGAATGGATTCCACTGTAGTTTCTGTAATTTCTATAGCAGAATAATCTGGTTGTGAATCTTTTTCTGCCTCTGATATTTCTTTCATGGATTGTAATCCACTTTCAAAAGTAGGCCCTACCACTTCATCTATATATCGTCCCATTAGTCTCATAAATGGATTATTACCCATGTTCATGTGAACTTCCCAGGTAACTTTTACGCCATCTTCCTCTTGAGAGAAAATCATTAATCCTTGCCCCGGATCTTCATCTTCCGTTCCAAAATAAAGTTCAGATTGAATAAGTTGATTTTCCACCACTTCAGAATATTTTATTTTCCCCGCACCGCTTTCTTTGGAATTCCAAGAATAACTCGCACCAACTCCTTTGGTTATTTCTCCCAACTTAGGTTTCATGGTCGAATCTTGGGCTTCCCATGGTGACCAAAGAAGTCTTTTTTCAAGATTGTTAAATTGATCGAAAACCACTTCCATGGGTGCATTTACCACAACCGATCTACTTACGGAAACTTCCTTGTCTTGCATATATCCAAATCCTACAAAGATGAGCAGTAGGATCACGATAGAAATTCCGATATATTTTAATGCTTTCATAATTTGCGATTATTTATTTTATTTTTTAGCGAAACAAAATACAACATACTTATTGTATTTTGAAAAGGATTTCACCGTCCATTTCTTTTGGGATTTCCAGTCCCATAAAATTTAAAATAGTAGGCGCAATGTCTGCTAATTTACCATCTTTTAAATCGGGATGAAATTGATCATTTATAAAAAAACATGGAACGGGTTGAGTACTATGTGCTGTATTAGGAGATCCATCTTCATTTTTCATGCAATCCACATTTCCATGATCCGCAAGTAATATGGTGGAGTATCCATTTTCAAGTCCGGTATTTACAACCATTTCAGCGCATGTATCAACAGTTTCAACGGCTTTAACTGCTGCTTCCCAAACACCAGTATGTCCTACCATATCTGGGTTGGCAAAATTTAAAACAACCAAATCAACCGATTTCTTTTTAAGTTCATTTACAATAGCATCACGCACTTCAAAGGCACTCATTTCAGGTTGTAGGTCATAGGTAGCTACCTTTGGAGAAGGTATTAATATGCGTTTTTCCCCTTCAAAAGGGGTTTCTCTTCCGCCATTAAAAAAATAGGTGACATGCGGGTATTTTTCGGTTTCTGCAATTCTAATTTGTTCTAAACCGTTTGCAGAAATTACCTCGCCCAATGTATTATTTAAGTTATCCTTTTTATATAAAACCTCAAGACCCTTAAATTTTGAATCATAAGTAGTCATACAATAGTAATTCAATGCCAAGGTATGCATATTGAATTCGTTTTCAACGCCTTGAGTTAAAACGGCAGTTAATTCACGGGCACGATCACTTCGGAAATTAAAATGAATGACTACATCGCCCTCTTCAATTGTTGCAATTGGATTTTCGTTCTGGGTAATAACACTGGCGGTTACAAACTCATCGGTGATAGCATTAGAATAGGAGTTTTCAATAGCTTTTTCTGCGGAAATGAATTTCTCACCTTTTCCATTTACCAGTAAATGATATGCTTCTTGTACCCGTTCCCAACGGTTATCTCTATCCATTCCATAGTAACGACCAATAATGCTTGCAATAGTGCCTTTGGTTTTTGAAAAATGGTATTCAATTTCTTTTAAAAAACCTTTTCCACTTTTGGGATCCGTATCCCGACCATCCATGAAGGCATGAAGAAACAAATCATTAAAATTGATTTGATTAGCGTAATTGGAGAAGGCTTTAATATGGTCAATATGAGAATGGATACCGCCATTCGATAGTAACCCAATCAAATGTATCTTTTTATTGTTTTTTATGGCCGTATCAAAAGCCTTTATAAGTACTGGATTTTTTTGGAAAGTACCCTCAGTAATATCTTTGTTAATTCTAACGATATCTTGGTAAATAACTCTACCCGCCCCCAAATTCATATGTCCTACTTCAGAATTTCCCATTTGGCCGTTTGGCAGCCCAACAAAGGTACTTGAAGCTTGTAACTGTGAATGGGAATATTTTGAAGAGAGAGACGAGAAAAACGGTGTTTTCGCACTGTTAATTGCCGATGCGCTGGGATCCTTTGCAATTCCAAAACCATCAAAAATGAGAAGAATAACTTTTTTAACCATGAACCTATTTTAAAGGCTGCAAATTTACGATTTCACGGCTAGCAAATTTGAATTTGGCTAAGGGATTTTTTTTGAGGCCAAAACCCCGAAAAAGTATAAGTTTATCCCGTTCAAATTTATTCATGTTAAAATGAAAAAAAAACAATACGAAATAGTTAAAATAGACTTATGAAAAATGTATTTGCCGTTGTCATGTTATTTGTAAGTATTCTTAACCTTCAAGCCAAAAAATATGATATATCCCTACACCTCGAAGAAGGAAGAACCTATGTTCAAAACATGGTAACAGAGATGACCATAGTTCAGGAATTTAATGGTCAGGAAATAAAAATAAGCATGGCGATTGATGGGGGGATGGAATATTTGGTAAAGGAAGTTACAGAAACCAGTTACGAATTAGATGTAAAATATACCAGCTTAGGTATTAAAATGGACATGCCCCTCGCAAAAATGGAATTCCAATCTGGGCAGGTTATTAATGATTCCATCACCGATATGATGGCTTTATTGTTTAATAAATTGGTTGGTAAAACCTTTCAGTTGAACTTGGATAAAAAAGGGAAAGTAAACTCTGTAACGGGTATAAATGAGATTTTAACTGGCTTATTGGACGGACTCCCGGAGGTATCAGAGGAAAAAAGAATGGAGTTTTCAGAACAAATAAATAGTTCTTTTGGAGAAGAGGCGGTTACTAAGAGTTTAGAGATGCAAACCGCAATTTTCCCTGATCAATCGGTTAATATTGGTGAAACTTGGAGTAAGGAAACAACTTTCAAATCTACCATGGTTTTTGAAATGAATACCACGTATGTATTGGAAAGCATAGAAAACGAGGTATATATTATTACGTCTACTTCAAACTTAATAGCGCCAAAAATGGATAAATTCGAAATGAAGAATGGCGTTTTTTCAAAGACAGAACTTTCTGGAACCGCTACCCGGAAAATAGAGGTTATAATTAAATCTGGATGGGTACGGGCCTCTAATGAAAATCAAAATATTTCTGGAAATATATTTATGAAAATGACCAAGGAAGCGGACGTGATTACCGTTCCAATGAAAATTGAGGGAACAACAACAATTAGTAATTAGCTTTTTTGTTTTCTAGCGATTGATGGATAAAAACCCTTAAGGAATGAGATTTTTTCTAGTCTGATAATAATCATAATTAATCGTAGAATAATTGTATGGTTATCAGAAAGGTGTGGTTACTTTTGCAGCCCAAAAAATAAGGTTATACGTATGTTTGAAATGGAAGGTTTATATACCTACGCAATATTGGTTTTCACGTCATATTTTACATTGATTAATCCGCTAGGTTCCATGCCCGTTTTTCTTGGAATGACGCAATCATTAACCAGTGAACAAAGAAATAAAACAGCTAGAAAAGCTATGATAGTTGCATTTTTTACCTTGCTTGTATTTGCATTTTCAGGCCAGTTAATGTTTTCATTTTTTGGAATTTCTGTAAATAGTTTTCGGGTAGTTGGAGGAATAATATTTTTTATAATGGGGCAGGATATGCTTCACGCCCGCCTAGGGAAAATGAAATTTAACGACAAGGACGAAGAAAATTCCTATGTAAATGATATTTCCATCACTCCTTTGGCGATACCAATGATTGCTGGACCAGGTTCCATAACGAATTCTATCGTTTTAATGGATGATGCTAATTCTTTGGAGAAGAAGGTGGTTCTAATTTCTACTATGGCGTTGATTATGTTAATTTCATATTTAATTTTTATTAGTGCTACACGAATCTCAAAAGCTCTTGGGGCTACTGGTAATAGGGTTTTAATGAAGTTAATGGGCCTAATTGTAATGGTTATTGCGGTGGAGTTTTTCTTTAGCGGATTAACACCAATTGTGCAGAATATGTTAAAGCTATAAAATTATTTTATATAATTTTTTATAGTTATTGGCTAATTTCTTGAATTATACAATTCGCTGACCTATATTGCCAACCGCAAATAGGTATGCATGCAGCATATTAAACCTTTCAAACAAAAGGATTTAGTCGTGATTCTTGCCTTCTTTTTGCTTTATATAGTTGAATTAAATACTTTAAATAGAATATTATTATGGGCAGACCTCCAACAAAACCGAAAAAATTAAGAGATGGATATTACATCGAGGTAAGAAATAGAGGTGCAAATTCTGGAATCAAATTAGTAAGAGATACAGAAGAGCAAATGCAACATGCCATTGAAGAATACAGCAGATCAAAAGATGTTATAATTTTGGGTCAAAGTATAAATGGAAAGTTTGTAAAGGATATTAAGAAGAAAAAATCCAAAAGTTAGGATCTCTAAATAAAGAATTTATAAAAAGGGGCTTCAGAATCTATTGATTTTGGAGCCCCTTTTTTCATGAAAAAAATTGCGATACAAAAAACCACTGAATACTCAGCGGTTTTTCTAACAATCGAAAGAATCAACTTTCCTAACTAAACCAAACTATAAACTGTTTTACGAAATGGCGAAAAGAATTCGTTCTGATTTGCAGAACGAATTCTAATTAAAACTATGCGAAGCCACACTACTTCACATTAGCTATGAAATTATTATTGCGTTTGGGTATAATGACTTCCAATAGTCAAATCGGGTCATATCTTTTAAAGTTATAATGGTTTTATGATCTAAACGAATTTTAATTCGTTTTTTGATGGCTTCTGAAATGGAATTTTTATTCGTTGACATATAGTTCGTATTTTAATTGAACGTGGCAATTGTTTGCCAGCTGTAGATATATACGCGAAAGGAGGTGGAATAGTTTCATGCCTCTTTTTATTTAACGGTTGTTAACATTCAAATTGAAAAATGGTATAGTGTGGTATGTAAAACTTAGGCCTGAAAAATAGCGTTAAAGGGTAGTTTTATATAAGAATTGTCATTTCAACGGAATTTCTATTCTTTTGGTTTGATGAACTTCAATTTTTCCGTAGATTGCATCCTTTGTTAAAATAAAAAAATCTTCATGATAAAAATTACCTGTAGAGTTGTAATCGTATTTGTTCTGATTGCTTTAAATGGATTTGTTAATGCACAATCTAAAAATGTTATAAAACTAAAATCTGGGGAGTATGAATTAAATCCCAATATAGATAAGATTAAAATGTCGGATTTTGAATCGATGAAATATGAAGATAGTTATTTCCTTTATGTTCATTTTGAAAAAATACCCACTGACGCTGTAAAAGCCACATTAAAGAATAATGGGGTAGAGCTTTTGGAGTATGTTCCGAATAATAGTTTTATGGTGAAGGTTTCGGCTTCAGTTCAAATTCAAGATTTGAAGCAATATGCCATTGATGGGGTATATTTAATCCTACCCGAATTTAAAATGAGTAATGATGTGGCTTTTCAAAATTATCCATTACATGCTTTAAATGGGGATAAAATTAAATTAGTCGTTCAAAATTTCGCAAGTGCTAGTTCTTCGGAAATGGAGAATTACTATGGCATTTTAGGAGGAATAGTTATAAGTAGGTACGCGTACTCCAATTTAACAACTATTGAAATCCCTATTTCTAATATTCAAAAATTAGCTTCGCATCCCTTGGTGAAATATATAGAACCGATTGATCCACCAGCAGAACATGAAGATATTGTTGGCCAATCAAATCATCGATCCAATTATATTTCTAACCCAACATTAAATCCGGTTTCATATAATGGATTAGGGGTTTGGTTAGCTATAGGAGATGATGGAGAACTAGGTCCTCATATTGATTATACAGGAAGAATGGATCAAACAAGTGTAGGGCCAAGTAGTGGTAGCCATGGTGATCATGTTTCTGGGATAATGATGGGAGCGGGTAACCTGGACCCAATGGGAAGAGGAATGGCTTGGGGTGCTGATATTAAGGTATATGATGTTTGGGATGCAGTAAATAGTACGCCTGTTTCGTATTTCAATCCAGGTGTTGTGGTCACCTCAACATCCTATGGAAATGGATGTAATGCAGGATACACAAGTTTTGCACAAACTGCAGATCAACAAATTCGTCAGATGCCTAATTTAATGCACGTTTTTTCTGCGGGTAATTCAGGGACCTCTAATTGTGGCTATGGAGCTGGTTCAGGATGGGGTAATATTACTGGTGGAATAAAAGCAGGTAAAAATGTTCTGGCGGTTGGAAATGTAACGTATTTAGACGTATTGGCTGGTTCAAGTAGCCGCGGACCCGCAAGTGATGGTAGAATTAAACCAGATATTTGTGCCAATGGAACCCAAGTTTATTCTTGTCAACCCAACAATACATATGCAAACCTTACAGGAACATCCATGGCTGCACCAGGCGTTTCTGGAACTTACGGACAACTCGTTCATGCCTACAGGTCTTTAAATGGAGGAGTGACTCCATCATCGGCTCTAGTAAAGGGTACAATGTTAAACACCGCAGATGATTTAGGGAATGTAGGTCCTGATTTTAAATATGGTTGGGGAAGATTAAATGCACGTAGAGTGGTTAAAGTATTTGAAAATAACACATTTTTAGAAGATTCTATTTCACAAGGCGCAACGAAAAACCATGTAATTAATGTTCCTTCTGGTACGGAACAAGTGAAAATAATGGTGTATTGGAATGATTTTGAAGGATCTACGGTTACCACTACTGCTTTAGTGAATAATTTAGATATGCTCGTAGCAGATCCAAGTTCAATGAATTTTCAACCGTACATTTTGGACCCTACACCAAATGCAACTACGTTAGATCTTCCTGCGACAAATGGTATTGATAATTTGAATAACATGGAGCAGGTGGTTATTGATAACCCAACTGCTGGGAATCACACTGTGACTATTAATGGAACCTCCATACCTCAAGGGCCACAAAAATACTTTTTGATTTATGAGTTTATTTCTAATGAAATTATTGTGACTTACCCAACTGGAGGAGAAGGACTAGAACCTGGAACATCAGAAACAATTCGTTGGGATGCAGTAGTTGGAACCAATCCATTTACCTTAGAATATTCCATAAATAATGGGGGTACTTGGACTACTATAAATAATTCTGTACCTGCAAGTTCAAGATCCTACAATTGGGGCGTTCCAAACGTTGTTTCTGGTGCAGCCTTAATTCGTGTTACCAGAAATTCTGTATCTGGAACCTCTTCCATGCCATTTAGTATTATTGGTGTGCCGAATAATATTTTGGTTTCAACTTCTTGCCCAAACTCATTTGAATTAACTTGGGATTCAGTGCCAGGAGCAACTGCGTACGAGGTTAGTGTGTTAGGAGCTGAATATATGGATTCTGTTGCTACAGTAAATACAATGAATGCGCTTCTAACAGGGTATTCATCTTCCAATTCTTATTGGGTTAGTGTTAAGGCCAAAACATCTGATGCAATTGGAAAAAGAGCTATCGCAATTCAAAAGCAACCTGGAATTTGGGGATGCATATTACCTAATGATATTGAGGTTGCATTATTGAATCCATTCGGAAATTCATTTTTTGATTGTGCAGATAACGCAAATAAAAATGTAACCGTTAGATTAAAAAATATAGGAACAAATTCTGTGACAAATGTAGATTTAGCATATAAGTTCAATTCTGCAACTACTGTAACTGGGCAATATGTTGGGACTCTTTTACCAGGGGATTCAACAGACTTTGCATTTACTCAGACCATATCATTCAATTCACCTGGGAATTACAATTTGGATGTTTGGAAAACTACCATAGATGATAATCCTTCTAATGATTCCGTTTTGAATCCATTTCAGGTGTATACAAGCACTACCATTCAATTGCCGTATGAGCAAAATTTTGAAACTTTCTCGAATTGCCCTACCACTTCAAATTGTGGAGGAACTTCATGTAATTTAACTGATGGTTGGAGAAACTTAACAAATGGATCTTGGGATGATGTTGATTTTAGAGTGAATAATGGATCTACACCTTCTCAAAATACAGGACCAAATACGGATCATAATCCAGGTACATCAAGTGGAAAATACCTGTACTTGGAAGCTTCCGGTGGTTGTGAATATAGTGAAGGACAAGTAATTTCTCCATGTATTGATCTGACCAATGGGATAGAACCTCATGCAACTATTTGGTACCATATGCTGGGTTCTGATTTAGGTGAATTACATTTCGATGTTTTATTTAACGGAAAATGGTATAATGATGTGGTGCCAGCGGAAGTAGGGAATCATGGAGGCTTATGGCAAATAAAGGACATCAATTTATCTACATTTGTTGGATCGAAAATTAACATTCGCTACAGAGGAATAATTGGCTTTGGTTGGGGAAGTGATATTGCCTTGGATGATTTTAAGGTGTATGAAAGCATACTAAATGCTGCCATTGTTGCGGATACCTTACCATGTATTTTAAGTGGGCCTGTAAATATTGCGCATGGACCATCGGGTGCAGCCAGTTCTTATTTATGGGATTTTGGAGTTGGAGCGAATCCCGCAACAGCAAATACAGAAGGACCGCATTCTGTTGTATATCCGGGTATAGGACCACGAACGATACAATTAATTGTATCAGATGGTTTAGTTAGTGATACTGCTTACAAAATCATTGAATTGGTTGGAATGGGCATTCCTTCCTTTACTGCGTTGTACAACGTGAATTCTGATTCGATGGAATTTACAAATACTTCAACTGATTTTGCATCTGTGCATTGGGATTTTGGTGATGGAAATTCGTCTGTGGATATTAATCCTATTCATAAATATTCTTCAAAGGGATATTATGATGTGATTTTAACTCTTACAAATAGTTGTGGAGACACCTCTATTACTCAAAAGGTTGAGAACTTTCCTCTTGGAATAAATACTTTAAATAATCAAAAAAATGCGGCAATTTCAGTATATCCAAATCCTGGAAATGGCGAATTAGCCATTCAATTTGCACAATTTCAAAATGTGGATGGAAACGTAATTTTATTTGATTTGAACGGAAGGACAGTTTTTGAAAAAGAGGTGAAAATTAATTCTCAAAATCAAATTGTAAATATCAATTTACAACATTTGGCAAAGGGAATATATTTGATGCAATTTGAATCAGAAGTTACATCACATATTTTGAAAATAATAATTCAGTAGTTGAATATTAGCTGTTTAAGATGGAAAAATTGTACCTTAGTATGCAACATAATTTTTGAAACCTAAAAACAAACTAATATGAAAAAGGAACTCGTATTTATGATAGTAGCCGTTGCAATAGGCTTCGGTTCGTGTACTAAAATAGATGAGATTAAAAACTTATCTATACCTAAAACTTTTGAAACGCCAGTGAGCTTGATTATTTCTGATACGGATACAAATGTATTTGTGAAGGAAATGGTAATTGATGCTGCCGGAGATCAAGAGATTAAAGACAATATTTCAAATCTATCGGGATTTAATCTTAAAAAATTAAGTTACAAAGTAACCTCCTTTACAGGAAATCCTAGTACGGTAGCGGACGCAAAGCTTCAATTTTTTAATGCGGAAGGAAACTTTGGTTCCCCAATTACCATTGATCCTATATTGTTTGAATCAATGGTTGCATCTGATACAGAGATGGAGATTCCAATTAGCGAGGATCTTAGAAGTATACTTGAGGAAAAATTATTATCAGACCAAACATTTTCAATGCGGTTTTATGGAATGGTAAATTTAAAACCCATGATGGCAGACCTTACTGTTTTTGTTTCCGTAGAAGCCTTAGTAGAATTATAGAATTAATACAAACAATGAAAAACTCCAATATAATTTTTTGGAGTTTTTTTTAGTAAAAAATTGGTTAGTGTAAAAATAACACTATCTTAGCTTTATCTTTTAATAATGTTGGAAACTTATGAAATGTTTAAAGCGTTATTTACTGGGTAAACTATTAATTTCGCAGTCGTATTAATACAAAATTATTTCACATGTCTTCTGAAAAAAATATGATTGCCGAAACTGCGAAAATTATTCGCGGACTATCAATGGATGGTGTACAA
This sequence comes from Salibacteraceae bacterium, assembly GCA_041563475.1. GTDB lineage: Bacteria > Bacteroidota > Bacteroidia > Flavobacteriales_G > Salibacteraceae > CAJXZP01. Next base: position 32,931 of record JBFFMY010000025.1, read on the forward strand.
CGTGCCAATTCCGGTCACCCAGGAATGCCTATGGGAATGGCTGATATAGCCGCGGTTCTATGGACCAATCATTTAAATTACAATCCCAACAATCCACTTTGGTTTAACCGCGATAGGTTCGTTTTGTCAAATGGACATGGGAGTATGTTAATTTATAGTTTGCTGCATCTCTACGGATATGATTTATCTATAAATGATTTAAAAGACTTTCGTCAATGGGGAAGCAAAACCCCTGGGCATCCAGAAAACCATATTACTCCTGGAGTTGAAACAACAACCGGTCCCTTAGGTCAAGGTATTGCGAATGCGGTGGGTATGGCAATGGCAGAAGCATCTTTAGCCGGTAGGTACAATAAAGAAGACAATAATATTATTGATCACTTTACCTATGTTTTTATTGGTGATGGGGATTTAGAAGAAGGTATTTCTCACGAAGCGTGTTCATTAGCGGGTCATCATAAACTTGGAAAATTGGTGGTTTTATACGATGATAACAGTATTACAATTGATGGTGCTACAAATTTAAGTTTTACAGAAGACACACGTAAACGTTTCGAATCTTACGGATGGCATTTTCAGTCTTGTGATGGGCATGATTTGGAGGCGATAGATACGGCCATCGATAATGCAAAATCGGAAGAAAACATGCCGAGTATTATTGCATGTAAAACAGTAATTGGTTTTGGAAGTCCTAAAAAAGCGGGAACGGCATCTGCTCACGGAGAACCTTTAGGAGCAGAAGAAATTGCGGTAACGAAAAAAGCCTTGGGTCTTCCTTTAGAAGAGTTTTATGTTTCTGAGGAAGTGAAGAATTTTTGTTTGCAATCCGGAAATGAAGGTGTAGAAACAGAAGAGGAATGGGACTTGCAATTGGCAAATTTCACCAATCTCTATCCAGAAGAAGGCAAGCAATTAAAAGAACTTATCTCGGGTAAAATTGATTTCACGAAAGTGGTATTACCCACTTTTGATGCAGGCAAATCGGTAGCAACTAGATCAGCCTCGGGGGATGTTTTAAATGCGATTGTATCGAAATTACCTTTATTAATTGGAGGTTCTGCCGATTTAAGTCCATCAAATAAAACATTTCCGAAATCAGAGACTGCCTTTACTCCTGAAAATAGAAAAGGTCGTTATATCCATTATGGAATTCGTGAACATGCCATGGCTGCCATTATGAATGGAATGAATCTACATGGAGGTGTTGTACCGTATTCTGGAACTTTCTTTGTTTTTTCTGATTATATGCGTCCCGCAATGCGAATGGCCGCTTTAATGAATGTTCAAGCTATTTATGTTCTAACACACGATTCAATTGGGTTAGGAGAAGATGGTCCTACGCATCAACCTGAATCGCATCTTGTATCCTTGCGTTCAATCCCGAACATGTCCGTTATTCGTCCAATGTGCGCAGATGAAACTGCACAAGCTTGGAAACTGGCTTTAGCGAATACTACTGGACCAACATCTTTGGTTTTGACTAGACAAAATTTACCGGTATTGGATCGTAAATCAGGTACGTATGCCTCGGCCGAATTAACGGAGAAAGGAGCTTACGTGTTAACAGAGGACCCTAATTATAACGTGATTTTATTGGCATCTGGATCTGAGGTAGAAATTGCTTTAGATGCAAAAGATACCTTGAATGATGAAGGAATTAAAGTTCGAGTTATTTCCGTTCCGTCAATGGATTTGTTTGAAAAACAAAACGAAGAATACAAAAATTCCATTTTACCAAGAAACGGATCGGTTAGAGTAGCTGTGGAGGCGGGCTCAACAATGCCATGGTACAAATACGTAGGAATTAAAGGAGCTGTTGTTGGAATGGATTCATTTGGAGCCTCCGCACCGTACCAAATTTTATACGAAAAATTTGGAATTACTGCAGAAAATGTGGTTAAAGAAGTGAAGCAAAGATTGGAATTGAATTAATGACTAAAAATCTCTAAGGTCGATTAGAAGAAATTCAAAACAGTTTAGCTCACATAGGTTGAAAGATTTTAAAGAAAAGAAGAAAATTTAAACAAATCAAAATATGAAAAGAATTGCTATTAATGGTTTTGGAAGAATAGGTAGATTGACCCTAAGAAATTTGTTAAGTGAAAATGATGTCGAGGTAGTTGCGATTAACGATTTAACCTCAGCGGAAACAAGTGCGCATTTATTTAAATATGACACGGCACATGGTAAGTATGATGCACCTGTAAGTTCGAGCACAAACACCATCCATATCGGGAATAATAAAATCGCCTATTCCAGTATTAAAAACCCGGAAGAATTGCCTTGGGCGGAATTAAAAGTAGATATTGTATTAGAATGTACTGGTGTTTTTAGGACCGAAGAGTTGATTCAAAAACATATCTCAGCAGGAGCAAAAAAGGTTCTGTTATCCGCTCCAGCCAAAGGAGGAAATATTCCTTTTGTAGTTATGGGAGTTAATGATAGCGTTATTAATGCGGATTTAAAAATATTATCTAATGCTTCGTGTACTACGAATTGTTTGGCTCCAGTTGTTAAAGTAATCGATGAAAAGTGGGGTATTAAACAAGGGTTTGTTACTACTACGCATGGTTATACTGCGGATCAACGGTTACAAGATTCTCCGCATTCTGATTTGCGTAGAGCACGCGCTGCTGCCCAAAACATTATCCCTACTTCCACAGGAGCAGCAATTGCGGTAGGTAAAGTTTTACCTCACTTACAGGGTAAACTAAGTGCAAGTGCGTTAAGGGTTCCTGTAATCACAGGGTCATTAATTGAATTAACATGTGTTGTCAACAAAGAGGTATCAATTGAGGAAATTAATGCAGCTTTTAAAGATGCTGCAGAAACAAACTTAAAAGGGATATTGGAGTATAATACGGATGAAATTGTGTCTAGTGATATAATTGGAAATAAATACTCCTCTATATTTGATGCCCCTCTAACGGATGTTCAAGGAAATTTAATTAAAGTAACCAGTTGGTACGATAATGAATCAGGATATTCTGCTCGCATGTCTGACTTAACGGTAAAAATGAGTAAACTAATGTAAATTTCTAGTTTCCATGATTTTGAAAAACGAACGTTTACTTTTGTAGATATGCGTTTATCTCAAATTGATTTTTCCAAAGTTCCAAGGCCTATACTAATTGAAACAATCAAGAAGCAAATTGCTTCTGGGGTTGATGATTTTCAACAAATTAAGTCTACTCAACCTTCCACTGTAAATAAGCCAAATTTCCATGTAGTAACGGATACTTTTAAAGTCGATAGGAACATTGAAACCGTTTTTAATCATTATATCTCCTCCAATCCATCTCAATCGTGGGATGGAGGAGATTTAGTTGCTTTTGGACTTGCAATTGATAAAAATAATGGAAAGGTGTATTATCCGAATCAGGATTATCCCGGTTTAAAGGTTGGCCAAGTATTTTATATCTATATGAATCTTCTCGGACTAAAAAAGATAGGAGTTGGTCAGGAAATTATTAAAACGGATCTACATACTCACACTATAATATTCAGTTATATCGAAGGAGGCCTAAGCCAAGGTATGCAGGAAATTATTTTTAGTCCCGTTTCGAATACGGAAACGCGAATTGATCATACATCTTATTACAAAGGGAAATCTTGGTTTAGAGATAAATATTTGTATCCCTATTTTCATAGTTTAGTGGTAAAGAAATTTCATGAGAATCTTAAAAAATCCTTAAAATAATAAATGAAGTAAATGATTTCAATATTATTTTAGTTTTGCTACATGAAAGTATTGTCGTTCATCCTTGCATTTTTCACGTTTTCATTAAGCATGTTCCCATGTGATGATGAATTGATGGTGTCTTCGGTGGGCGAAACTGAAATTACAGATAGTGATCACAACGGGCATCCATGTGAAAGTGGAGTAGACTATTGTTCCCCATTTTGTGTGTGTGCCATTACCATAGTTGAAGATTTTAGTTCTATGAATATTTCATCCCTAGAAACCCAAGAATTTCAGGTAATTAAATTTTCTTACTTAGCTCCTTTTTCTCGAGGGATTTCTTCCTCCGTTTTTCAACCACCTCGAATCTAGATTTTTTGTCGGATTGTAGCCCAAAATCGGTTCGGTTTAAGTGGATCTCTTTATCTTTTTAACAGAGAGTTCTCGTATAAAAAATAGTAATCAATGAAGCAATTCTCTTGTCAGAATAGTTAGTTCATTAAATCTAGTTTAAAATGATAGATAAAATCATTTCCTTTTCAATAAAGAATAAGTTACTGGTATTCATGTTAGTATCTGTAATTATTGGGTGGGGAATTTATTCTGTTTTCCAATTACCGGTAGATGCGGTACCCGATATCACCAACAATCAGGTGCAAGTCATAACCACTTCAAAAAATCTCTCAACGCAAGACATTGAGCAGTTTATTACATATCCAGTAGAGTTAGAAATGGCCAATTTACCGGGTTTAGTTGAGATTAGGTCTGTTTCCAAATTCGGGCTCTCCGTGGTAACTGTTGTGTTTGAGGAGTCTATGGGGACTTACCTTCCAAGGCAGCTGATTGCAGAGAAAATTAAAATTGCTTCGGAGAATATCCCTGACGGGTTTGGCACACCAGAAATGGGTCCAATATCAACAGGCTTAGGAGAAATATACCAGTACGTTGTGGATGTAAAACCTGAATTTAAGGACAAGTATAACGTAATGGAGTTAAGAACAATTCAAGACTGGGTTATAAAAAGGCAACTATCGGGGATTGAGGGTGTAGTTGAGATTAATACTTGGGGTGGAAAATTAAAGCAGTATGAGGTGGCTATAAATCCTGAAAAGTTACGCTCCATGAATATTTCGATAACGGAAGTGTTTAATGCCATTGAATCAAATAATAGTGTTACTGGGGCTGGGTACATCGAAAAAAACAGCCAAAGTTATTTCATACGTGGTGAAGGTTTAATAACAAGTGCAGAGGACATTGAAAATATTGTGGTTTCCTTATTTAATCAAATTCCAGTTCGCGTTCGAGATGTTGCAGAAGTTGGATTAGGTTATGCTCCACGGTTTGGCGCAATTACCGGGAATGGGCAAGGAGAAAAAGTAATGGGACAAATTATGCTCCTTAAGGATGCGAATACCAACGAAGTTTTGGAGCGGGTTAAAAAACGTGTGGCTGAAGTGCAAAAAAATCTTCCTGAAGGGGTGTATATAAATCCATTTTTAGAACGTGGAGAATTAATTGAAAAAACTACGGCAACCGTTTTTGAAAATCTTGTATTAGGGGCTTTAATTGTAATATTTATTGTGGTTCTCCTATTAGGGAATTGGAGAGCAGGGTTATTAATCGCTTCTATTATCCCATTGAGTTTGTTATTTGCCATTTCGTTGATGAATTATTTTGACATTTCCGCGAATTTAATGTCGCTAGGTGCAATTGATTTTGGGATTATTATTGACGGAGCCATAATTATCGTAGAGTATGTTTTATTTACTATGTCGCGAAATAATGAGACTCTTCAACGCTTGTCAGGGAAAGAACTCCAATTTGAAAAAGATAACATTGCCCAATATTCATCTAGTAAAATGATGAAATCAGCCATTTTTGGTCAAGTAATTATTCTCATCGTATTTATACCCATTTTAACCCTTACGGGTGTTGAGGGTAAAATGTTTAGACCTATGGCGTTAACCTTTGGTTTTGCATTATTGGGTGCAATGGTTTTAGGGTTGACTTATATCCCGGCCATGGCCGCCATTTTTTTAAAACCATCAATAGAAAATCCTAAAAGTATTTCGTCCCGAATCACTCATTTTTTGGAAAAGATTTATGAACCAAGTATCCATTTAGCCATTACGTATAAAAAAACGGTATTAGGAATTTCTTTGATGTTTCTCGTTGTAAGTTTTTCTCTTTTTAGTCAAATGGGAGGGGAGTTTATCCCTCAATTAGATGAAGGTGATTTAGTTGTTCAGCCTAATATTCCAACAGGAACTTCTTTGTCGGAAACCATAGAATTATCCTCTATGATGGAAAAAATATTACTCGATTTTGATGAGGTAGATCAAGTGGTAAGTAGAATTGGTGCCGCTGAGGTTCCAACAGATCCTATGAATATGGAAGAAATTGATGTTATTATCAAACTTAAACCTAAAGGCGATTGGATAGTGACTAACGATAAGGAGGAACTTATTGCTTTGATGAATGAAAAACTATCCATAATACCCGGAATTGAATATGAGTTCACCCAACCTATTGAAATGCGGTTTAATGAGCTAATTACCGGAGTAAGATCAGATGTTGCCATTAAACTTTTTGGAGATGATTTGAAGGTTTTAGCGAATAAAGGAAAAGAAATTAAAAATCTAATATCTACCGTTCCTGGTGCAGCGGATATTATTCTAGAAAAGACGGAGGGACTTCCTCAAATGTTGGTGAAGTACGATAGAAATAAAATTGCTCAGTATGGATTAAATATCAAAGAACTAAATAAAATTGTTCAAATGAATTTCTCTGGAATTAGTGCCGGAAGCATTTACGAAGGAGAAAAAAGATTTGATTTGGTAGTACGCCTGGAAGAAGAGCAAAGGCAGTCTTTAGAGGATTTAAAAGGACTGTTTGTAGAACTACATAATGGGAATCAAATTCCTTTAAAAGAGGTAGCTCAAATTACTTACCAATATGGGCCTGCAAAGATTTCTAGAGTAGATACAAAACGAAGAATAGGTGTTGGCGTTAATGTGCGCGATAGAGATTTGGAATCGGTCGTAATAGATATTCAAAATATTTTGGATGAAAAGTTAGAATTACCGTTGGGGTACTACCTATCCTATGGTGGACAATTTGAAAATTTGGAACATGCAAAATCTAGGTTGATGCAAGCGGTTCCAGTAGCATTAATTCTAATTTTCTTTTTCCTTTTCATGGCATTTGGATCGGCTAAAGAAGCTATGTTGGTTTATACGGCTATTCCACTTGCTGCAACCGGTGGAATTTGGTTATTGTGGTTGCGTGATTTACCGTTTAGTATTTCTGCAGGGGTAGGATTTATAGCGCTTTTTGGAATTGCAACATTAAACGGAATTGTACTTATTGAACATTTTAAGGAATTGAAAGAAAAAGGAGTAAACACAATGAAAGAAATAATTATAATGGGAACTAAACAGCGTATACGACCAGTCGTTCTGACAGCGCTTGCTGCAGCATTAGGATTTGTGCCCATGGCTATTTCAACGGGTGCGGGGGCAGAAGTTCAACGACCTTTGGCTACGGTGGTAATAGGAGGTTTGGTCACTTCAACATTGCTTACACTTATTATTTTACCAATACTTTTTGGGATGTTTGAAAAACTAAAATTTCCGGTGCTAAAAAGGCGTAAAAAAAATCCAAATATTTCGATGTTAATAGTGCTTTTTATCCTCCCTATTTTGGGTCAAACGCAGACATTAAATATTGAGGAACTT
>JBFFMY010000026.1:0-37340 GCA_041563475.1 Salibacteraceae bacterium
CTGCAAGCGATTGAGAAGCGAATGCCTCATTCAATTCAAAAAGTTCGATATCTTCTACTTTTAAACCCGCCATTTTTGTTGCTTTAGGAATCGCGTCTACAGGGCCAATTCCCATAATTCGTGGCTCAACACCAACTACTCCATACGATGCTAACCGTGCAATAGGAGTCACGTTAAGTTCCTTCACCATTTTTTCTGACATTAGAATAACAAACGCAGCACCATCGGATGTTTGACTTGCATTACCTGCGGTTACGGTACCTTTTGCATCAAATACAGGGCGTAATTTCGATAAGCCTTCAACCGTAGTTCCAGCTCTTACTCCTTCATCTGTATCTGCGATATAATTTCTAACTTGACGTTTTCCCGCTTCGTCTAGATACACTTGTTCCACGTTTATTGGGATTATACCGGATTTAAATCGGCCTGCTTCAATAGCTTCAAAAGCTTTTCTTTGAGAATGATAGGCAAACTCATCTTGATCGGCTCTGGATACATTGAATTGTTTGGCAACGGCCTCTGCTGTTAAACCCATTCCCCAATACCAAGTGGGGTTGTCTTTTGATATTTTTGCGTTGGGTGTTAATCTCCAGCCTCCAAAAGGAATAGGCGACATGGTTTCAACTCCTCCAGCAATAATGCAATCAGCCATTCCAGCATGAATTTGTTGTGCAGCAATGGCAATGGTTTGAATACCTGAAGAACAATACCTATTAACGGTCATTCCAGGAACTTTATCTGTGTTTAAGGCCAATAAAGAAATCATTCGCCCAATATTTAAACCTTGTTCTGCTTCGGGGGTTGCATTACCCACGATCACATCGTCAATACGTTCTAATTCTAAATTCGGTAATTCTTTTAGAAGTCCTTTGATTACTTCAGCGGCAAGATCGTCAGGGCGTGTAAACCTAAACATACCCTTGCCTGATTTGCCAACTGCTGATCTTTTTGCTGCTACTATATATGCGTCCATTTTTGTTTCTTTTTAGTTTCTTAAAATTTTCCCTTTCGTTACGATGCTTTGGATTCGCTCCAAAGTTTTGCGCTCGGTGCACAATTCTAAGAATGCTTTTCGTTCTAAGTCTAAAAGATATTGCTCGGAAACTTCTGTTATTTCTGATAAATCTCCACCAGCAATAACAGCACCGAGTTTAATGGAAATCACTTCATCATGCTCCGACATATAATTTCCACTCAACATGGAGTTCGCCCCAGAATAGACTAAGCCCATGGCTTCTTGCCCCATAACACGAATATCTGTACGTTGAGTAGGTTGCGTATATCCTTTTTCAGCCATTAATAATGCAGATTGTTTTGCGTATGCTAGCTGATAATCTCTGCTTACAATTACTTCATCAATACCTTCACGTAAGTAACCTAATTCAAAGGCTTCGTAAGCGGAAGTAGATACTTTTGCTTGTCCAATGGTTAAGAACCTGTTTCTAAAAGCATTGGTACGGATGTCGCCTTCTTTTAATTCATCACTTAACCGCAATGCGAATTCTTTTGAACCCCCACCACCAGGGATAAGTCCAACACCAAACTCTACCAAGCCCATATAAGTCTCAGCGTGTGCAATAACTTTATCGGCATGCATGCTAATTTCACAACCACCACCTAAGGCCATTCCGTGCGGAGCTACAATTACTGGAATGGAGGAATAACGAATACGCATCACTGTATTTTGGAAACTACGAATAGCAAAGTCAAGTTCATCGTATTCTTGCTCCACAGCCATCATAAATATCATTCCGACATTTGCACCTGCGGAGAAATTTTCTCCTTCATTTGAAATAATTAAAGCAGAATAATCTGCTTCAGCCATATCAATGGCTTTATTGATACCGGCAATTACTTCCCCGCCAATGGTGTTCATTTTAGAATGGAATTCTAGATTAATAACACCATCTCCTACATCGATAATAGAACAGTCGCTATTTTTCCATAATGTATTTTCACCTCTTAATAAGGCAAGACTTAACGTTTTCTCTTGTCCAGGAATTTCTTTGTACGCTTTAGTGGGGATATCGTAGTAGAATTTTTTTCCATTTTCCACTTTATAAAAAGATGTAAATCCGGCAGCTTTCATTTCGTAAATCCAAGCCGCAGGCTTTTTACCCGCGTCTTCTAGGGTTTTCAAACCTTTTTCAAATCCAACAGCATCCCAAGCTTCGAAAGGGCCCTGTTGCCATCCGAAACCTGCACGGAGCGCATCATCCATACGGTATACTTCATCACTAATTTCCGGAATTCTATTGGAAACGTAAGCGAATAAACTCGTGAAAATGCTTCTGTAGAATTCGCCAGCTTTGTCTTTTCCTGCAAACAAAACTTTCATCCTATCCGACAAATTAGTGATTGGTTTGGTGGTTTCAAGGGTGGCGAATTTCACCTTTTGAGTAGGTTCGTATTCTAATGATTTAAGATTTAAGGATAGAATTTGACTCGCGCCTTTTTCATCTACTACCTTTTTATAAAACCCTTGTTTTGTTTTACTACCCAGCCATTTATTCTCAATCATTTTACCTACATAATCCGGTAAAGTGAAGAGGTCATTTGCTTCATCATTTGGGGTGTTGGCTTTTAAACCATTAGCCACTAAAACTAAGGTGTCAAGTCCTACAACATCTGCAGTTCTGAATGTTGCTGATTTTGGTCTCCCTAAAACAGGTCCAGTTAATTTATCCACTTCATCTACGGTAAGCCCTAATTCTTTTACAGAATGGAATAATGCCATGATTGCAAAAACCCCAATTCTATTCGCAATAAAAGCAGGAGTATCTTTACACAAAACGGTTGTTTTACCTAGAATTTTCTTACCGTAATCCATAAGAAAATCTACAACTTCAGGTTTTGTTTCTGGAGTGGGAATGATTTCAAATAAGCGCAAATAACGTGGTGGATTAAAAAAGTGTGTGCCACAAAAATGGGATTTAAAATCATCGCTTCTCCCATCCAACATTAAGTGAATTGGAATACCTGATGTATTTGAAGTAATTAGTGTTCCTGGTTTTCTGAATTTTTCAACATTTTCAAAAACCAGTTTTTTAATGTCTAGCCTTTCAATTACAACTTCTATTATCCAGTCGTAATTGGCAATTTGCTGCATATCATCATCAAAATTCCCCGTCTCAATTCTATTCGCAAATTTGCTCGTATATAAAGGCGCTGGTTTTGATTTAATGGAGGCTTGTAAATGACCGTTTACAATTGCATTTCGTTCACTTTTGTTTTTTGATTCTTTTGCCGAATCAGGCACAATATCTAGTAAAAGGACTTTGCAACCCACATTTGCAAAATGTGCGGCAATTGCCGAACCCATGACACCGGATCCTAGAACAGCAACTTTTCTAATGATTCTTTTCATTTCTTATGTTTCAATTAATCGACCAATTAAGCCGGGTTATTTTTTTCGTTTATTTTCTAATTCATTTTCCAACACATCATTTATCTTGCTAATTGAGGAAAAGAAATTTTCTTTTTCTGCGTCAGAAAGTTTGGCATTTATGATATTATTGAAATCAATGACTACATTTTTAGCAATTTCGCGTTGTTCTTTGCCGTAATCGGTAAGTACAATTCTAATTATCCTTTTGTCTATAGAATCTGTTACCCGAACAATCAGTTTTTGTTCTTCCATAGATTTGAGGGTACGCGTTAAACTTCGAGATTCCATTCCCATTAAAGGGCCTAGTTTAGTTGATGGGGTTCCGTTTTCAGGATCGATTTTAATTAAGGCATAACCTACCGACATATTTACACCATAATCAGATGCTATTGTGTTATATAGTCGTGATATTTTGTACCAAGCCCAACGTATGTGGAAGTCAAATGTTTCAATCGATTTCATTTTACTTATGGTTTTTGTGAGGTGTTCCATTTATTTCAATTATCCGAATATTAAGTAGTTCTTTTTCGCCTTGTTTCTGTAATAATTTTAAATTTGAATTATAAAGAGAGTAAAGCCAAGAAGAAAATATGGTATGCGTGCATAACAAAAATAGGAAATTATAAACCGTGTACAAGAGAATTAGAAATAAATTAAGAATTTAGTCATACAGCAGGCATTTTGAACTTTTCTCAAGACCTAGATTTGCTTATGGTAAAACCCAATCGATAATGAAAAATGCTTTAATTGAAAGATTCCTGGAAGTGCGTAATCAAACGGTTAAAATTTGCCAACCGTTACAAATTGAAGATTATGTTGCCCAACCTATTGTGGATGTAAGTCCACCAAAATGGCACTTAGCCCATACCACATGGTTTTTTGAAAATTTTATTTTAAGTGTTTCAAAAGACTATGAATTATTTGACGATAATTTCGGTTACTTATTTAATTCATATTACAATAATGTGGGTGATCGAGCCTTGAGGTCTAAACGAGGTGATTTTACCCGTCCTGGGGTAGAAGATATTTTAGAGTATCGAGGATATGTGAATGACCAGCTTGTTTTGTTTGTAGATAATTTAAAACCTATTGAGTTTGAACAGTGGAAATCTCTCATTGAATTGGGTATTCAGCACGAGCAACAACACCAGGAATTACTGTGGTCTGATTTGAAATATATTTTGGGTGAAAGTCCCATTTATCCCGTTTATTCTGCTAAAGATGTTTTTGAAAACGATTTTGAAAATGATGTGAAAGAATTTATTTCAATTGAAGAGGGTATTTATGAAATTGGACATACAGCCGATGGGTTTTGTTTTGATAATGAGTTGGGTGTTCATAAAGTGTATCTGCAGAAATATGAAATAGCTAATAGTTTGGTTACGAATGGGGAGTTCATGGAGTTTATTGATTCAGGTGGGTATACCAATTTTAATTTATGGCATGATGAAGGTTGGGCTTGGCTTCAGGAAAACAACATTGACGCACCGCATTACTGGCAACATATTAATGGTGGTTGGTTTGAATTTACCCTCACAGGTTTAGAGGAAATTGATTTTAAAAAGGCGGTTAGCCATATTAGTTTTTATGAGGCTTGGGCATTTGCAGAATGGAAAGGAATGCGCCTTCCTACAGAGTTTGAGTGGGAGGTAGCGAATTCTAAATTTGTTTGGGGTCATCGTTGGGAATGGACAAATAGTGCGTATTTGCCTTATCCTGGATATACGAAGGAAGCTGGAGCGATTGGGGAGTATAATGGAAAGTTCATGGTAAATCAAATGGTCCTACGAGGTAGTTCTGTTGCGACTTCAAAAAATCATTCACGATATACTTACCGAAATTTTTGGCATTCGCATATTCGGACTCAATTTACTGGAATTAGATTGGCGAAATAGTCCTAAAATCGTAAAAAAATAGATGAATAAAACCATTACAGAAATATCACAATTTGGAAAGGATACCATTGAGGGATTAAGCAAAAGTCAGAAATCAATATTATCCAGATATTTTTATGACGCTAAAGGGGATGAAATATTTCAACAAATAATGGAAATGCCTGAATACTACTTAACACGTAGTGAGCTAGAAATATTTGAAACCCAAAAGGAGGACATATTCAATGATATTTGTCCTTTGGGCTTACCATTTAACCTCATTGAATTAGGCGCAGGGGATGGCTCAAAGACCAAAGTGCTTTTGCGCTATTTTTTGAGCAAGGGAGTAGAGTTTACGTATTACCCGGTTGATATTTCAAAAAACATTTTGAATAAACTGGTGGATATGCTAAAAGAGGAATTACCAGAATTGGATGTTAAACCTTTGCATATGGATTATTTCGAAGCACTAAAACAAGTCGAAATGTTCACAGAAAGAAAAAACATAACCATGTTTTTGGGTTCTAATATTGGAAATTTCAAACTACCCAATTTGGAGTTGTTTTTAAACACACTTCAAAGTTATTTTAAACCAAACGACAAACTTTTTTTAGGTGTTGATTTAAAAAAGAACCCAGAAACGATACTTCGTGCCTATAACGACCCATCCGGAATTACGGCTTCGTTTAATATGAATTTGCTTACGCGAATGAATAAGGAGTTAGGCGCTGATTTTGATTTGGCTAAATTTCAACATTATGCGCTCTATGACCCGGAAAGTGGTGAAGCTAAAAGTTATATTGTTGCGTTAGAAAAGCAGAAAATAAATTTTTCAGCACTTAATTTCAGTGTAAATTTTGAAGAAGGTGAATCCATTCATACCGAAATTTCTCGCAAGTATTCTTTAAACGGGCTTGATCAGTTGGCTCAAAAAACAGGATTTACCACCGAAAGAAATTTCTTTGATACAAAACACTATTACGTAAACACCATGTGGGAGGTAGTTGGGTAATTTGGAATGGAAACTAATAGATTAGATTTTCAATACCCACCAAAAACTTATTTGTATCTCTTCTTTTTTAATCGACTTGCTTTTTTCTTACCTGCTTTCTTTTTCTTCAGCTCTTCAACGTCTTGAATTTCCTTCATTAAAGCCGCAATACTATCTGATTTTTCAGATGTAGAAAACATAATATCGTGGTAGTCATCCTTTGTGATATCTAAAACCTTAATCGACTTAGTCACAAATTCTTCAATTTTACTCAACATTTCCTTTTCAGATTCGCTGCAAAATGAAACTGCAATCCCTTTCTTTTTCCCTCTACCTGTACGACCAATGCGGTGCACATATGTTTCTGGATTCTCATCTGGTAAATCGTAATTTATTACAAAATCTACATCTGGAATATCAATCCCTCGGGCGCTAACATCCGTAGCAATCAATACCCGGTTTTTACCCGATTTAAAATTCTCTAAAACTTGTTCGCGGTGTTTTTGAACAATATCCCCATGAATTGTTTCCGTTTCAATTTCAACTCTTTGCATAGCCGTACGCACGCGTTCGGCTCGAACTTTTGTCCGTACGAAAACTAAAATTTTTGCCTCGGGCTCATCCTTGATAAATCGTTCTAAAAAGATTCGTTTGTCATCCATCTCAATAAATGCAACTGAATGTTCTACATTTTTTGATACTGGATCTTTTGGTGACACCTGAATTCGAATTGGGTTTTTCACCAAAGAATGCGCGAGTTTTTTAATCTTCTTATTTATGGTCGCGGAAAAGAATAAAGTTTGATGTTTTGTGGGAAGATATTTTTTAATATCCTCAATATCTTTGTAAAAACCTAAATCCAACATATGATCTGCTTCATCCAAAACCAAATGTTCCACGCGATGTAACTTGATGTATAACTGACTTACTAAATCAAACATTCTACCTGGGGTAGCGACTAAAATGTCGACTCCTTTTTCCAGTTTTTTGATTTGTGGATCTTGTTCCACACCCCCATAAACGGCCAGAGTTTTTACTTGGGTTTTTTTGCCAATTTGATCAAAAACTTCTGTTATTTGAACAACTAATTCACGGGTGGGAGCCATGACAACACACTTAATTCCATCTTGTCTACGCTTGTTTTTATTCTTCTGAATAATATCCAATAAAGGAATAACAAAAGCCGCTGTTTTGCCCGTACCCGTTTGGGCAATAGCCAACACATCTTCACCTCTTAGAATTGGTGGGATAGCTTTGTATTGAATGTCTGTAGGGCGTCTAAACCCTTGTTGCACTAACTGCTCTTTTATTTTGTCAGAAATACGGTAATCATCAAATTTCATGGCGCAAAGATAAGTCGGGTTATCAATTATGATTGGAGTATAAACCTATAAAATTTAGGGACAATTAATTACCTACTCATTTTTTCAAAAACCCAAGCGGGCCCAATTAATAAAAATTGGATATCCTTAAAAAATGAGGGCTTTTTCCCTTCAATTTTGTGACCGTAAAATTGGCCAATCCAAGCTATAATAAACAGGACTACAGAACTTAAAAATAAAGGCGCAACAAGGGAAAGGTAATAGTTTCCGAACAAAGAAATTAATGAAAAAACCACCATTAGGATGAAGGTTTTAACGGATAGTTGCACATAAAATAAAAAAGCGATTAGCAGTGCAACAACTGCCCAATTTGCAAAAACAGGATTGGTAATCCCTGTGGTAGTTGAAATTATTTCAGAAGGAATACTCATCAGCATTCCAATAATGCTAAAAAAAATCACCGGTACGCATATAAAATGAATGCTTTGATTTGTTTTATTTTGATGACTTTCCGCATATTCATCAAACCACTGTTGTTGAGTTTTCATGTGGACTAAAGTAAATAAAATATTGCCTTTTATCCATGAATTAGGCGAGTTCTACCTTTTTAAAGGGCTAGGTTTACATCAAAAATGTAATTTAGCATTCCCAAAACTGATACAATGAGTTTAGCACAAAATTTTTTATCAAAATCTGGTAAAGAAATGGTTTTAGAAGCCGTTTCCGATGCGGAGAAAAATAGTTCAGGTGAAATTCGTTTGCATATCGAAGATTCATGTGATGAGGATGTTTTAGATCATGCCGCCTTTATTTTTGAAAAATTAGAAATGCATAAAACTAAACTACGAAACGGGGTTCTTTTTTATGTTTCTATAGAACCTCATGGGTTTGCCATCCTAGGTGATGTGGGTATTAATCAAAAAGTAGCGGACGATTTTTGGGATAAAATAAAGGATCACGTAATTGGAAGATTTAAAAATCAACAGTACGCTGAAGGATTATCAGAAGGAATTATAATGGCTGGTGAACAATTGAAAGCACATTTCCCATATTCTAAAAATGACTTGAATGAGTTAACGGATGATATTTCATTTGGTGATTCTTAATTGAAATGATTATGAAAAATGTAACAAAGTATATAACAGGATTTCTCGTATTATTTTTTCTGTTCGGAGAATTCACCAACGGATACGCGCAGCCTGTACCAGAAAATCCAGGTTTTAAGAGTCTTGTAGTTGATCAGGCAGGAATATTCTCGCTAGAACAAACTCAAGATTTAGAACGGGAACTAATTGCTTTTAGCGATTCTACCAGTAACCAAATAGTGATAGTTACTCTTACCGACTTAATGGATTACCAACCTTGGGAAGTGGCTCAAAATATTGGAAAAACATGGGGAGTAGGTCAATCCGATTTCAATAATGGGATTGTGATTTTAGTCAAACCTAAAATGGGAAATTCAAAAGGAGAGGTTTTTATCGCTACGGGTTACGGATTAGAAGGTGCTTTACCTGACGCCACTACTAAAATGATTGTGGAGCGAGAAATGATTCCTTATTTCAAACAAAACGATATGTTTGGAGGGGTGAAATCCGGACTAATTGCCATTAAAGCATTAGCTGTTGGGGAATACAACTCCGATGAGTATGCCAATAAATCAAAAAGAGAAATGTCTTGGTTTCCTATACTATTTATTTTAATTGTATTGGTGCTTTCTTTGTGGGGTAAAGCTAGGTCAGCTAAAGCCCATAGTATTAAAAACGATTTACCTTTTTGGACTGCATTTATGCTAATGAATCAAAGTCGCGGTCACGGTGGCTCTTATGGCAATTTCACTTCTGGCGGAGGTGGATTTGGTGGTGGAGGTTTCGGAGGCTTCGGAGGCGGAGGCTTTGGCGGAGGTGGAGCTGGAGGTAGTTGGTAATTTTTTGCGTATGATATCAAAGGCTAAAAAATTCATAAAAAAAAACGATCACATTCTTCTTCTTGGAAGTTTGGTTTTTTTTATTGCCGCACCTATTTGGCAATCAATTATCCCCAGGTCAGAGTTTTTAATTGAAATAGCGATTCTATTAATAATTCTTTCGGGGCTAAGCGTTACCGTTTTCCAAGGTAAAAGCAGATTCAATATGGCTTTTTATTTTGGGGTTTTTGTCATCTTTTCCTCGCTGATAGATTTTATTTTTAACCTAGGAAATCAAGTTCATACTTTAATACAATATCTTGATGTTGTATTTTTTCTTATTCTCACTTTTATTTTGTTTAATGTTAATATAAAGGCACATAGTGTGAATACCGAAGTAATAGTTAATAGTATTTCAGGATATTTGCTATTAGGTATTAGCTGGGCTATTGTTGTAGCCATTGCAGGAAATTCAAATCCCAATGCTTTTTCTATAAATATTACGGAGGGAAATGCCATTTTTGATGAAATTTATTTTTCATTTGTTACCCTTGCAACACTAGGATATGGAGATATTCTTCCTGTTACTCCGGAAGCTAAGGTTATTAGTATTTTTATCGCAATTACGGGGGCATTTTACAACACAATAGTACTTGGTTTAATTGTTGGGAAATTCATATCAACCCAAACGAACAACTCAAAATCTCAAAATTAATATGGGCTTTATTAAATGGTTAGGTGGAGGAATTGGTTGGACTTTAGGAGGTCCAATTGGGGCTTTAGCAGGTTTTGCCTTAGGTGCACTTTTTGATACATCGAGTAATGTAGAATCAATTAATCAAACTTTCAACCAACAGAATCAACAAGGGCAAAGGACCCAAGCGGGTGATTTCGGAATGAGTATGGTCATTTTATCGGCATCCGTAATGAAGGCAGATAATAGGATAATGAGATCTGAGTTGGATTTTGTCAAAGCCTATTTGGTGAAACAATTTGGGGTAGAAAAGGCAAAAGAACTTACCATAGCATTAAAAGAAGTACTTAATCACGATATTTCTGTTCGCCAAGTTTGCATGCAAATTAGAGCCAATATGACGCATGCCATGCGATTGCAATTGTTGCATTATTTGTTTGGGGTAGCCTATGCAGATGCCAATGCACATAAATCGGAGTTGAACATGTTAAATACAATTGCTCGGTATTTAGGGATTTCTCAAAAGGATTTTCACTCTATAAATGCGATGTTTAGTTATTCGGGAAGTAGTTCACGTCCCGGAAGTTCAATGTTAGGTGTTTCTGCTTCGTATAAAATTCTGGAAATTAGTTCCAAAGCAACCGATGATGAGGTTAAAAAGGCATACCGTAAAATGGCCGTAAAATATCATCCCGATAAAGTGGCTTCCTTGGGAGAAGAATTTCAAAACGCAGCGAAAGAAAAATTTCAAAAGGTTCAACAAGCCTATGAAGAGGTTAAAAAGTCGCGTGGCATGAACTAATAAGTTCACGAATTTTTGGCATATTCAGGAAATTCCCCAAATGTTAAATAAATACAATTAACCCCTTGAATATGTGTTCAAATGGGTTAAATTCGCGCCTTCAAAATTTAAGCAAATAAAAAAAGACAGATGAAATTAAATGGAATATTAGTAGCCGTGGCGTTAGGAGCTATGGTTTTTACAGGATGTGAAAATACAGGTAGTTCAGAATTCAAGGTGGAAGACGTGAAGTTAGAAACTAAGGAAGATACAATTAGCTATATTATTGGAATGTTTGATGGAATGCAAGCCAAAAAGGCGGGATTAGCCGTTCACAATGAATTAGCTATGGCCGCTGGTGCGAAAGCCATGTTTAATGACGATTCTACAGCAATTATGTCAATGGAAGATGCAAGTACAATGGTACAAGCGTACTTTCAAGAATTGCAAAATGCCAAAAACGAAGAATTGTATGGATCTGCAAAAACGGAAGGTGAAGATTATTTAAGAGAAAAAGAATCTCAACCAGGTATTGTGGCAACAGGTACAGGTTTGCTTTATGAGGTGGTTAGCCCAGGTTCTGGAAACTCTCCTATGGCAACTGATCAAGTTACTGTTCATTATACTGGAAAATTAATTGACGGATCTGTATTTGACAGTTCGGTGGAAAGAGGTGAACCTGCAACATTCGCGTTGAATCAAGTTATTCCAGGATGGACTGAAGGATTGCAACTTATGACAATTGGCTCTAAGTATAACTTTCATATTCCTTACTATTTAGCTTATGGCGAGCAAGGAAGAGGAGAAACAATTCCTCCGTATGCAACTTTAGTATTTGAAGTTGAATTAATTAAAATTGGAGAATAAAACGAATATCAATGAAAGCAATATATAAATATGGTTTGGTAATTCTTGCCTTTGTTTTTACTGGAAATGTTAGTGCACAAGACACTAAGAAGAGTAAGAGCAAGAAAAAGAAGTCTCAGACTGAAGAAATAACAACAATGGCATTAAACATGAACGACACGATAACTAAGGTAAGTTACGCCTTAGGATTAAATATCGTTACTAATTTAAAACAACAAGGTTTAGATACTTTAGATCAAGCGGCTTTTGCGCAAGGAATTAAAGAGGCGATGGCTGGTGATTCTACATTGCTAACGGATCAAGAAAGTAATCAAGTATTGCAAGCTTATTTTGCAGAAATTCAACAAAAACAAACGGAAATGGCATCAAAAGAAGGTGATGCGTTTTTAGCAAATAACGCGAAACGTCCAGAAGTAACGGTTACATCAACTGGACTTCAATTTGAGGTAATTAAAGCGGCAGAAGGCCCTAAGCCTGTGGCAACTGATCAAGTTACTGTGCATTACCGTGGAACATTATTAAACGGAAAACAATTTGATAGTTCATACGATAGAGGACAACCCGCAACGTTTGGTTTAAATCAGGTTATTCCAGGGTGGACAGAAGGTGTTCAATTAATGTCTGTGGGTTCGACTTACAGATTTTATATTCCTTACAATTTAGCGTATGGCGAAAAAGGTGCAGGAGCAGATATCCCACCATATTCAGCATTGATTTTTGACGTAGAGTTGATTAAAATCAACTAATTCAATTGAATAATTTAAGGAAAGCCTCTTCATTTGAAGAGGCTTTTTTTTTAGGGTAAAGGCAAAAAAAACCTCGTTCCATTTCTGAAACGAGGTAACATGATTTGTAGAAATTGGTTTATTTAGCCGCTTTGTATCTTTCAGAAACTTCAGCCCAATTAATTACGTTGAAAAAGTTTTCCAAGTATTCTGGTCTTCTGTTTTGATATTTCAAATAGTAAGCGTGTTCCCAAACATCCACACATAAAATTGGTGTTCCTTTAATTTCCGCAACGTCCATTAATGGGTTGTCTTGATTTGGCGTAGATGTAACGGCTAATTTCCCAGCTCCATCCACAATTAACCACGCCCAACCTGAGCCAAATCTAGTGGCCGCAGCACGCGCAAACTCATCTTTAAATCCTTCGAAAGAACCAAATTTAGCATCAATATCAGTAGCTAATTGACCAGTTGGTTGTCCACCACCATTTGGAGACATCACTTTCCAAAACATACAGTGGTTGTAATATCCACCACCATTATTTCTAACAGCAGTACTTTGTTTTGAAATATCCTTTAGAAGGTCTTCAATTTTCATTGCTTCAGCTGGTGTTCCAGCAATTGCATTATTTAAGTTGTTGGTGTATCCCGCATGGTGTTTATCATGGTGAATCTCCATGGTCATCGCGTCAATATGTGGCTCGAGTCCGTTAAACGCGTAAGGTAAATCTGGTAATGTATATGACATAATACTTAATTTTTTTACGATTTATAAATGTGCCGTAAAGCTACTATCAAATTTAAAAAATGAAGGGCAACTACACATATTAATTTTAATGGTAATATTTATTTGATTTATAGGATCAAATCAATCCCTCCGGTAAACCTCTTATTGAATTGTTTTAGGTTGTCTAAAAAATGTATAGATAGGTTCATTTCCTTTCGTTAATTTAGCGATTGTTATTACTTTTTCATTGTTCTCGAAGTATTTATTTGATATTCCCAGAACTTTTATGCGAATTTTACCACCGTGAAACAAAGCGTTTTCTATCTTCTTCCAATACTAGTATTTAGTCTTTTTATTGTTAATCCTAATAAGGGATTTGGGCAATCTGAAGAAGAAATTCTTAATAGTATTGGCAATGAATTAGAAAAGGAATCGTCTAAAGAAAAGGAAGCTGCCCTGATTGATAAGGAATATAAGGCGCTTAAAGCGAAAGCGGATGGAGCATACCAAGATAAAAAATACGATAAAGCGAAAGATTATTATTCACAGATGCTTGCCCTAAAACCGGATTCTGATTATTCAAAAAATAAATTAGCCATAATTGAACAAAAAATAGCAGCAGAGAAACTTGCTGCGAAACAAAAGGAATATGACGAATTAATAAAACAGGCCGACCTGCTTCTAGCGAGTGAGAAATGGACGGAGGCTACGGAAAAATATAAGGCAGCTTCTAATTTAATGCCCGGGGAGGCGTATCCAAAAGCGCAAGTGGCTAAAATGAAAAAGCTTCAGGCGGATGCCGTTGCAGCTGAAGCTGCTGCTGAAATTCAGAGGAAGTATGATATCTATGTATCCAAAGGAGATGCGGCAAAGGCTCAACAAAATTGGGAAGAGGCAACAAAGCAGTATACGCTAGCATCGAATACTAAAGCAGATGAAATTTATCCTAAAGACCAGATTAAGTTAATCGTTAAACTTAAAAAAGAAGCGGAAGAAAAGGCGGCAAAAGAAGTTACTGATAAAAAATACAATATACTGATAGAGGGAGCGGATCAAGCCTTAAAAGATAAAAACTGGGATGAAGCCAAACAAAAATATACGCTTGCTTCTGAAACAAAACCACAAGAAACGTATGCGAAGGCTCAATTAATCAAAGTAGATCAACTAAAGAAGGAATATTTTGCAAAACAAGAGCAAATAAAAATTGATGCCACATATACATCTCAAATTCAAAAAGCAGATGAACTATATAATTCAGGTAGTTGGAACGAGTCGATAGGAATTTATCAACAAGCCAAAACTACAAAGCCAACTGAAAGCTATCCCTCTGCTCAAATCACCAAAGCAAAGAGTCGTATTCAGGAAGAATTAGATGCCCAAAAGAAGGCGGAGCAAATCGAAACAGACTTCCAAAAACAAAAGAAAATAGGAGAGGACGCATTAGCCAATGAAAATTGGCTAGTAGCTATTGAAGCCTTTTCTGCAGCCAAAGCTTTAAAACCGCAAAACACAGGAATTGAAGATTTGTTAACCCAAGCTAAATCGAGTAAAAGGGCAGCCGATGAATTAGCCTTAAAATCAAAAGCAGAGCAGGAAGCCAAGGAAAAAACGCAAAATCAATTTAATAGTGAAATGGCTATTGGGACACAGGCGATGAGTGCTAAAAATTGGGAAAGTGCGCGGGCAGCTTTTAAGAAAGCAAAGAGTTTAATACCAGATGAAACTTTACCCGATCAAAAATTATCCGAATTGGATAATTTAATTGCGGAAGAAAAGGCGGCCAAACAAGAGGAAGAAGAAAAAAGAAGGGCTGAAATTATTGCTGAAAAGGAAAGACAAGAAGAACAAGCACGTTTAGCCGCTGAAAAGGAAGCAGAAGAAAAGGCGAGGAAAATTGAAGAAGCTAAACTTGCCGCAGAACTTTTAGCTGCAGAAGAGGCTAAAAAAATGGCTGAAGAAGAAGCAGAAAAAGCGCGAATATTAGAAGAAAAGAGGGTAGCAGCTGAACAACAAAAACAAACAAATGCACAAAAGGAGAAGGAAGCCCAATTAGCAGCTCAAAAAGCCATAGAAGAAAGAATTCAAAAAGAACAAGCGGCTAAATTGGCCGCAGAAGCCGCAGCCATTGCAGAGGCAAAAAAACGCGAAGAGGAAAAAGAAGAAAAAATAGGATTGGAAAATGAGGCTAAAATAAAGGCTGAATTAGCAGAAGCGAAACTGCTGGAAGACAAAAAAGCAACTCAATTGGCCGCAGCAGAGGAGGTAGAAATTCAAGTTAAAAAGCAAGCGGAATTTGATAAGGCATTTGAAGATTATAAAGCGGCAATTGCGCAAAATGATATTGAAAGTGCTGGACAGGCACTGGATGTTGCATTGTCTATTTTCCCAAAGGATAAGAAAGTGGATGCCATGGAAAGAGAGCTCATAAAGCTTTCAGCTGCACGAGATAAGGAGTTGGCAGATGCGAAGGCTAGTGAATTAAAAGAAGTACAGAATAATCAAAAATACCAAGAGTTGGTTTCGAAAGGAGATCAAGCTGTGGCAACATCTGATTTTAAAAAGGCTTCAGAATATTTTATTCAAGCCTTAGAATTAAAACCTAATGAAGAGTATCCAACAAATAAATTATATGAAATAAAGGAACTTGAATATGCTGCAAATAAAGCAGAATTGGCAAAGCAACAAGAAATTGAAAAAGCATATGGCGTATTGATGACTAAGGGAGAAAGTGCCATAGGTATTAAAAATTGGGAAGAAGCCATGCAAAGTTTTCAGGAAGCACAAAAGTTAAAGCCGGATAATAACGGACCGAAAGAACGGATTGCAGAAGTTCAAAATCTGATTAAAAGGGAAGTTGAATTAGCGAAGCAATCGGCTGCAATGGATGCAGAGTATAATTTAAGAATGAAACAAGGGCAGGAGGCATTAGATCAAAGAAATTTTGCAGATGCGAAACGAAATTTTATGAGTGCTTTTAATATGAAGCCAAAAGAAGAACTCCCTCAAGAAAAATTAGCGGAGACAGAAAGGTTATGGGAACTTGCGCTTAAAGCAGAAAAAGAAGAGGCGGAGGCTAAAAAATTAGCGGAGATTGAAACTGTTTATACGGGGTTTATCCAATCAGGCGATCAAGCGTTTTCAAGTGAATTATGGGAAGAAGCCATAAAAAATTACCAAAGTGCTTTGTCCACAAAACCGGATGAAGAATACCCAAAGCAGCGGTTGAAAGAATCCAAAGAAGCTAAAGAGGCAGCTTTGCTGTTCGCTGAAAAAATGCAGAAGGAAGAGCAAGCACGCTTGAAAGCTGAAGAGGAAGAAAGGATCAGGTTGGCAGAAGAAGCGGAAGCATTAATGAAAAAAGAGGAGACATTTAAGTTGGCTTTGAGTAGGGGAGACATAGCGATGGCGGAAAAGGATTATAAAAATGCGGTTTCCTCTTATCAAAAGGCGTTACAAATTCATCCCGATAATTCAGAAGTGATAAATAAACTCACAGATGCCAATTCAAAATATGAAATTGAAGAAGCGAAAAGAGTTGTAAGAGAAGCAGAAAGAAAACGATTAGCGGATATCGCTATGAAAAAAAGACAAGAAGCCGCTTTGAAAGAACGGGAAGAATATTTGGCGAAAATTAAACAGTATTCTTCAGAGGAGTTAGTCAAAAATTATCCCGATGGAATTACCGAGGAAATAGAAGAGATAGAAAGTACAGTAGTTACAAAAAGTATAATCGTTGAAAATGGAGAGGGAAGATTCCTTATTCGATTTACCTATCCTTGGGGAGATGAATTCTATTATATAGATGGAAAAAAAGTAAGAGCAGATGCGTATTACTGGAGTATTAAAGAATACAAGTTTTAACGAATCCAGAATTCCTTTCAATCACCTTTTCACTATAGCCATTGTTAACCTACAAGTGCACAATAACTTATTGTCATCATTGAAAATCTCAATATCCCAAATATGTGATCTTGTACCAATGTGAAGTGGAGTTGCGGTACCAAATGCCCACCCCTTTATTCCTGGTCGAATGTGATTTGCAGTAATGGACTGACCAACCGCGTAATACTCATCCAGATTAACAATCATAGAGGATCCAATACTCCCTAAAGATTCCGCAAGAACAACAGAAGCTCCACCATGTAAAATACCCATGGGTTGATGTGTTCGTTTATCAATAGGCATTTTCCCAGAAACTGTGTTAGAAGTGATTTCTGTTATTTCAATACCCAAAGAGGTGTGAATGGTGTTTTTATCTCTGTCTACCCAAAATTCGGAGCTATAATCTTTGTGCCAAATCATAATCTAAAATTGTAATTTATGTTACATTCTCTTTTTACAAGAGGTTTTACCTTTGCACTACAAATTTAGAATTATGGCAACAATAAAATTGACAACTGAGGGATTTAAAGAAAAGTTCTTTGATTATACTCAAAAACAAGAATGGGATTACAATGGAAAGAATCCTGCAATTATAGATTTCTATGCAGATTGGTGTGGTCCATGTAAGATGGTAGCCCCTATTTTAGAGGAATTATCCGATGAATATGCTGGGAAATTAGATATATATAAATGCGATACAGAAGTTGAACAAGAATTGTCAGCTGTGTTTGGTATTCGTTCAATTCCAAGTATGTTATTCGTTCCAGTAAGCGGACAACCAATGATGCAAGCAGGAGCTTTGCCAAAAGAAGCTTTAGTTGATATTATCAATAAAGAATTAGTTGTGGCAACCGTAGAGTAAATAATAATTCGATAGGATTAAAAATTTCGATAGGATTAAAAATATTGAGGCACACTATCTTCTTTATTAGAAGATAGTGTACCTTTTATTAAAATTTAATTTTAATTGTATTGGATTTAAAACAATTCGTTTTATCTTTGCAGTCAGGAATACATTACCCAAACAAATTTCTACACCCAGTGTAAATCAAAGCATTTAAGAGTAGGGTTAAGTAGATGGTTGAAGAAGACCTTGTCGCGAGACAGGGTCTTATTCCTTCTACTCGTTTTTTTCAATTACTTTTTACTACCCCAAGGAAAATTTCTAAACTATTTTTTTTAATAAACCGTTAAAGTATCTGCGATGAGCGAATTTCCAGCACTTTGGAAAAAGTATGGGCCAGGTAAATCGGCAAAAAAGGTATAGGAAAGTGTGAATATGGGTAATTCTGTGGTACAAATTTCCGGGTTTTTAGGCCGCGAATAAAAGGCTTGAAGCTGAATCAATTGACCCACTTTTTTGGCTTTTATATTGTGTGGTTTAGAGCATCCATTTTCTCCTGTAAATTGGACTTTAACTTCCACATTATTTCCTGAATTAACTGTCGAAGGGCATGAGATTGAAATTATTTGACTTTCAATTACTTCGATTGTGCTATCAGAATTATTGGTGCAGGATTCAAAACACACCAAATTTACGCTTAGAAGAATAAAACAAATGAATTTCATTAATGGGTTATGGTTACTTTATTAATGAAAATCTTACTTGAAGTAGTTACCTTAACAAAATATATTCCCGGTTGGATATTCCGCACCGGAAAAGAATAGAATCGGTTCATTACATCCGATAAAACCATCTTTCCATCTAGGGAAAAAACCTCAATGCTACTTGCTCCATCGCTTGGGATTTGCACATTTAATATTTCAATGACCGGATTTGGATATACTACTGATTCTGTACTTATTTTAAGGTCAGAAACAGAGCTAGGTGATTTGCAATCGGTACGTCTATCATTGATATAATCGATTAATTTACCAAAGGCCGGTATAACACAATCTAAATGGGAATAATTCCCAATATCCTCTATTTCTAAATCGGTAACTCCATTTAGGGTCATTGCATCATAGGCGTCAAGAGAGTTTTGTTGAAATACAAGTTCATCTGCATAGCAGTAAAGTAGATTAACCGGAAAAGCAGGTGTCCAATCATAAATATTATTAGCCAAAAGGGCCTGCCAAACGGGAGTGCTTTTTGAAATAGAATCAGCAAAAAATGCACTTACAAATGAAGGGGTTAGATATTGACTCGCTTTACCCGGCAATAATGGATTCACAACATCAAAAGCGTAAGCCCCATTTAATAGTGGAGGTATTAACGTATCGTAAGGTGATTGCAGTAAATCGCTTGGTTGGGAATAAATATTTCCATAAACATATTCATACGATTGAATTAAATAGACCACCAAAGCCGGATAACCAAAAGTTATGTCGTTTAGGACCGTTTTAGTTTGGCCTTCGATATTATATAGACCAGACATTGGAATTAATCCTGCGATATTAAACTCCGTTTGCAATTGATTATCTTGAATATACTTTGCGGTAGCCATTGCGCTATGGCCTCCCTGAGAGTACCCCGTTAAGAATATTTCATTACTAAAATCAAAGGGTAACGAATCCGCTACAAATTCTTTCGCAGCGCGTAAAATATCTACACAGGCTGTAGCTTCAGATGCTGCGTGTTGTAAGGGATGATATCCGAATTGAGAATCACCTAATCCTAAATAATCGGGCATGGCCACAACCACTCCTCTTGATGCTAATGCTTTACCCAAATCCGATTCTTGATTGCTAGAGGACGGAATGTCTGTTTTTAACAAA
Source organism: Salibacteraceae bacterium (assembly GCA_041563475.1). Lineage (GTDB taxonomy): Bacteria > Bacteroidota > Bacteroidia > Flavobacteriales_G > Salibacteraceae > CAJXZP01. Next base: position 19,873 of record JBFFMY010000026.1, read on the forward strand.
ACGGCTCCATGGGCATACAGCGCAATAGGAATACTATCACATAATGGGCTAATCGGAACAGCGATCATACCAGAAGCAACCGTTGGATTTCCACTAACATCAACGGTATTGTAGGTCACTTTGTAGTAACGAACATGGTAATCGGCTTCTGTAATTCCTGAAAACGTAATTAACGGGGCAGGCAATACCCCAAGTTCGGTGACGTTAATAAGTGTCTGGCTATTTCCAGTAAAAGAAATTAAAACTAGAAAAGATATTAACGTATTAACAATTTGTGACTTCATGATTAATAAAATGTTAGCTACGTAATTAACAATAATTACGCGGTGAAAATTGGTTTTTAACACTTGAAATTTAAAAACTTCGGGCAAATGTATCGAAAAAGATTTTGTTTTAAATCTACTTTGGCAGTCACAAAAAAAGTAGCACGCACAACTAAAAAGTAAAAATATGCAGGAAGAATTAAAACAACGCATCAAAAATTTGAGAGGTCAACTAACCGGAGATATGTTTAATGATATGGAGGTTAGAGATGAAATTCATAATCTTGAAATGAAATTAAACGGGGTCAAACCTGCCGACTCTCATTTTGATTGTATTGGATGCGGAAGTTAATTCTTGTGAATTTAATATTCTGAAATCTCGATTTTATCGGGATTTTTTTTTGATTAAAAATTCGTGAACTCAATTTCCAACACGGTTTAATTTACTTTTGGGAATAGCATAAAAAAATAAGGATGTCAAAAAAAATAGGATTAGCACTGCATTATCAAATTTTGATTGGTTTAGTGGTTGGAACATTATGGGCTATGTTAAGTGCCTATATGGGCTGGAGTACCTTTACTGCGAATTGGATTGCTCCATGGGGTGATATTTTTATTGCATCCTTAAAATTAGTGGCTGTTCCATTGGTTTTGTTTTCCATAATGCAAGGGATCACCAACTTATCAGATACGAATAGTTTGGGTAGGTTGGGAATAAAAACAATTGCCATTTATATTGTAACCACCATGGTGGCAATTTCAGTGGGTCTAGTAATAGTTAATATTATTAAACCGGGTGAAAGCCTTTCAGAAGAACAAAGGATTGTGAATAGAATCTCTTACGAAATATGGGTGGAAAAAACTCCGGAAGTAGAGAAGCTAGATCAATTAAGTTACAGCACTGATCCTAATTATGCCCACCTAGTAACCGAAGCAAAAAGTCAATTAGATCAAGTTGAGACTCAATCTGGAATTAGTGAAAAGGTGCAAGCTCATTCCAGTAAAGACGAGTCTCCTTTGCAGTTTATTGTTGAATTAATTCCAAGTAATATTTTCCTGTCGCTTACTAATAATAGTATGCTTCAAATCATATTTTTTGCCATCTTTTTTGGAATAGTGACGGTTAGTTTGCCCTATGAAAAGGTAGGTACGGTTATAAAATTCGTACACGGAATGAATGATATTTTCATCAAAATGGTAGATTATATTATGCAAGTGGCTCCCTACTTTGTTTTCGCGTTAATGGCAGGGAAGGTTAGCGAACTGGCAGGGGATGATTTAAATGCTGTTTTCGAAATATTTAAAGGGCTTGCGTCTTATTCAGGAACTGTAATACTAGGACTGGGTTTTATGGTTTTCGTATTGTATCCATTAGTAGTGAAGTCAGTAACCAAAATTGGTTATTCAGAGTTTTTTAAAGGAATGGGACCTGCTCAATTACTTGCGTTTTCAACCAGTTCAAGTGCAGCTACCTTACCTGTAACAATGGAGTGTGTGACGGATAATTTGGGTGTCAAGGAAGAGGTTTCAAGTTTTGTGTTGCCAATTGGAGCCACCGTAAATATGGACGGAACTAGTTTGTACCAAGGGGTGGCGGTTGTGTTTCTTGCACAATTTCACATGATAGATTTGAGTTTAGCTCAACAACTCACTATTATATTAACAGCTACATTAGCTTCTATTGGTTCTGCGGCCATTCCAAGTGCAGGTTTAATTATGATGGTTGTTGTTCTACAATCGGTTGGATTAAACCCTGCTTGGATTGCAATTATTTTTCCGGTGGATAGATTTTTGGATATGTGCAGAACGGTTGTGAATGTAACGGGTGATGCATCTGTTGCCTCTGTAATTGCGAAAAGTGAAGGGATGTTAGAGAATAAAGGTTAAAGGAATAATATGCGAACTTTTGGAAATATAATTTGGGTAATTTTTGGAGGATTATTTGTTGCATTGGAATACCTCATTTCAAGTGTGATTTTAATGCTTACAATTGTGGGAATTCCATTTGGAATCCAAACTTTAAAACTAGCTGGACTGGCTCTTTGGCCATTTGGCAAGGAAGTTGTACCAATTGAATCATCCTCGGGATGTTTATCGGTTTTAATGAATGTAATCTGGATTCTTTTGGGGGGGATTTGGATTAGTATTTCACATATTTTATTTGGCTTTTTGTTTGCGCTTACTATCATTGGAATTCCATTCGCCAAACAACATTTTAAATTAGCTGTTTTGGCTATTACTCCTTTTGGAGTGGAAGTTCGGGATAAATAGTTGAATAATCTTCGAAAGGGAAAAGGATTCATGCTCGATAAAGGATATAATGCCATGTGTAATACTTTGTTAAACGAAAGTCAATTAGAATGGTTTAGTATAGAATACCCTATCTTAGCAATGATTTTGAACTAAAATGAAAAGAATTTTCGCCATATTTCTTACCATGCTGATATTAACTTCTAACTCAGGAGTGGTATTTGCTACGCATTATTGCATGGGAACTATTGCGGATATTAGTATTGGATATTCTACAGAAGCTCAAAAATGTGATATGGCTGATATGGATGGGCCATGTGAACACAATACACATTTGAGTGGATGTAATATTAAGGCGGTAGATTGTTGCTCTGATGATTTTGTTCAAATTCAATTGAATGAATCGTTTGATTCGCCTATTGCAGTGGAAATGGAGCTAAATTCTCAATTTGTTGCTGCATTTACCGTTGTTTATTTTAACCTGTATGATTTTCAACATGAAGCAAAATCACTATATTTTGATTACGTCCCGCCATTGTTGAATCATGACATTCCTGTTTTGTTTCAGTCATTTTTAATTTGATACCATTTGATAGGTAAATGAATTACTGTTTCCTTTTTTGGAAACGGTAATAGTGCTAGTGTACTAGCTCTTTTTTATTATCAAATTGAATCAACATGCTAAACAAAATCATAAAATATTTTCTTGAAAACAGACTAGTAACCTTGCTTTTATTGGGCACGTTAATAATCTGGGGAATATCCAATGCTCCCTTTAATTGGAATATTTCTTTAATTCCAAGAGACCCAGTTCCCGTAGATGCTATCCCAGATATTGGTGAAAATCAACAAATTGTCTATACAGAATGGGCTGGTCGTTCACCACAAGATATTGAAGATCAAATTAGTTATCCACTAACTACCGCTTTATTAGGCATTCCAGGGATTAAAACAATTCGGAGTAATTCCATTTTTGGTCTATCTAGTATCTACCTCATTTTTGAGGATGATGTGGAGTTTTATTGGAGTAGAACACGGATTTTAGAAAAACTGAATTCGCTTTCCAATGGGTTGCTACCCAGTGAAGTGCAACCCGCTTTGGGGCCTGATGCTACAGCATTGGGTCAAGTTTATTGGTACACTCTTGAAGGGAGAGATAAGGAAGGGAATCCCACTGGAGGCTGGGACCCGCATGAACTACGCACAATACAGGATTTTCAAGTGAGTTATGCACTTACTTCTGTAAAGGGTGTTTCGGAAGTAGGAACAATTGGAGGTTTTGTAAAAGAATACCAAGTGGATATTGATCCAAATGCTATGAAAGCGGCCAATGTTACCATAGTTCAAATTATGCAAGCCGTTAAAAAAAGCAACTTGGATATTGGAGCCAGAACTATGGAGTTCAATAAAGTCGAGTACCTTATTCGTAGTTTGGGTTACATTAAAAGCTTAAGTGACTTAGAGGAAAGTGTGGTAAGTGTAACCAATCATGTACCAATCCGAATCAAAGATGTGGCTAAAGTGTCCTATGGTCCCGCTACTAGAAGAGGAGGTTTAGACAAAGGAGGGTCGGAAGCTGTTGGGGGGAATGTAGTGGCTAGATATGGCGCCAACCCGCTAGAAGTTATTAATCGAGTAAAAGAAAAGATCACAGAAATTGAAGGTGGTTTACCATCAAAAACTTTGGCTGATGGAACGGTTTCACGCGTTACTATTGTTCCATTTTATGATCGAACTGGGCTGATTAAAGAAACTATAGGCACCTTAGAAGAAGCATTATCTCTAGAGATGTTAATTGCTTTATTAGTCGTGGTGGTTTTGGTCATGAATTTACGCGCGTCAATAATGATTACGAGTTTACTGCCATTGGGAGTGCTCATTACCTTTATAATGATGCGTCAATTTGGGGTGGATGCAAATATTGTGGCACTTTCAGGTATTGCCATTGCGATTGGTGTGATGGTAGATGTTGGGGTAGTTTTTACGGAGAACATTATCCAACATATGGAGTTGCCTCATAACATAGGTAAAAGAGGCAAAGAATTGTTGGAAGTAATTTATAAAGGTGCATCTGAAGTAGCCTCTGCAGTTATCACTGCACTATTTACAACCATTACTAGTTTCTTGCCCATTTTTGCGATGCAAGCTGCCGAAGGAAAGTTGTTTACGCCATTAGCTTGGACCAAAACATTTGCCATGTTAGCGGCTCTTTTTGTCGGGTTACTTTTCATTCCAACTTTCGCTCATATAGCATTTTCTTTGCGTTTTGATAAAGGAAGAATGGCAAAAATTTTAAATGGAACACTAATAATTGGTGGTTTTATTTTGGTTGCTTTTTTTGGAAGTTGGCTTTCAATATCACTTATACTTTATGGGGTTAATAATTTTTTAGAATATAAATGGCCTAAGGATAAACGCAAATATGTGAATGTAATCAATGTGGCGATTTCGTTGTTCATTATCATCTACTTCATTGCCTCGGTATGGATGCCATTGGGCGTACAAAATAGCTTCTTTTTCAATGTCTTATTTGTGGCGGTAACGGTAGGTGTAATTCTGGGTGCATTAATGCTCATTATTAAGTATTATCAAAACCTACTAATCTGGTCGTTAGAAAATAAATGGAAGTTTTTAACTACACCAATTTTGGTGGTAATTTTAGGCTTAATGTCGTGGCAAGGGTTTAATACTGTTTTTGGATTCATGCCCGAGCTTGTTAAAAAGAATGGAGTTTGGACGGATTTATCGGAGGCTTTTCCTGGGATTGGAAAAGAGTTTCTGCCTTCGTTAAACGAAGGTTCTTTCTTGTTGATGCCTACCTCTATGCCACATTCAGGTGTGGAAGAGAATGTAGATGTAATTCGAAAATTAGATAGGAATCTAAATTCTATTCCGGAAATTGATATTACGGTTGGAAAATGGGGCCGGGTTAATTCGGCTTTAGATCCTGCCCCAATATCGATGTATGAAAACACCATTAATTACCTTCCAGAATTTAAGATTGATGAAGATGGCCGTAAAATGCGATTTGAAGTTAATTCAGATAATGCTTTTTTATTAAAAGATGGTTCTACCTATACCTATGGGAAAGATAAAATTCGCCAAATTTCTACTGAGGAATTAGTTGAGGATAAGGATGGAGAATATTTTCGTCAGTGGCGTGAAGAAATTAAATCGCCAGATGATATTTGGGAAAAAATATTGGAGAAAGCGAAAATCCCAGGATTAACTTCAGCTCCTAAATTACAACCTATTGAAACACGTTTGGTGATGCTAGCTACAGGTATGCGTGCACCAATGGGTATCAAAGTTTTTGGACCCAATTTAGAGACCATTGAAAAAGTAGGGTATGAATTCGAAAAAATATTAAAAGAAGTTCCCAGCGTTGAAGCGAATGCTGTATTTGCCGATCGAGTAGTTGGTAAACCGTATCTGGAGATTGAAATTGACAGAGAAGCAATCGGCCGTTACGGTTTAACGGTTGAAGATATGCAAACGGTTATTGGAACAGCTATTGGAGGTATGAAACTTACAACTACCGTTGAAGGTCGTGAGCGTTTTCCAGTAAGGGTTAGATATGCACGTGAATTTAGAGATAACTCTGATGATTTGAAAAATGTGTTGATTCCTACTCCTTCTGGTGCGCAAGTTCCTTTAATTGAACTCGCAAGTATTCATTATGTGAGAGGACCTCAAGTGATTAAAAGTGAGGACACTTTTTTGGTGAGTTATGTAATTTTTGATAAAAAAGAAGGACATGCGGAAGTGGATGTAGTGGAGGATGCACAGGCCATAATTAATGCCAAAATTGAATCGGGCGATTTCGTAATACCAGCAGGTGTGAGCTATCGTTTTACAGGAAATTATGAAAATCAAATTCGAGCTACAAACCGATTAATGATTGTTGTACCCATATCATTACTCATCATTTTCCTGATTTTATATTTTCAATTCAATTCGGTAGTTACTACCTCAATGATTTTTAGTGGGTTAATAGTTGCTTTTTCGGGTGGCTTTATTATGCTATGGTTATACAGTCAACCTGGATTCTTAGATTTTTCTATGGGAGGAATTAATCTACGAGACTTATTTCAAGTGCATACAGTTAACCTAAGTGTGGCTGTTTGGGTAGGATTTATAGCGTTGTTTGGGGTAGCTACCGATGATGGCGTGTTGATGGGGACTTATTTAACACAGTTGTTCGAAAAAGAAAAACCGGATACTATTGAAAAGGTAAGAGCTACTGTATTAATCGCGGCAACTAAAAGGGTTAGGCCTGCGGTATTAACCACTGCTACTACAATTATCGCTTTAATACCAGTATTAACCTCCCAAGGGAAAGGCTCCGATATTATGGGACCAATGTCCATTCCCTTATTTGGTGGAATGTTGATTGAGGTAATGACAATGTTTATTACACCTGTGCTTTTCAGTATGTGGAAAGAGAGCAGGGTTAAAAGAATAAAGCCTGAAGATGATGAAACAAAGGAATTTCAATTAATTGAGGACTAAACTAGATGAAAATGAAATGTATAGATTTAAATAAAAAATGGGTTTCTCAAAGAAGTAAATCCAGTATGGCAATCCTAATGATTGTGTTTATTGGGATTACCGTAAAAGCGCAAACAGAACTAGATAGTTACCTCTACGTAGGTGCGCAAAATAATCCAGGATTAAGGGCTAATTTCTCAAGCTATCACGCCACTCTAGAAAAGATTCCACAAGTAGGTTCTTTGCCCAATATGAATTTGGCTTTCGGGTATTTTATTTCTCCTATTGAGACGAGAGTAGGGCCTCAGCAAGCTAAGTTGAGTGTATCTCAAATGTTTCCTTGGTTCGGTGCATTAAACCACTCAGAGGATGTATATGTTCAACGTGCTAAAGCAGATTATGAAGTGTTCGAGGAAAGTAAATCAAAGCTGTTTTTTGACATAAAATCAGTGTATTACAACATTTATTATATTGAGAAGGGCATTTCCATTACCCGGGACAATTTAGGGATATTAAGAACCTTTCAACAATTAGCTTTAACTAAAGTGGAAACCGGTAAATCATCTGTTGTGGATGAATTACGTATAGAAATGGAATTAAACGAGTTGGAGAATAAGTTGGCTTTTTTACTGGATAGTAAAATAGCTATGGAAGCAGAGTTTCATCAGTTAATTAATGATTCGCTTACAACTCCAATTCAGACCCCTGATAGTTTATGGAATGAAAGTTTACTCTTAACAAGAGAGCTAATTTTAGATAGCATCAGCGCAAATAATCACTTAATAAAACAAATTGAATATAAAATTTCTTCTTGGCAAAGTGCGGAAATTGCTTCTAAAAAAATGGGTGGGCCTGAATTGATCGTTGGTTTAGATTATTCAATTATTGGTAAAAGTGAAAATCCTAATTTAGGAAACGATAATGGGAAAGATGCAATTATGCCGATGATTGGAATATCCATACCCTTGTACCGAAAAAAATACAATTCTTTGGTTCAGGAAGCTTCGTATCATATGGAGTCATCTCAATTTGAAAAGGTGAATAAACAGAATGAACTCACTATTTTATTCGAGAAAGTGTATCGAGATTATTCGGATGCTAATCGAAGAATAGACTTGTATAAGAGACAAACAAGACTTGCAGATAAATCATTAAATATTTTATTAACCGCTTACTCAAGTGACGGCAAAAACTTTGAAGAGGTTTTGAGAATACAACGTAAAGTTTTGGACTATTCATTGGAGTTAGATAAGGCGAGAGCAGATAAACATGTAGCGGTGGCTTTTCTTGAGTATTTAATGGGAAGTAAAGTATTAATAGGATAGAGGTAGTAAAAATAGGTTGAACACGTGAAAAAAGTCAAGAAGGTATTTGGCTTGTAAGCACAATGATTTTAACGAGATGAAAAAAGTAATAAATAACAAATGGGTTTTGATATTGATAGTTCTAGGAATTGGAATAGTTATCGGAAAATTTATGTTTCGAGGCAATTCTCTTACAAATGAAACGAAAGAGAATATGCATGAAAATGTGGAAAATGAAAAGGGTATTTGGACGTGTTCAATGCATCCTCAAATTCAAAATGATGGACCAGGTAATTGTCCTATTTGTGGAATGACATTGGTTCCTGTAGAAACAGGTAAAGGCCATCAGGATGCGAATCCTAATGAAGTACCCATGTCAGATGAGGCAATGGCTTTAGCAGAAATTCAAACCTACATTGTACGCAAAGAACGTCCAGAAAAGGAATTGCATTTTTTAGGGAAGGTAAAAGCGGATGAACGATTAATGTACTCACAAACCGCTCATTTACCTGGGCGTATAGAAAAATTGCATATCAATTTTACAGGTGAGAAAGTACACATTGGACAAAAATTAGCATCCGTTTATTCTCCTGAATTAGTAGTTGCACAAAGGGAGCTACTAGAAGTTCTTAAAGACCAAAATACCAATCCGGATTTAGTGCAAGCAACGCGCGAAAAATTGCGTCAATGGAAATTAACGGATAAGCAAATCTCGGAGATTGAAAAATCAGGAGTGGTAAAGCAGGATATGGATATTCTGTCTAATTATAACGGTTATGTGATGAATCTAAAAATTTCTGAGGGAGACTATATAAAGGAAGGAGAAGTGCTTTTTGAAATCACAGATTTACGTAAAGTATGGGTGTTATTTGAAGCGTATGAAAATGACCTACCTTGGGTTAAAATTGGAGATCATTTGAATATTGATTTCAAATCCATTCCTGGAAAAGAATTCAAGGGAAGGGTATCGTTTATTGACCCATTTATCAACCCACAGACTAGAGTAGCATATGTACGTGTTGAAATGGATAATAGTAAAGGCTTATTTAAGCCAGAAATGTTTGCAAATGGTGTGATGTTGTCCAATTTGCAGGGTAGCGAGAATGTAATTCTTGTACCTAAATCAGCGGTATTATGGACGGGAAAACGCGCAGTGGTTTATGTAAAAATACCCGAAAGGCCTCACAACACATTTATTTACCGAGAGGTGGTGTTAGGAGAAGAATCAGGAGATTATTACATTATTACTTCAGGTTTAGTGGCTGGAGAGGAAATAGCTTCGAATGGAGTATTTAAAATTGATGCTTCAGCTCAGTTATCAGGTAAAAAAAGTATGATGAGTCCGGATAGAGGTACTGAAATGACTGGACACGAAGGCATGGAAATGTAGCAAGTAAATCTTTATTTTTTTATTTCTGTAAAGTTGTATATTAGCCACGTGAAAACAATAATGTTTAACATTTCTTCAATTTTAATAGGCGTTTTAGTCCTATTAAATTCATTTGGGTTTACCGTTTCTACTCATTTCTGTGGGGGCGAAAAGGTTAAATCGGCTATTGGTTTGACAAAAATTGATTTGTCATGCGGAATGAAGAAAGAGAAAGAAAATTGCCCACAACAAGATGAATTGCATTCTTCGTGCTGTGTAAATGTTTTCGATTACCATAATCTTGATGAAACGGTAAAAAAGGATGTTGTAGAACTAAAAAAGATCACCTTTTTTACGCCTATTTTACCCATTATAAAAGCTGCTTTTACAACCCAACAGGTTTGTAATGTTAATCACCTCTTTTCTCCTCCCTTATTGGTCAAGGATTACACAATTTCCTTGTGCTCCTATTTGATTTGATACCCTTGATTGTACGAGTATAACTTTACATCGTTTTCTTAATCTATTTCAAAGGAAATAGGTAAATATCAATCAAAAAATCAAATTATATGAAATCATTATACAAGTTAATTATAGTAAGTATTGCATTAGCTCTATCTTATGGAAGTGCTTTTAGTCAATGTTCCACAGGTGAAGTTTCTGTAGAATTAATTGTTTCAACGGATCAGTATGGGTACGAAGGATATTGGGAAATAGTCCCAACTGGAAATAACTGTGGTGTAGGAACAATAGCGTCAGGAGGAAATTCTTCCGTTGGATGCACTGGAGCAGGTGCTCAAAGCCAAATACCTGGAGGTTATGGTAATAATCAAACCATAAACGAGGGGCCTTGGTGTTTGGTCGAAGGGGTTTCCTATGATATTATTTATGTGGATGACTATGCAGATGGTGGTTTTGAATTTGAAGTAACTGTTAATGGCTATGCTATTGAGAGCTTTGATGCGGTAACAGGTGGATTATTGAAATTTACATTTGTGGCTAATGAACCTTTTATGTACGATGTTGGAATTTATTCTATGTCCTCACCAAATGTTTATGACTATGTTGGTGTAAAAAACATTTCTGGAGTTTATTTCAATTACGGAAGTGCTACAATTACAAGTGTTGATATCAATTACCAAATTGATAGTGATCCTATTCAGACTATGTCACTTACTGGTTTAAATGTTCAAAACTTCGAAGCTGCGTCATTTACCCATAACATCCCATGGAACGCTGCTGTTGGGAATCATTTAATTAAAATATGGCCAACCAATGTTAATGGTAATCCCGATATGAATGTGACCAATGACCTACTGCAATTAAGTGTTGAAATTGGTCAAGGAATACCAAATATTATCGATAGTTACGTAAATGCGTATACTAAAACGGAGGAAATTGTGAATTCTTCAAATTCGGTAACAACACCAACGGATTTAGATTTTCACCCCATTTTGTCTAAAAACCAATTGTGGGTGGTAAATAAAAAAACGGAGAATACTGGTGGTAGCACTGTGATAATTGATAATCCTGGAGAGTCTAATCAGCAGTCAATTGTTAAGTCAGATGGAAACGCATGGCATTTTATGTCATTGCCTACCGGAATTGCATTTAGCAAGAATGGCAACTTTGGTACTTCTCCAGGGGTTTTTGACGCAAACCATAACGGTGGTCAACCTTTTACAGGTCCATCCCTTTGGTCAGGAGATTTATCCATTTATGCTGAACCTTCGGGGGGTAATGGAAGTCATCTTGATATGTTACATGCAAGTCCTTATTCTCAAGGAATTGCAAGCGAAACAGATAATGTTTTTTGGGTTTTTGATGGCTACAACAATGATATCGTAAGATATGATTTTGTTAACGACCATGGGCCCGGAAATAGTTTTCATGGAGATGCAAAAATTAGACGCTATAAAGATTTTAGCGTTTCAAAAGACCCCAACAATAAAGTAGTTAGTCATTTGGTAGTTGATGATACTTGGGTTTATGTTGTAGATTATGGAAATCAAAAGGTATTTAGAATTAAATTAAACTCTGGTAATATTGGAGGAACTCCCGCTTTTGGGCCTTTTGAATCTGTTGTTGAATATACTTACATAACCGGATATGTTACTGAAGACTTGGTTGTAGATGGACTTTTAGAGCCAGCTGGAATTGATGTAATTGATGACCGTATGTTGGTTAGTGATTATGCAACCGGAGAAATTATTGTGTATGATATCACCGCAGCACCAGCCGTTGAAATCGGCAGAATAGGGACATCTGCTCAGGGAATTATGGGGATTAAAATTGGACCTGATGGAAGAATCTGGTATGTTGATTATGATGCAAATACCGTAAACGTGGTAAATATTGCACCACTAGGTATTGAGGATCATGAGATTTTTTCAACGGTTGAAATCTTCCCAAATCCATCTACTGAAAAATTCACTATTCAGCTAAACAACTCTTCTACAAACGTTCATGTTTCTGTAGTTAGCGTAACTGGTAATGCGGTGTATTCGAATGATTTAACATCAAATAGACTAGAGGTTCGAACGCAAAATTGGGCAAATGGAGTTTATAATGTTAAAATCTCAAATGGAACCGAGTATTTCACAAAAAGCATCATAGTGAACCATTAAAATCGAATTATGAAAATGTATTTCTATTTACTTTTTAGTATTTCTTTAGTTGTTTTCTGTTTCACGTCTTGTGATGGGAGTTCAGAATCATCAAATAATGAAGAAGTAATCGCAGAATATTATTGTCCAATGAAATGTCAAATGGATACCACCTATTCACATGCAGGGTCATGCCCAGTTTGTGGAATGGATTTAATCGAAAAATAACGTAGTAATTAATAAATCAAAAATCAAATAAAATGAAAAAAATAGTACTATTAATGTTGACAATCTTCTCGGTTTCAACATTTGCACAAACAGATGTTTACTTGAATATCAATCACTTTTTAGGGAGTTCAGCATTTGCATTAAATCAAGTAGCCTCCAATGACTTGGGTGAAGAATTTAAAGTTTCTAGACTCGAATATTATGTTTCTCAAATCACTTTAGTGCATGATGGAGGTATAGAAACAGTTGTCCCAAACACATGGATTTTAGTGAACGCAACCCAGAATGTAAGTCAGTTATTGGGTAATTTTAGTATAACCAATTTGGAAGCTGTAAAATTTGGTTTAGGAGTGGAAAATGCGGTGAATCATCTCGATCCCTCAACGTATTCTATTCTTCATCCACTAGGTCCAAAATCTCCTTCAATGCATTGGGGTTGGTCTGCAGGATACCGCTTTTTAGCATTGGAAGGTAAAACGGGTTCAAGCTTTAATTTAACATATGAAATTCACGCCCTTGGGGATGTAAATTACGCGATTGTTAATTTACCAACCACTGGAGAACCATCAGGTTCCGATTTGAATATTAATATTGATGCAGATTACGAAATGATTTTAAAAGGCATAAGTGTGGCATCAGGCCCTATATCCCATGGGGAAACGGGAATATCTGCAACTTCCTTGGTAAATTGTAATAAATATGTTTTTTCTATTGCTCCTGCAGCTCCAAATGGAATTGCTGATTTTGGTAAACAAATAGAAATGGATGTGTACCCTAACCCGTCAAAGGGAATTGTAAATGTTCGTTATGACCAAACTATTTCTGGAAATGTAGAAATAACAGTATTAGATGTTAGAGGTCAATTGGTTGCGAAAAAAAGTGTAAGTAATTCGGATGACGCATTTATTTCAATTTCTACTAATGGACTCTACATGGTTAACTTAATTGTTGATGGAGAAGTTATGGCCAGTAAGCGAGTTGTAATTTCAAACTAATTCAGATGAACTTTAGAAAATTAAATTTAATAGCGCTAAGCGCATTAGTTGTTTTAGGTTCGTGTTCAAAAGATCCGGAGGAAATTACGCAAGTTTCATTAGATGATACGCCTTACATTTTGGAGACGGGTGATTTTCCAGATCCAGTAATTGCGTCTGATAATCAACTAACTGTTCAAGGAGTTAAGTTGGGAAGAATGTTATTTTATGAAACCATGCTTTCTAAGGACGGAACCATGGCGTGTGCATCCTGTCATCGCCAGCAACATGCATTTGCCGATACCAATGCTTTTTCAATTGGGGTAGAAGGTTTGCCAGGTAAACGGCAAGCAATGGCCGTGTTTAATATGGCATGGAACACCAATGAGTTCTTTTGGGATGGTCGTGCACATTTATTACGGGATCAATCTATTCTTCCAATTCAAGATGAATTGGAAATGAATGAAACGCTAGAAAACGTTGAGACGAAATTATCAATGAATCAAAACTATAAAGACCAGTTTACAAGGGCTTTTGGTAGTTCAGAAATAACCAGTTATAAAATCTCTTTGGCGCTTGAGCAATTCATGAATAGTATTGTTTCCGTAGAAAGTAAATATGATAAATTTCTTCGTGGTGACGCAACACTTTCTGATTCGGAAGAAAGAGGAAGAGTTTTGTTTTTTGCAGAATACAATGAGTTTTTCCCCGCAACATCGGGTGCTGATTGTGCGCATTGCCATTCACCATCTAATTTTGAGAATGATCAGTATATGAATAATGGATTGGATTCGGATGCAAATATGATGGATATGGGTAGAGAAATGGCGAGTATGAATCCAATGGATAAAGGGAAAATGAAGGTGCCTTCTTTACGAAATATTGAAGTAACAACACCGTATATGCATGATGGAAGATTTACCACATTAGAGGAAGTTGTAGATCATTACAATAGTGGAATTCAAAATTCACCAACTCTTGATCCTGCTTTGGCAAATACCATGAATACTGGTTTAATGTTAGATGCACAGGAAAAAGCTGATTTGGTGGCATTTTTGAAAACACTAACGGATCAAACATTTTTGACCAACCCAGAATATTCTGATCCTTTTAATTAAGCGGTATAAATTTAAATGGGAATTAGAATTCAGATATTTTTTTATGTATTACTATTTGGTGGTTTTTTAACCTCTTGTAGTAAATCTGAATCTGAGGAGATAGTTTCTCAACATGTGGAAATTCCAATGGGATTTCCACATGTTGAATTTCCCACTGACAATGAATATTCTTCTTCCCGGTGGGCATTGGGTAAAAAGCTGTTTTTTGATCCTGTTATGTCAAGAGACTCAACTGTTAGTTGCGCATCTTGTCATGATCCACAGTTAGCTTTCGCAAAAAATGAATCAACCTCTCTAGGAGTTAATAATCGACCTGGAACGCGAAATTCTCCAAGTTTGGCAAATGTGGCGTATTTCCCATACTTTATACGAGAGGGAAGCATACCCACTCTAGAAATGCAAGTATTGGTTCCTATTCAGGAACATAATGAGTTTGATTATAATATCGTTGATTTGAGTGATAAGTTAAATTCCATTTCTGAATATGTTGAGTTATCACAAAACGCATATTCTAGAAATCCTGACCCATTTGTAATTACCCGAGCCTTAGCAAATTTTGAGCGCAGTTTACTTAGTGGAAATAGTCGGTTTGATAAATTTCAAAATGGAAACTCTAGTGCTTTAACAGCGGATGAAAAAAGTGGGATGGTTTTGTTTTTTAGTGAAAGAACAAATTGTTCTGCCTGTCATTCTGGTTTTTTATTTACCAATCATTCGTTTCAAAACAACGGGTTGTATATTAATTACCCAGATAGCGGAAGGATGCGGTTTACTTTAAACGAAAATGATCGTGCACTTTTTAAAGTTTCATCCCTAAGAAATGTGGGTTTAACATTCCCGTATATGCATGATGGAAAAATGAATTCGTTGGAGAATGTAATTGACCATTATAACCGTGGTGGAGAAGGGCATGTAAATCAAAGTGATTTAATCAGACCTTTAAATCTATCCGAAAAGGAGAAAATGCAATTAGTCCAGTTTTTACACAGTTTAACGGATTATGCTTTTATAAACGACCAAAAATGGAGGTGAACTAAACAAACGGTTAAAATTGTTTAACCCTAATCCAAATCCTTCTTGTTTATAAAGCCACTTTTCCCTCCAAGAAGTTTTATTTCAATGAAATCACCTACTTCAGAAAGCTTTTCAAATTCGGTGTCACCCGGAACCTTGGCGGCAACATCAGATCCCGAATTTGCAACGGTAAATACCTCAAATCTATCTGTTTTATTACCATCGGTTTTTACTTTCTCAATATTCAATCTTTTCGCTGCATTTTCATCAAATTTATACGGAGAAATATCTACGCCTAGTTTTCCCAATTCCACTAGTGCTTCCTTGCTATTTAATGCACGTTCTAATGCCTCTTTGTGATCCTTAGAATCGTCCAATTCATACGCTACTTTATGGTATTCGATAGATTGATCAAAATTTCCCACCGCTTCAAAAAGAACGCCCATATTATGCGCCATTGCCGCATCATACGGATCTGCATCATACACTTCTTTTACAATTGAAAAGGCTCCAGATAGGTCATCTTCTTTAACTAAATCTCTAGCCGCACTAAATTCATCTTTGTAATCTTTCGATGCTGGTTTCTCAATTTCAAGAGCCTGGTAAACGAAAGTAGGCGCAAAATAGGAAACCAATTGTTTGGATACATCATCCAAACAATCTCTGATCATTTGTTCATCACTAGGTAATTTACTAATGGCTTCAGAGGTACTTTTACCTGATTTACTAGCTTTTTTGGAAACCGTTTTATTTACCATACTTAAAACCTGTCCCGTTTCAATAGAAATAATTTTCATGGTAACATCAACAGAAGCTTTTTTCTTCGCGCTGTATGAAACAGAACCCGAACTACTCCTAGAACCTTGGCTATGGGAAGTAGCAACATCCGTTGAGTACCCACCGGTAATTATAACATCTAAACCTAATAATTCACCCACATTCTTTGCATCAGAATCTGATACGGCACCAGATGCTCCCAAAGATTGCTCCGCCATTATTTTATCCAACTGGCTCCTTTCTACTATGGTATAAACATCCGTTCTATACCGTTCCATAAAATTGGTGCCTTTTGCGAACTTTTTAGCCTTTTTTTGTTCTTTAAACTTTTTAAAAGTTAAGTCATTCATACCCACTTTATCCTCTTTATTCCCCTCTACTGTATATACTCCTCTATGCTCCTCTAACAAAAGAGCCACCATATAGTCTGCTAACTGAGAACCGTTGTCATTGGTATATCCATACCTCCAGTTCGCATCTGTCCTATTTTGAAAATTCATTACGGCTAATTTTTCTAACCCTTCTATGGTTATTTCTGGCGCCTGAAGGCTATAACAATTTAATTGGGATTTGCCCAAAAAAGGAATCAAGACAAAAAGAAAAGAAAGGAATAAAGTGATTGATTTGTTAGTCATATTTTTTTATTTTTTCAAATATAACATAATGAATATAGAATAGCGGAACGACCTGAAATCCGTTAGGGGAATAGAAAAAGAGATTACCGTAATAGATAATCTCTTTGTACACCTGAAGGGGCCCGATAGCTATCGGGACGAACCCACATTAATCAAAATGATTTGAGATTATTTTGGATTAAATTGAATTAAGATAATTAGTTAATTGAACTAAAGAGAAAAAGTACACAGGACGGTTCAAATATCGAACTTTTTAATGTATGACTCGAGCTTGATTATACAGCACTCAAAGTTTGTGGGGTTATCGATTTAACGTTTGCAAACAACAACAAATTATGGATACTATAAAAACGTTTTAAGTTTTTCATTATTAATATCCCCTTATTTTACGTACTGTAAAAGGAGGATTGGAAAAAAAGCCTGAATTTTCTTGTAAAAA
>JBFFMY010000027.1:0-36698 GCA_041563475.1 Salibacteraceae bacterium
AATTTTTAACCTACAACCTACCTTTGCGCAGCCTTTTATGAAAAAACGTTTTAAAATCACTTTAGAGTTATATTATGGAATATAGAATTGAAAAGGATACTATGGGTCAGGTTAAAGTTCCTGCAGATAAATATTGGGGTGCCCAAACCGAACGATCAAGAAATAATTTTAAAATTGGCCCAGTTGGAAGCATGCCAAATGAAATCGTTAAAGGATTCGCTTACCTAAAAAAAGCTGCTGCACATGCCAATTGTGAATTAGGTGTTTTAGCAGAAGATAAAAGAGACCTTATTTCTCAAGTATGTGATGAGATTTTGGCAGGTAAACTTGATGATCAATTTCCATTAGTTATTTGGCAAACGGGTTCTGGAACCCAAAGTAACATGAATGTGAACGAGGTCATTGCCAATAGAGCACATGAAATAGCTGGTAAAAAAATTGGAGAAGGTGAAAAAACTATTCAACCAAATGACGATGTAAATAAATCGCAATCATCTAACGATACCTTTCCAACAGGAATGCATATTGCTGCTTACAAAATGGTAATGGATGTTACCATTCCAGGCGTGGAAAAACTTCGTGATGCATTGCAAGCAAAAACAGTGGCGTTTAAGGATGTGGTAAAAATTGGACGTACCCATTTAATGGATGCGACTCCCCTTACTTTAGGCCAAGAATTCTCAGGTTATGTATCGCAATTAAATCACGGTTTAAAAGCTTTAAGAAACACGCTAGATCACTTGTCAGAACTTGCTTTAGGGGGAACAGCTGTGGGTACTGGATTAAACACACCGCAAGGTTATGATGTATTGGTAGCTCAAAAAATTGCTGAGTTTTCTGGTTTGCCATTTATTACTGCAGAAAATAAATTCGAAGCTTTAGCTGCGCATGACGCAATTGTAGAATCACATGGTGCATTAAAACAATTGGCCGTTTCCTTAAATAAAATTGGAAATGACATTAGAATGTTAGCATCCGGTCCGCGTTCTGGAATTGGAGAGTTGAACTTGCCTGCTAATGAACCTGGTTCTTCTATTATGCCTGGAAAAGTAAATCCAACGCAAGCGGAAGCGCTTACAATGGTGTGTGCTCAGGTATTGGGTAACGATGTAGCTATTTCGGTTGGTGGTACTCAAGGACATTATGAGTTGAATGTTTTCAAACCAATGATGGCTTCTAACTTTTTACAAAGCGCGCGTTTAATTGGGGATGCTTGTGTATCCTTTACCGATAATGCCGTTGTAGGAATTGAACCAAATTACGAGAACATTACTAAGTTATTGAATAATTCATTGATGTTGGTTACGGCTCTTAATACCAAAATAGGTTATTACAAAGCAGCCGAAATCGCAAATACAGCTCATAAAAATGGAACCACGTTAAAAGAGGAAGCTGTGAATTTAGGATATGTTACTCCAGAAGAATATGACGAATGGGTAAAGCCTGAAGAAATGACTGGAAGTATGCATTAAGCAATTTATTACAAAAATTAAAGCGGGTAAATCATCCGCTTTTTTTATGCCTAACTTTTTTCTTCATGACTTTTATCACCAATTAAATTATTCAATACCATACCTTTACTACCCAAATTTTGAATTATGATAGAAGCTGAAATCCACAAGGTGAATACCCTAATATCGCAAAATAAACTCAGTGATGCCATTTTGCACCTAGGGGAGTTATTCCAAAGTTTTATTCCCGCTCCCGATAAAATTGATGTCTTGATTTTAATGGGAGAACTTTATGTTCAATTAAATGACCTTGAAAGTGCGGATAAAAGCTTTACCAATGCCTATAAATTGCAGCAAAAACAGCCAGGGGATGATGATGAACGCATTTTTAACGAAGCACTAATCGGATTCAATTTAGGCGCTGTAAAAACAGAACTTCATAAAACAAAAGAAGCACTTGAGTTGTTTAAGGATGCATCCGCCTTACTGGATAAAATACATATGTCCGATCCAATCATTACGGAACAAAAAGCCATGTGTCAGCATGAAATTTCAGGTCGCTATTTAGAACTTAAAGATTATTACCTAACTAAAAAACATGCGAAAATAGCCTTAGAATTGTATGCGGAAATTTTAGATCTGGATCAGGTTAGATATACCCAGCCTATGGCAAATTGCAACGTGATAATTGCTGAATCATTTGATAATGAATCAGATTTAAACACGGCATTTATCTATTACAAAAAGGCTGTAGAACTCTATGAAAAACTTTCTTTGAGTGATCAAAAAATTGCGCAACCAATTATGGCTGCGATTTATAACAACATGGCCGTAACTCAAAAACAGCTAGGCTTCCATGGTAAATCGGCAGAACACTATCAAAAAACACTGGATATTTACAAAGAATTATCTCAAGAGAACCCAGAAGAGTACGAACCGTTTTTAGCCGGTACTTTTAACAGTATTGGGGTTTTGTTTACAGATTTAAACTACCGTAAAAAAGGCATAAAATATTACGAAGATGCCCTGAAATTATATCAAAAATTGGCCTACGATGAACCCGAATTATACACGCATTACGTTGCTACCACAACGCATAATTTGGGAGTTATTTACGATGAAATGAACGAGTACGACTCTGCTTATTCTTATTACGAGAAAGCGCTAGACATAAGAAGAGAATTAGCCAAAAAAGAACCTATAGCATTTAATATGGATACTTCCGTTACTATCCTCAACATTGTAACGATGTATCATTCTCGGCTTGAGTCTGAAAAAGATCTAAAATATAGAGAGCCCGCGTTAGAATTGTTGCAAGAAGCAGAAAGCAGACTTATGCTTGCGGAAAGCGAAAAGCCAGTAATAAAAAGTATGAAAAACGATTTAGAGTACTTTAAAGAGTTTTTTGAGGAAATTGATTTGAAAACTTTACTAGGTGATTAACTCTCTTGATCCACCCATTTCTTAAAATCATCTTCGTCCAACTCACCCATTTCTTTTATGAGATCAAAGGTGCGTTTGGCTTCCGCTTCATCAATAATGCCAATGGCTGCTCCCACATGCACCAAAACATAGCCGCCTACCTTCGCATAAGGTACCATGGTTAAATTAACCTCCTTTAGAACGCCATCAAATGAGACTTTACCCACCCTAAAAATTGGGTCTAACTCCCCTACAACTTCAATTAATTTACCAGGTATCGACAAACACATATTTTATTTTTTATTGGCTTTTAGCCATGCGTAAAAGGCTTCCATACCCTCGCCAGTTGTGGCAGAAACTTCAAAGAAAATAAGGTTTGGATTCAACCGGGAAGCATATTCTTTTGCCTTTTCCACATTGAAATTAACGTACGGAAGTAAATCTATTTTATTGATGATGCAAATTTGAGAACCATGAAACATATCGGGATACTTCAAAGGTTTGTCTTCTCCTTCTGTAGTACTAATGATTACAATTCTCTTATCTTCCCCTAAATCAAACATGGCTGGGCAAACCAAATTACCCACATTTTCAATCATTAAAACCGCATCGTTTTTTACCTCAAGCTGCTTTAACGCACGATGAATCATATCGCCATCTAAATGACACCCTTTACCGGTATTGATTTGAATAACTGGAATTTGAACCGCCTCAATTCTTTCGGCATCATTTAAAGTTTGTTGATCTCCCTCAATGACGTAAAAATCAATTTCATTTTTCAAATCCGTCAAACAACGTTCTAAAAAGGAGGTTTTACCCGATCCAGGCGAACTAACTAAATTAAAAGCCGTAATATTTTTAGCCTCAAAAAACCCTCTGTTTCTAGAAGCCGCAATATCATTCTGATGCAATATATCACGTTCCAACTCCACCACATCCTTGGTAAGTTCATTTCCATGCGAATGAAAATTCCCAGAGTGAGCATGCGTTTGTGAATTACCAATATCCTTTTCGGCTAGCGAAAACCCCTTAATATCTGTAGTTGAAGTGATAGAGGTTGGTTTTAATATATTAATGTGATCCGTACCACATCCACAAGTAACACACATAATTAATTTGATTTTTGAGGTTTGTGTTCAAGAGTTAGGGTTTTTACACGCATTTCCTTTCCTTGAATAATGTCTTTAAAATAACTTCCACATGAAGGGCATTCATCCGACAGTCTATGAATTTCAAATTTTGTATCGCAATCTATACATTTTGCTTTTCCTGGTCTAAAATCTATTTCCAATTTCGCATGCGATAACACCGTTTCTTTAACCGCAACCGGCCAAACAAAATCAAGCGAATCCAGCTCAATTCCAGATAATTCGCCAATTTCAAGCTCAATTTCCGAAACAAATTCCGCATTCCGCTTTGTCACTTCCTCTTCAGCAATTCGTACTATGCCTAAAGCAATTGACATTTCGTGCATACGTATAGATTTAGATTAGAAGTTATTTTTTTATCGCTTTTTTAAAGACGAAATAACTCACCACAATTGCCACAATTATAAGTCCAGCTAAAACACCGTGAGACACTAATAAATGTAATAAACTATTACTCTCCGCCACCCCATGGCCCACATGTGCAAAACTCCATATGGGTAAAATTATAGCTAATAAAACAACAAGCTTTTTCATAATTTATTTTTTAAATCAAAAATTCTAGATATACCATCCATTACCAAAATTAAACAAGTTATTCTAATTTGTAATTCACAACCCATTGATTAGTCGTTATTTATATTGAGTCTAAACTATATTTAGATGCTTTCTAAATTACTTAAGATGTGTAAATTCTATCATTTCCTTTTTCTACCTTTAAGCATTAATTGGTAAAATTTACGACCATGTCCGACCAAAAAAACGCCAAAAAACAAGAAACCTACTACGAAAGTATAATTAGCCAAGGGTACTCTAGAAGGGACTTTATGAAGTTTGCCACATTTATGGCTGCATACATGGGGCTTGAAACAAGCTCTGTTGCTCAGGTGGTAAAGTCATTAGAAACTACTCCTCGAATCCCAGTTATTTGGGAACATTTTCAAGAATGCACCTGTTGTTCTGAATCGTTTATTCGTTCAGATCATCCTATTGTGGCTGATATTATTTTAGATAAAATTTCATTAGATTATTCTTTAACCTTAATGGCCGCTTCAGGTCATCAGGCAGAAAAATCTAAACATGACACCATGGAGAAATACAAAGGAGAATACATTCTTTGTGTGGAAGGATCGGTTCCCTTAGGAGATGATGGGAATTATTGTTGCATTGCCGGACGATCCGCTTTAGATATTTTAAAAGAATCTGCGGCTGGTGCAAAGGCAATTATTGCCTGGGGTAGTTGTGCCAGTAATGGATGTGTTCAAGCAGCAGCACCTAATCCTACACAAGCTACACCAATCCATAAAATTATTAAAGACAAACCTATCATTCGTGTTCCTGGCTGTCCGCCAATTGGCGAAGTTATGGCCGGTGTGATAATGCACGTGGTTGCATTTGGTAAACTACCACAATTAGATAAGTTAGGTCGTCCAAAAGCATTTTATGGCAAGCGTGTTCACGATAGCTGTTACAGAAGACCTTATTATGATGCGGGTTTATTTGCCGAATCTTTTGACGACCCAAATGCAAAACAAGGATACTGTTTATATAAAGTAGGATGTAAAGGGCCAGTAACGTATAACTCTTGCGGGTCAATGAAATGGAATAATGGTGTAAGTTATCCAATTCAATCCGGACATGGATGTATTGGATGTAGTGAAGAAAACTTCTGGGACAATGGTTCATTCTACGATCGTTTACCTACAATGCATGGAATTGGAATTGAATCTACCGCTGATCAAGTAGGTAAAATTGCCGTGGGAGTTGTAGCTGGAGGACTAGTAGTTCACGCAATTGGGGCTAATATTTTGAAAAGAAAAGAATTATCCAATAGAATTAATAGAGGTAAGAAAACCGAATCAATGATTAAGGAAGATTAATCAATTTCTTTTTTTCACCATAAGATAGATAGTTATGTCAGAAAGAATAGTTGTTGATCCCGTAACTAGAATTGAGGGTCATCTAAGAATAGAAGTAGAAGTTAACGATGGCGTTATTACAGATGCCTACAGTTCATCTACGATGGTAAGAGGTATCGAGGAAATCGTTAAAGGACGCGACCCTCGTGATGTTTGGGCGTTTGTTCAAAGAACTTGTGGGGTTTGTACTACTGTTCATGCACTCACTTCAGTCCGCGCTGTAGAAGATGCATTAGGAATTGTTATACCGCCCAATGCAGAAATGGTTCGGAACATCATGGAAGGTGCATTATATATGCATGATCACGTGGTACACTTTTATCATCTTCACGCTCTTGATTGGGTGGATGTGGTTAATTCATTGAAAGCAGACCCTAAAGAAACCTCTAGAATTGCGCAAAGTATTTCTAATTGGCCAAAAAGTTCTCCTGGATATTTTTCAGATGTTCAAAAACGGATTCAAAAATTTGTTGAAAGTGGCCAACTGGGCATTTTTGCGAATGGCTATTGGGGTCACCCACAAATGAAATTACCAGCCGAAGTAAATCTTTTAGCTGTAGCGCATTATTTGGAAGCACTCGAATGGCAAAAAGAAATTGTCAAAGTACATACCATTTTTGGGGGTAAAAATCCGCACCCTAATTACTTAGTTGGTGGTATGGCGTGCGCCATTAATATTGAAAGTCAAGGTGGATTAAATGCCGAACGCTTAGCTTATGTTGGTCAACTTTTAGAGGAAGGCCGAAACTTTGTAAACCAAGTTTACATTCCAGATTTATTGGCTATTGCATCCTACTACAAAGATTGGGGTGCCATTGGTAAAGGGTTTGGAAATTACATGGCTTATGGGGATTTCCCAACAAATGGGTACAATGATCCATCTAGTTTTAAATTCCCACAAGGAGTAATTCTAAATAACGATTTAACAAAATTACATCCTGTCGATTTCCGAAATAATGACGAAATCGTAGAGCATATTAATAATTCATGGTATGATTATACCGATGGAAATAATGTTGGTAAACATCCATGGGAAGGTCAAACAAATATTAATTATACCGGACCAAAACCTCCGTATACCCATTTAGATGTTAATGAAAAATACAGCTTCATTAAAACTCCAAGATGGAAAGGAAAACCAATGGAAGTTGGTCCATTAGCACGTGTTTTGGTTTCGTATGTTCATGGATTACCTGAAATGAAAGACATTGCCGATTATGCTTTAAACAAATTGAATGTTCCATTAGAAGCTCTTTTCTCTACATTGGGAAGAACTGCCGCTCGTGGTTTAGAGACTAAGGTAGTAGCCGATTGGACTATTGAGTTCTATAATACTTTAATGACCAACATTAAAAATGGGGATTACAGTATGGCGAATACCGAAAAATTTGATCCTTCAACCTGGCCTGCTAAAGCTAAAGGGGTTGGTTACATGGAAGCTCCAAGAGGTGGTTTGGCACATTGGATTGTGATTGAAGATGGAAAGACAGCAAATTACCAACAAGTAGTTCCTTCGACATGGAATGCTTCTCCTCGAGATCCTAGTGGTCAAATGTCTGCTTATGAAGCTACCCTTATTGGAACACCCGTAGCAGATTTAGAACAACCACTTGAAATTATCCGTACAATTCACTCTTTTGATCCATGTATTGCTTGTGCCGTACACTTATATGATTCGAAAGGACAACATATTTCAACTGTAAATAACACAACCACTTGTACGGTTTAGTGAGTATGAATTAAACGAATTGTTATGAAACCTTATAGTTTTAAACGTGCATATATTTGGGAATTGCCTGTCCGGCTATTTCATTGGGTGAATGCATTTTCCATATTAGTATTATCTGTAACGGGAATTATAATTGCAGATCCACCAGCCATACTTTCTATTGAGGACCCAACTCAAATTTATTGGTTCGGTTGGGTTCGTTTCGTCCATTTTGTTGCTGCTTTTATTTTCGTTGCTTCCATCCTCATGCGATTTTATTGGGCTTTCGTAGGTAATCAATACGCGCGCTGGAAAGCCTATTGGCCATTTACAAAAAAAGGAATGCGCAATTTTGTGCACGTAATGAAAGTGGATGTGCTTTTAGGAAATGATGAGGAAAATTTACTCTCTAATATTAGTATTGGCCACAACGTTGTGGCAGCCGCAGCTTACATCCTTTTCTTTTTATTGTTTCTCGTGATGATTTTTACCGGATTCGGACTTTATGCACCCACATCGGAATGGTGGTTGCCCCAATTATTTGCTTGGGTCCCCGCATCGGTTGGCGGTGATTTTAATGCACGAATGATTCACCATGTAACAATGTGGCTAATTATTCTCGTAACTATCGTTCATGTTTATCTCGTAATGTATCATGAATGGCTAGAAGGCCGAGGCGAAGTGTCTTCCATGTTTAGCGGATACAAATTTGTACGGTCTGAAAGAATAAATAAGCAAGAGAATAATGCGGATTCGGAAGATGTAAAAACTACTCCTGAACCTACAGAAACGTGTTAATACAACCAAACTACTGCGAAAGTCTTGTTTATTTTAGCAAGACTTTTGTTTATACATAAAATTATGGCATACGATCTAGCTAAATCACTTAAAGGAAAATCCGTAATTTCAATAGATGACGATAAAACCGGTCGGGTACTTGTTTTAGGTGTAGGTAACTACTTAATGGGCGATGAAGGCATTGGTGTCCATATTATGTATGAAATGGAGGAGCTTGAACTACCAGACTATGTAGATGTCTTGGACGGAGGTACTGGTGGTTTCTTCTTAATGAATTATTTCGATTTATATCCGACAATCATTTTTGTTGACGCAACAATGGACGGCCAACCGCCTGGAACAGTCACCACCTTACGTCCTGAGTTCGCTTCAGATTTCCCCACTGCTTTAAGTGTTCATGATGTAGGTTTAAAAGACATGATTGAAGCCATTTATTTACAAGATAAAATTCCGGATATTCATCTAATAACAGTTACCGTTTCAGGAATTCAACCCATGACAATGGATCTCACGAAGGAAGTTGAAGAAGCAGTTCCTCAAGCCATTGAAAGTATTTTAGCCTTAGCAAAAAAGTTTAGGCAAGTTTAAACGTAACCAAATTGGACACCTATAAAATCCATATTACTGGAATTGTTCAGGGTGTTGGCTTTCGACCCTTAGTGTATAACCTTGCCAAAAAATTAAAAATAAAAGGCACCGTAAGTAACAATAATAAAGGACTAATAATTTTCTGTAACTCTTGTCCAACATGTGCTGAAACATTTTTGAATGTGATTCTTGAGCATCACCCGAAAAACGCTCATATAACCAATTCTACGATTTCTAAAGTTGAAAATAAAGAATACTCCTCCTTTACCATTATTGATAGTGAAAATTCCGTTTCAGGAGATTTACTAATAACTCCAGATTATGCAGTGTGTTCTGATTGTCTAGCTGAGCTTAACGACATAGAAAATGTTCGTTTTGAATATCCATTTATTACGTGTACCAATTGCGGGCCACGGTATTCCATTATTAATAAATTACCATACGATAGGGTTTTGTCCACAATGGATAAATTTGAAATGTGCGAAAACTGCGAAACGGAATATACCACCCCTCAAAATAAAAGGTTCTACTCCCAAACTAACTCTTGCGCAGATTGCGGGATTGAACTTCAACTTTTTGATTCAAAAAACGTAAATAAACCCATACATATCGGTCATGAAATTGCATCTGTAGTAAATGCTTTAAACGATGGGAAAATAATTGCTGTTAAAGGTATTGGGGGATACTTAATTATGGTGGACGCAACCAACAGAAAAGCCATTCAAACTCTTCGAGAAAGAAAACATAGACCTGCCAAACCTTTTGCTTTAATGGTATTGGATGAACAATTTTTATTTGATTTTTGTACCCCTACCGCAATAGAATTGGAAGAATGGAACAGTCCCGTTGCGCCAATAATTTTATTTGATAAGTGTATTCCCTCTAACCTACCTTTTGAGGCAATAGCACCTGGTTTAAATCAAGTGGGAATTATGAAAGCCTATACCCCACTTCATGATTTGATTTGCAAATATTTCGGAAATCCTTTAATCGCAACAAGCGCTAACCTTACGAATAGTCCAATTATTTTTTCAGACCATGACGCCAAAGAAAATTTAGTTTCTATTGCTGATTTTATCTTGAGTAATACCCGAGAAATTGTGGTTCCTCAAGATGATTCCGTAATGCGGTTTACAAAAAATGATCAAAAAATTATTTATAGACGGTCGCGCGGATTAGCTCCAAATTTCTTTCATACATCTACACATTCACCGAATACGCTTGCCGTTGGAGCCATGCTAAAAAGTGCGTTTGCATTTACCCAAAATAATAATGTTTTTATTTCACAATATTTAGGTGCAACCGACTCCTACGAAACTCAAAAGGCATTTGTTCAAGTGTTTAATCATCTTTCTTCCGTTCTTCAATTCAAACCTGATGTGGTAATTTCCGACAAGCATCCTGGATATTTCACTACAGAATGGGCAGAACAATTAGCTTCCTTGGAAAATATTCCGGTTAAAAGTGTGCAACACCATGAAGCCCATTTCAGTGCTATTTTAGGAGAGCATCAGCTGTGGGAAGAAAAAATTCTTGGCTTTATTTGGGACGGAACAGGACTAGGGAATGACAATCAAATTTGGGGAGGG
This sequence comes from Salibacteraceae bacterium, assembly GCA_041563475.1. Lineage (GTDB taxonomy): Bacteria > Bacteroidota > Bacteroidia > Flavobacteriales_G > Salibacteraceae > CAJXZP01. The sequence goes on from JBFFMY010000027.1 coordinate 10,621, forward strand.
GAAACCATGGTTTATGAACAAAATTCAATAACTCGAGTTGCCCATTTACCATACCATAGCCATATCCTAAGCGATAAAATGGTGACCGAACCTCGAATATCCAGTCTTTCATATTTCTCAAATTTACCTAACTCAGAATCCTATTTAAAGGATAAATTCACTGACCTAGAATGGAAAGCATACCATAAATTACTAGAAACCTCCACTTTAAAAACTTCCAGTATGGGACGGTTATTTGACGCGGTTTCCTCCATCTTAAATCTTTGTAATACATCAACTTATCATGGTCAAGCTGCCATGTTACTGGAGTCGCAAGCGGAACTTGTTGCGGACAAAGAGAGTAGAAAACCATATCCTGTTGTTTTACATAATTTAGAAATTGATCTTGATTTAATCTTATCAAAAATTCTTACAGACCTAAAATCAGGCGTTTCAATTCCCTCCATAAGTGCTAAATTTCATTTTACTCTTGTTGAAATTATTTTCGTTACCGCTCAAAGATTAAACCTAAACCGAATTGCATTTAGTGGTGGTGTTTTTCAAAACAGCTTTTTAGTAACCGCTATTATTGAAAAGCTAGGAAATGACCATGATTTATATTTTCATGAAAAACTCTCGCCAAATGATGAGTGCATTGCGTTTGGTCAATTAATGCACTTTCAAAACATAGGTGAAAGTCACTAATTTTTAGACTGTAAATCTGTATCTTGACCTCAAATAAAAACTCCATATTTTGAAATTTTTGGATGAATACCGAGACGCTTCGTTGGCGAAAAAGTTTTTGGACGAACTAAAAAGTACAGTAACACAACCATGGTCAATCATGGAGATTTGTGGTGGACAAACACATAGTTTGGTGAAAAATGGAATTTTGGAGGTTTTGCCCAAGGAAATTACAATGATTCATGGGCCCGGTTGTCCGGTTTGCGTAACACCTATTAACCTCATTGATAAAGCGATTTTTCTAGCCCACCTACCCGATGTTATTTTATGCTCGTATGGCGACATGGTACGTGTTCCAGGATCTGTAAAAAGTTTACTTAAAGCCAAATCTGAAGGGGCAGATGTGCGTATTGTATACACTCCGTTGGATGCCGTAACCTTAGCCAGAAAAAATCCGGATAAGGAAGTCGTATTCTTTGCTGTTGGATTTGAAACCACGGCTCCAACTAATGCTTTATCTGTAATTCAAGCAAAAGCACTAAACCTTACCAATTACTCCATTCTTACATCGCATGTACTTGTACCTCCCGCCATTGAGGCTTTGCTAGGCTCTCCAAAAAACAAAATCCAAGGTGTTTTAGCCGCAGGGCATGTATGTGCCATTATGGGCTACAAAGAATACCTTCCATTAGCAAAAAAATATAAAACGCCAATTATAGTTACCGGGTTTGAACCTGTGGATTTAATTCACGGTATTTTAATGACCGTTAAACAATTAGAAGAAGGTCGCTATGAAGTAGAAAACCAGTATTCTAGAATAGTTGTTGAAGATGGAAACAAGGAAGCAATGAAGCTGATTTTTGAAGTGTTTGAGATTCATAATCGAGATTGGCGAGGCATTGGAAACATAAATGAAAGTGGCTATGAATTAAAACTAGAATATGCAGCTTTTGATGCCAACAAAAAGTTTAATGTCATCATTGAAAAAATCGAAGAAAATACAGAATGTATTTCCGGAGAAATAATGAAAGGAAATAAAAAACCTTTTGAATGCATACATTTTGGTAAAAAATGCAATCCGGAAAATCCACTCGGAGCTCCAATGGTTTCCTCGGAAGGTGCCTGTGCAGCTTACTATAATTTCTCACATAACCTATTTGAAAGCATCAACTAACATGTCAGAAAATAAATTCAGATATAGTAAAAACCATCCCGTTCCTGATATTGGAATTGAGTCTATTTCTTTAGCCCATGGAAGCGGAGGTAAACTGACCAACCGATTATTAGATCATGGTATTTTTGACCTGTTTAAGAATGAAAAACTCCAGAAAAGAGATGATGGGGCGGTTTTAAACTTTGATGGTGATGTAGCGTTTTCAACTGACAGTTTTGTGGTTTCTCCTATTTTTTTTCCTGGCGGTGATATTGGAGAACTTGCTGTAAACGGAACCGTAAATGATGTAGCAATGACAGGTGGAATCCCAAAATATCTTTCCTTATCCTTTATTATAGAAGAAGGATTGCCTTTAAAAGACTTTTGGGAAATTCTTCACTCGATTAAACATTCCTCTGAAAAGGCAGGTGTTCAAATTGTTACAGGCGATACCAAGGTTGTGGAGAAAGGAAAAGGAGACCAAATCTTTATTAATACTACGGGAATAGGACCCATGCATCCAAATGCCAAACTAGGTGTGCCTGAAATTCACACGGGTGATGTAATTCTGATAAGTGGAAACGTTGCTTCACACGGAATGGCAATTCTGTCCAAAAGAGAAGGTCTTGGATTTGAATCTGATATTTTAAGCGATACGACCAATTTAAATCATCTTACTTCGGCATTATTAGATATATGCGGAATAGGTATTAAACTATTCCGTGACCCTACCCGTGGCGGCATTGCTACTGTGTTAAACGAAATTGCTCTACAACTAAAAAAAGGAATAACAATATTAGAGAAATATCCTATCCTTCCTCAAGTAAAAAGCGCTTGCGAAATATTTGGTTTAGATCCACTTTATGTGGCCAATGAAGGACTTATGTTGATTGTTTTACATGAAAATCAGGTGGAAGCAGCTTTGAAAATTCTTCACGCCCATGAAGCTGGCAAATATGCAGCGGTATTAGGGTATATTTCGGATGAACACCCAGGAAAGGTCGTTTCTAAAAGTGAATTAGGTGGTAACCGCGTTGTTGCAATGCCAATTGCCGAGCAACTTCCACGAATTTGTTAAGTTATTTCGTTGCCGAATTTTTTACCTGCTTCCTCACGTAATTGCTTAATATCCTGTTCGAATTCTTTCGCTACAATCATTAGAACTCCATCACTTTCAACAATAATGAAGTTATTCAGTCCTTTTGTTGCCAATACTTTTCCGGCAGGTAAACTCACGATATTTCCTGTAGATTTTTGAGTTAGTGTTTTACCCGATATCACATAGTTCTGATCACTACTTTTTGTAATATGTTCCTCCAAAGAAACCCAAGTCCCAATATCACTCCAGCCAATATCCGTATTAATTACCGAAACATTACCGGCCTTTTCTAATATGGCATAATCAATAGAAATAGATGGGCATTCTTGATAAACTTTGTTTATAAACTCCTTTTCACTACTCGTGTTATATACTTTGTCATTCGTTTCAAAATGACTTAAAATTTCTGAAGCATTTTTTGAAAAGCTTTCTAAAATGGTTTTAATACTCCACAAAAAGATACCAGAGTTCCAACTGTAATTCCCAGATTTTACATATTTCTCCGCAAGTTCCAAACTTGGTTTTTCCTTAAATTCAATCACCTTTACGGGGGTAAGTTCTTCTGTTATATCCGTTTTTGAATATTCGATATATCCATATCCGGTATTCGGTCTATTTGGTTCAATTCCAATAGTGAGGATTTCATTATGATTAGACACATGATGAATTCCTATGTCCATAACCTTTTCAAAAACATCGGTTTTTGAGATTAAATGATCGGCAGGAGAAACAATCATTATCGCTCCCGGATCTTCATCCTCAATTTTTTTTATAGCATACGCTAAACAAGGTGCTGTATTTCGCATGAAAGGTTCAGATAAAATATTTTTAGCGCTTATCTGAGGTAGTTGAGTAGCCACCAAATCCACGTAAATATCATTAGTTACCACCAAAATTTTATCTGAAGGAATAAATGAATTAAACCTTTCAAAGGTTTGTTGAATCAATGTTTTTCCTGTTCCTAAAACATCCAAAAATTGCTTCGGATTTTTCTGAGTACTTTTTGGCCAAAATCGACTTCCAACGCCTCCAGCCATTATTACACAATAGGTATTACTCATTTTTTGCTTTTACTTTTGCCAAGCCATGAATTGTAAACGACTTGCCCGTATTAATATCTTTACACAAATATCGTGTTCTACGCTTAACTCCTTTCCTAAACCATCTTTCACGTGAGGTAGCTAACAAAAATAACGCACCTTCCGCAATATCCTCTACACGTAATTCTTGATTTTCATCGTATTTATGTAAAATACGCACTAATTCTGGATCGGCTCCACTACTCGCCTTGGGATTCTTAAAATAATTACGTAAAACTATCTCCACATCTGCAGGCCAAATATGGTTTTCAAGAAAGGGTTTGGCAATATTAACAAATGCCCGTTTCCATTGTACTCCATGCGGTTTTATACGTTTACCGTATAACTCATAGGCATGCATATGCGCAACTTCATGCAAAAAAGTGAGCAAAAAGGCATACACATTTAAGGACCCATTTACGGTTATTTTGTGTGGATCTTTTCCGTAATGAGGTAACCGATAATCACCATGCTTAGTAATTCTTTCATTCGTAACCTTTAATGAAAAATTAAAATCACTAATCAAAGGCCAAATTAATTCGGAAGAACCCTCTGGAATGTGTTTTTGAAGATGATGTAAAAAATCATTTTTCTCCATTATTTCCTTTGGGGTTTCTTTTTGTTCCACGTAGGACATGGAGGGTGGCACTTCTTTTTCGCTGCGCAGCTGGCCATTGATGCTGTTAAAAATATTGCTAAAAAAACGAATGAGCTGTATCTTTTTATTATGTGATTCATTATGGCTTCAAATTTGGTTAAAAAAATCTATTCACAATCCATTTAAGTAAATAACCTTTACACATGGCAAAAAAAACCAAACTGTGTTTTACTTTCGTTTGGTACTAACTATTCTTTCTTTCTATCGAAAGTAGTTACATTTAATACTCAAATGAATTTTCTAGTAAGCTTCGGTAAATATGTTATGTTTCTAAATCGCGTTTTTTCGAGACCGGAGAAATGGAAGTTATTTAGAAAGAACGTATTTAATGAAATGGTAGTACTTGGGCTTAGCTCACTACCCATAGTTGCCATTATTTCTGTTTTCATGGGAGCTGCCTTGGCAATTCAAACCGCAGCAAATACAGGTGGCGGAATTATTCCGCTTTACACGGTAGGATTTGCCGTTCGAGAATCCGTAATTCTTGAGTTTTCTCCAACTATTGTTGCACTAATTTTAGTCGGTAAAATTGGTTCTAGTATTTCTTCCGAGTTAGGAACTATGCGCGTAACAGAGCAAATTGATGCGATTGAAATTATGGGGATTAACTCCGCAAGCTTTTTGGTTCAACCTAAAATTATTGCTTTAGTCATTTTAAACCCAATCCTTATAACTTTTAGTATATTCTTATGTATAACCGGAGGTTATGTTGCAGGTGTTGGAACTGGGGCGATTACACCGTATGATTATGAATATGGTTTGCAGTACGATTTCGTTCCATTTCATTACACATACAGTATGATAAAATCATTGGTTTTTGGATTTATTACTACCTCCGTTCCTGCATTTTTTGGATACTATGTTAAAGGTGGTTCTGTGGAAGTAGCTAAATCTAGTACACAAGCAGTTGTTCAAAGCAGTATCGTGATTTTAGTATTGAATTATTTCATTACTCAATTGTTATTAATGTGATAGAAATTAAACACTTAAATAAGGTTTTTGGCGATCGACCAGTTCTGGAGGATATCAACTTCACCTTTGAAAAAGGTAAGAACAACCTCATCATTGGCGCTAGTGGATCAGGAAAAACAACCATTACAAAATGTATCGTTGGGCTTCAAAAACCTGATTCAGGACAAGTTTTATTTGAAGGAGAAAGCTTTTGGGAAATGGGTCGTAAAGAAATGGCCGAATTACGTCAAAGCATCGGCTTTCTATTTCAGGGAGGAGCATTATTCGACTCCATGACCGTTGAAGAAAATGTGAAATTTGCTCTTCGTGTATTTTCTAATCAAACGGAAAAAGAAATGATTGACCGCGTTGATTTTTGTTTAGATAGGGTCAATCTACATGGAGTTAAAGGATTATATCCTGATGAGCTTTCAGGGGGTATGAAAAAAAGAGTGGGTATTGCCCGTGCAATTTCTATGCAACCCAAATACCTATTTTGTGATGAGCCAAACTCTGGATTAGACCCACAAACAGCAATTTTAATTGATCAGCTCATTAGTGAAATTACCTACGAATATGATATCACTACCGTGGTCATCACGCATGATATGAATTCAGTGCTAGAAATTGGAGATAATATTATGTTTCTTTATCAAGGTAAAAAATGGTGGGATGGAAACAAGGAAGATATTTTGCACACCACCAATAGCGAGTTAACCGAATTTATTTATGCATCTAACTTTATGCGTGCAATACGGGATAAAACCAATTAGGAACATCTAAAAAAGGCTTCTAGTAAAATTTACAAATAAAAAAAGCCCCCTTTTGAAATTTCAAAAGGGGGCTTTTTAATTATTTAAAAATCAATTATTCAACTACGAAACGAATTACCGTTTTAGCACCTTCGTTGTTTGAAATTTCAACAAAATAAATACCCTTTTCAAGGTTAGAATTTTGAATCGTTTTGTTCAAGCTTCCAGTAACGTTTACTTTTTCATTTGAAATAGTTTGACCTAAAACGTTTCTCACTGAAACAGTGTAAACACCATTTAATCCAGTCAATGCAAGAGTGAACTCTCCACTATTTGGATTAGGGAATAAAGTTACATTGTTTTCTAGAGATAACTCATCTACCGTTACAATACCGCCAACCGTGATATCTTTGGATCCAACACAACCAATTACGTCAGTAACTTCAACTGTATATACTCCTTGGTTAGGAATATCATTTGGATTTTGAACATTAGAGATATAACCGTTTGGACCTGTCCAAGAATAAGTGTATTGTGGAGTTCCACCCGTTACACCAATTTTAATTTCACCAATTTCTTGGTTATCATAAACAGTGTCAGCAATAGCAATAAATACTCCATTACACGCATCTGGGTTGTTTGTAATCAAACGAACGTAAGGAATAAAGCTTGTAGTGTATGACCATAGATCAGCAGCAGAAGTAGCATCAACTCTTACCAAAACATTTAAAGGTGGAGTTTCCGTGTTATATACAGAGTTTGAACCCACACCAATTTGATCAGAATATACTTTGAAACCTGCATAATAACCACCTGCAGATAATCCAGTAGCAGGAATTGGCAGCGTTAACCACTCATCTTGATCTCCATCTTGAACAATGTAGAATTCATTTTTAGCAATTGGGTTTTCTAAATCACCCGCAGCATATAAATAATAAGATAATGCATCCCCTGGTTGTAATCCGTAACCATTGCTTAGGTCTGGAAATAAAACTGAAATGGCACGCGCAGTATCCGCAACATTCATTTTGTAATACAATAACATTTCCCAATCAGAAGTGGCATTGTACCAATTCCCAGAGTTCATTGCATCGTTATCCCAAGCATACGTGTACTCCGTTACATCCATAGCTGCTGTACTCACATTATCTGTTGGGTTAAAGTCAGCAGAATCAGAAACAACATTAAAAGTGAAGGTATACACTCCTAATCCACCGTTTGCTGCGAACATGTTCATAGCATCCATTTCAACTGAATCAGTTGCGCCATTTGCTAAAGAAATCATATTAGAAGTACCTGACCAAAATGCAGTTCCATCTTTGTCAACACTTACTTCCAAACGTGTGTTTGGTTGCGCAGCAGCACCTTTATTGTCTACTGAAGAAGCAAAGAAAACGCTGTCATCATTTGCTTGTATAAGTGGCATTTGACGGAAGTATCTAATAGAAGTTGAATCTTGATATCCATTATAATATTTTTGACCAATAGCTAAATCATTATTTGGTGTCTCGATGATAGCGATATCATCAATTTGCCAGTAATAATAACCTGAACTAAAAGTAGACCCATGAGGATCTGTTCCATCCATCCAAATTCTAATTTGTACTGATGAACTACCTAATACGTTTGTTGGAAAAGGAACAACAAATGTTGCATCCTCAGCTGAAGCAGAGTTCACTGGGTTTGTACCATCACGAAATACTTCTAAAGTATCTGTCCATGTAGTTCCACCATTGGTAGAGAACATAACATAACCATCCGCTTGAAATCTTCTCCAAGAAACATTCATTGCAAATGTTACATCTTGCGAAAATGCAGATAAATCAATTGGAGATGATATTAAAGAACCCTGGTGTGGAGTTGGATAAGGGCCAGAGCCAGCTGGACTCGGGTTACCTTGAGCATCCGGACCACCATTGTCATAATAATCAGAATCAAAAATGAAAAAACCATTGGCTGCAGTTGGCGAAATAATTGGACCACGTGTTCCTACCCAGTTTCCTCGTGAACCAACTGTTACATCTGGAGTAGTACTAGGACCACGCCATTCCCAAAGAGGTAACGAAGTTCCTGATCCGTATGTTCCGTTTGATGTCCACGCGCCATTAGATCCGTCACCAGCTAAACCGTTTCCGAAGGATTCGTAAAAAATTGTGTCGCCAGCAGCTTCTGGAGCTGAAGGGCTACGAAAAATAACACTTGATTCTGTTGACAACTCATATGTTGCTTCTACAGCAGATCCTGCACTTTTCGCTTTTAATTCGGTTTTATTAATGTTTTGTGCAGATAATTGCATTCCCATCAAACCACCGATTGTAAAGAGTAATACTTTTTTCATATCAATTATTTAAATTTAGGCTCCAAATATAATCTTATAATATACACAACGCTAGTAACCTCATTACCTTTTTTTAAAACCCTCAATAAGCACAGAATGAATTAGGGAAATAAAAAACCGCATTTCAAATAAATGAAATGCGGCTTTTTACAATTTGTTTCTTTCTACCCTATTCAATAATAAATTTAAGAACTGATTTGTGTCCAGTTTCATTTGAAATTTCAAGGAAATAAACTCCTTTTTCAACCTTAGAAAGGTTTACATCCTCGGAAATAGATCCATTGGCTGAAATGGTTTTTACCAAAATCACTTGACCCAAAACATTTCTAACGTTCATGGTATACGATCCATTTTCAACATTAGACGCAGTTAGTTTGAAAGTTCCACTATTTGGATTAGGGAATAATGATAAAGAATTGTCAAAACCTAATTCATTTACCGTCACAATACCTGCAACCGTTATGCCTTTTGTTCCCGTACAACCAAATACATCGGTAACCACAACAGTATACAATCCTTGATTTTGAATATCATCTGGATTTTGAGCTGATGACGCATACCCATTAGGACCTGTCCAAGAATAGCTATAGCCTGGAGTACCGCCTGTAACTCCGATATTTATGGCTCCAATGGCTTGTTGGTCATACACCGTGTCTACAACAGAAATTACAACCCCATTACATGCATCTGGATCTGAAGTATACATTCTAATAAAAGGAGTTAAGCTAGTAGTATAAGACCATTGATCAGATGCTGAAGTTGCGTCTACTCTCACCAACACAGAAAAAGGTGGTGTTTTAGCGTTCAACTCTCCATTCGATGCAACAGCACTATTATCATTATAAATCTTAAATCCTGCGTAGTAATACCCAGGGGTTAGAGTTGTAACGGGCATGGGTAATGTAATCCATGTATCTACTTCAGCTGCAGTAACAATATGAAACTCATTTTTCGCTACTGGATTTTCCAAATCTGAATCTCTGTACAAGTAGTACGAAAGGGCATCTCCTTCCGCTAAACCTCGTCCAGAAGAAAATACTGGAAAACGAACCGAAATAGCTGCACACGTATCCGCTTCATTTATTTCATACAAATTCAGCATCTCCCAGTCGCTTGTAGCATTATACCAATTACCATTAGTTAAAAACCCATTATCTCTTGCATACTCATTCGTTGTAACTGCAAAAGAATCCAAAATAGTATTGTTAAATGAGGAGCCATCCACTGAATCTGAAGAAACTTCAAAATTAACCGTATAAACTCCAGTACCATTATTTGGATAAAATGGTGTTGTAATGTTTACAGAATCAATTCCTCCCACAGCATTTGTAATCGGTGTTGAAGTTTGAGAATACACATTTGCCGCATTGTAATCTACATCAACGGTAATAATTGAATTTGTTTGATCAACAGACCCTACATTTTCCATTACTCCGCCAAAATTAATCGTATCCATATTTGCATGGCGGACAGGAATTCTTTTATAATAAAGTGAGTACGTAGAATCTTGATATCCATTGTAATATTCTTGATTCATTGCCTGATCATTTGCTGGAGGAACAACAAAACGAATATCATCTATCATCCAAAAATACACTCTAGCTGACCATCCAATACGAACATAAGCCGTTGAGCTACCTCCAACTAGAGAAGATACATCCATTGAAAATGTCATTGGATCAGGAGAAGCTGTATTCGCCCCAACCGTTCCTTTTGCATCAAAAGTTGTCCAGTTTGTGCCATCTGTGCTAACACTAACATCCAAAGTTGGTGAGTTATTGTATCTAAAAAATTGTTCAAATTCTAAACGAACTGCAGGGTGAGCCGAAAGGTCAATGGCAGCAGTCGTAATATTTGATTCTAAATACACATAATTCGCACCTGATGGTTGTCCATATAGAGATTGATTTGCAGAGTCAGGATCACACAACAGAAACCCATTTGCCGCAGTTGCAGATGTCATTGGGTCTGCTGCCGCTGGATAAGACCCATTGAAGTATCCAGATCCGCCAACTAAAGAATATTTCCAAGGACAGTCTGATACATCTGCGCCCCCAAGCGTCCAACCTGCAGGGATTCCTCCACCAAAATCTTCGTACCAAATAGTATCGCCAGCAGCTTCAGGTATTGCCGTTGGTGATTTTAAATTGTTCTTAACCAATTCCTGATCAGCTATTTCTACGGATAAGGATTGCATTTCCATTTCCACTTTCTGAATAGATTGTGCAGAAATTTGCAAACCTAGAAAGCTTCCAATTGTAACTAGTATAAATTTTTTCATGTCTTTTATTAATTGATTTGACCAAATATAACCTTATTAATTGCAAAATGCTAGTATTTCACAGCTCATCAACGCACACCAATTCTAATACAATCGGGATAAAAAAAAGCCGCTTGTCAATAAATTGACAAGCGGCCTAAAGTTTTAAATAATTGAATCACTTATTCAACCACAAATTTTATAACTGATTTATTACCTGAATCGTTTGATAACTCAAGGAAATAAACACCGTTTTCTACATTAGAAACGTTCACGTCTTTTGAAATTGTTCCATTAGCCGAAATTGTTTCATTCAGTACAACTTGTCCTAAAATGTTACGCACGGTCATTGTGTATGCACCATTTTCAACATTGTTAGCTGTTAACTTAAATGTTCCGCTATTTGGATTAGGGAATAATGATAAAGAGTTATCAAATCCTAATTCATTTACAGTAACAATTCCACCAACATTAGAAACATTAGTTCCAGTACAACCAAACACATCAGTAACTACAACTGTATACGCTCCTTGATTTTGAATATCATCAGGATTTTGAGCAGTTGAAGCATACCCATTAGGTCCAGTCCAAGAATACGTATAGGTTGGAGTTCCACCTGTTACCCCAATATTAATTGCCCCAATTGCTTGATTATCAAACACTGTATCTGTAATCGAAATAAACACACCATTACATGCATCTGGATCAGAGGTGTACAAACGGATAAATGGAGTTAAACTAGTTGTATAAGACCATAAATCAGATGCTGATGTAGCGTCCGTTCTAACCAATACAGAAAGTGGAGCTGTTGTACCATTTAAAGTACTATTAGATCCGACTGCGCTGTTGTCATTATAAATTTTAAAACCAGCATAATAATACCCTGGAGCTAAAGTAACCGCTGGCATAGGTAAAGTAACCCAACCATCAACTTCAGAAGCTGTTACTAAATGAAATTCATTTTTAGCCACAGGATTTTCTAAATCTAAATCACTATAGATATAGAAAGATAATGCATCACCTTCAGCGATACCTCTACCATTACTTAAAGTTGGAAAGTTAACCGATACAGCCAAAGCAGTATCTGTTTGGTTGATTTCAAATAATGAAAGCATTTCCCAATCACTACTTACAGTATACCAGTTTCCAGATGTAACTACATCATTATCTCTACGGTATTCGTTTGTGGATACATCAAAAGAACTTTCCAAAAAGTTGTTAGTTGGATTTTCTTCATTAGAATCAGAAGAAACAACAAACATAATATCATAGGTTCCTAAACCATTTGTAGGATAAAATTCAGTAGCTAAATTAACTGAATCCTGAGCAGCAGGATTTGAAGTCATTGGCATGGAAGCACTAGCGTAAACAGAAGCTCCGTTGTAATCTACATTTACAGATACAATGGTGTTAGGTTGTGCAGTAGATCCTTTGTTTTCGATAGCAGCACCAAAAGTTACCGTATCCATATCAGCGTGACGCATAGGAATCATCGTATAATAAGTAGAGAATGTAGAATCCATGTACCCATTAAAATAACTTTGACTTAACACTAAATCGTTATCTGGAGCAGAAACAATAGCTACGTCATCCACACACCAAAACCAATCCCATGCACCCACATAGTGAAATCTCACTTTTACGTTAGCTTGGCCACCAGCAGTAGCAGTAATATCCACTACTTCGGTATACGCATTCGGACTGTTCGTATTTGTTCCAAATTGTGTTAAAACATCATACGTATCCCAAGTAGTACCACCATCATTAGAAACTTGTACTTCACGCGTTTCTAAATATTGACGTAAATACGTTTCAAACGTAAGTCTAACTGCAGGTTGGGTACTACAATCAATTGATCCATTGTATTCAATAAATGCATCTTGTGTACCATTTTGACCACTAACATCAGAATCAATAAAAGCAAAATTACCTCCAGAAGTTGAATTAATTACAGAATCAAATCCTTGCGTAGTTAAACTTGCAGATAAAGCGGTAACAACACTCCATTCATCCGCTCCGCCAGTGTATGACCAATTAGAAGGGTTTGAAAAATCATCAGACCAAATTATAGTAACTGCTTCTGGAGCAGGTGCCCTATTAGAAATTGTGTTTGTAAATATCGGAGCCGTTTTTGCCACGGGAGCCGATTGTAGTTGACTAGCTGATTCTTGAATTTGAGCATTCAGCCCTAAAGTCAAAAGAATAGCCGAAGCTAAAGTGTAAATGTTCTTCATATGAATTTTTAAATTAAACTAAAATTAGAACTTGTTACCCCTCGTAACAAGTTCCGCAAAGTTGATGAATAAAATGCAATAATTCAAATATATTTTTTTCTATATGTATGCTTCTGTGGGTAAACAGCTACAAACTAAATTTCGATCCCCATATGCATCATCAATTCTACGCACATATGGCCAAAATTTAGCCTCCAGTAAATAATCGATAGGATAAGCTGCTTCTTGCCTTGTATAAGGTTTTGTCCACTCATCATAAGCCACCATTCGTGACGTATGCGGAGCATTTTTCAAAACATTATCATTTTTATCCACTTTACCTGAAACTACCGCTTCAATTTCTGATTTAATAGAAACCAAAGCTTCAATAAAGCGATCTAATTCTGCTTTTGATTCACTTTCGGTAGGCTCAATCATCAAAGTTCCAGCTACTGGAAAAGAAACGGTTGGTGCATGAAAACCATAATCCATTAATCGTTTTGCCACATCAACCACCTCAATACCATCCGCTTTATACTTGCGGAAATCAACAATCATTTCGTGCGCAACTTTTCCTCTTTCGCCTGTATACAAAATATCAAATCCATGTTCTTGGAATTTTTTGCGCATATAATTCGCATTTAGAATCGCAATTTTGGTGGATTTAACCAAACCACTCGTTCCTAACATTTTAATGTACCCATACGAAATTGGAAGAATTAATCCACTTCCATATTGTGCTGAGCTAACTGCGTAAATCCCATGCTCACCGCCAACTTCTACCATTGGATGTTTAGGTAAGAACGGCATCAATTTTTCATTCACGCCAATTGGGCCCATTCCAGGGCCTCCACCACCATGCGGAATGGCAAAAGTTTTATGCAAGTTTAAATGACATACATCTGCCCCAATTCTACCTGGAGAGGTCAAACCAACTTGCGCATTCATATTTGCTCCATCCATGTATACTAATCCACCATTTTCGTGAATAATATCCATTATTTCTGTAACTGATGCTTCAAACACCCCATGAGTGGAAGGATAGGTAATCATTAAAGCGGCTAAATTTTCTTTATTGGACTCCGCCTTTTCACGTAAATCGTTTACATCAATGTTTCCATTTTCTAAACTCTTCACAATCATAACTTTCATTCCAGCCATTACTGCTGAAGCTGGATTAGTGCCATGAGCCGAAGATGGAATTAAACAAAGAGTCCGGTTTGAATCGTTGTTATGCTGATGGTAAGCCTGTATTACTTTAAGACCTGTATATTCACCTTGAGCACCAGAATTTGGTTGAAAGCTCATTTTTGCAAATCCAGTAATATTAGATAAATCCTTATCTAATTCAGCAATTAGTTCGCTGTAACCTTGTGCTTGGTCAACCGGTACAAATGGATGAATATTTAAAAAACCAGGGTGACTTAGAGGTAACATTTCACTCGCAGCATTCAATTTCATGGTACATGAACCTAATGAAATCATAGAATGGGTTAAGGATAAATCACGATTCTCCAATTTCTTAAGGTAACGCATCATTTCCGTTTCAGAGTGGTACTTTCTAAATACCTCATGCGTTAAAAAATGAGATGATCTTTTTAAATCTTTTGGAATGGATGTGCCGGTTGAAAATGATTTCACAGCTGGTGCATCAAATATACTTAGTACATCATTTACATCTTCCATAGTCATGGTTTCATCCGCACTTAAACCAAAACCTCCATTAAAATAGCGTAAGTTTATTTCCTTGCTTAGTGCGATTTCTTTAATAGCTGCAAGTTGGTCATCCGATGCACTAAATGAGATGGTATCAAAATAGGAAGTGTTCAAAGGTTTGAACCCTGCATTTTTAATTCCTTCATGAATGGTTACCGCTTTTGCATGAATATTACTCGTTATGGCTTTAACTCCATCTGGACCATGATACACCGCATAGGAACTGGCCATTACGGCTAATAAAGCTTGAGCAGTACAAATATTCGATGTTGCTTTTTCACGTTTAATATGTTGCTCTCTTGTTTGCAGAGACATTCGGTAGGCTGGTCTTCCATCTGCGTCTTGAGAAATCCCAATAATTCTTCCTGGAATACTTCTTTTAAACTCCTCTTTTGTTGCCATGAAAGCAGCATGAGGTCCGCCATAACCAATTGGCACTCCCATTCGTTGAGAGTTTCCAACTACACAATCTGCACCCCAAGAACCTGGCTCTTCAATCATGGAAAGAGCCATTAGATCAGAAATTACAGCCAATTTTATTTCTGCTTCATTTAAGGTTTTTGCAAATTCTTTATAATCTGAAACATTACCGGTAGCAGAAGGATACTGCACGATGGCTCCAAAAAATGAATTATCTGTTTTAGTCGTTTTGTAATCCCCAAAAACTAATTCAATCCCAGTTGCACTTGCATGCGATTTAATTACATCCATGTTTTGTGGAAAAATGTTTTCCTCCACAAAAAACTTGTTTACCTCATTCTTTATTTGAGCTCTTGAGCGCAAATGAAAAAACATAAGCATTGATTCTGCCGCTGCAGTTGCCTCATCCAATAAAGACGCATTTGCTAAAGGTAAACCGGTTAAATCCACCACCATGGTTTGAAAATTTAACAACGCCTCTAAACGTCCTTGAGCTATTTCTGCTTGGTAAGGAGTATAAGCCGTATACCATCCCGGGTTTTCAAAAACATTTCGTTTAATTACAGCTGGAGTATTGGTGTTATAATAACCCATTCCGATAAAAGATCGAAACTGTTTATTCTTATTTGCAAGCGCAGTAATGTGTTTTCCGTACTCTAATTCTGACAAACCATCACCTACCGAAATAGATTCCTTCAAACGAATATTTGTGGGAATAGTATCTTCAATTAAATCATCAATATTCTTATATCCTAAATATTCAAGCATTTGACCTTCAGTATGGTCATTCAAACCCACATGACGTCTGGTGAAATTTCTATATTCCATAACACATTTGTTTTATTTTTTGAGGGCACAAATTTAAACTTTTTAGCAAGGAAAAAAATATGATTTAAGTACACGATTTTACACCTTTCCACTTCTTATATTCTCTGTTTAAAAATAGTCGAAATACGTATATTTGGAGTTCCATTCATTAATATGAAATTACGTGTAGTTACGGTTAGTTTGCTTTTGTTAAGCCTTTGTGGAAAGGTTTTTTGTCAAGACACGATTTTTCTTCTCAATGGCGATGTACGTCCGTGTGAAATTCTGCATGTTGATTCGGTTTCAACCACCTATTTATACCCCAAAAAAAAGAAAATCAAGCAACGAGAAATTTCTACAACCCTTATCTATCGCATTTACTATAAAAATGGAACGTCTGACACTCTTTATTCTGCGGAAGCACAAGGTTTATCGGATGTGACACCGAAAGAAAAAGGGTTGAATTTACTGGGAATGTATGATGCAAAAAGGTTTTACAAAAATCCGCTAGTTACGGTTGGCAGTGTAATTTTTAATTTCGGAATAGGTTTTTTGTTCTACGACCAAATGTTGGTCGCTACTGGACCCTTGGCATACACCGCTATTTTTAGTGTGACCTCCATCAAATTTAAAGGTTCTGAAAATAGAGAAAATACCATCGCCTCTAATCCGCACTATCAAGAAGGATATTTGAAAATAGCCAGAAATAAAAGAGTTTTTAATGCGCTTTCCGGAAGTTTATTAGGTTTAATTATTGGAATAACTGCTGGGAATGCTGCAAATTAAAAATATTCAATCACAACCAAATAGGAGTCAATCTGACCATCATTTAACCCATGGGCATAGTCATCAACACTCACGTCCGAGCAAACTACGAAAACACATGCTTCGTTGGGTGTATAGCAATGCCTATTTAGCGTTTCCAATTTTAGCAATCACCTTTGAAACTTACATGTATATTGGAGATTTTAACATCTCCATAAATTACTTAGGGTTCATGTTTTTTTCCACACTTTTTTTATACCCTTTTCATCGGCTAATTGGCATTTACTCTACCCCTGAATTGGAATATACCAAAGCCCAACGTGAAGTTTCTAAAAGGCCAAATCTCACACGAATCTCAGTGATTTTGGGATTTATGGGTGCTATTTATTTTGCTCCGCAACTGCCTTTTGAAATTATTTCCTGGCTTCTACCCTTGGGATTAATTTCATTGGCCTACTCTATTCCTTTCATTCCTACAACTTCCGGCTGGAAAAGACTAAGAGACATTCCAGGGCTTAAAATTTTTGCAATCACGATAGTTGTAACAATGACCACCTCAACCATTCCGCTGCAATTTTCTGGAACCGTATCGGATTTGAATATTTGGTTTTTTGATATTCAACGTTTTCTATTCATTTTAGCGATTACTATCCCCTTTGATGTACGGGATGCACATTTGGATAAAAAATGGAACCTGAAAACCATTCCATTATTGATTGGAAAAAAGAATGCAATTCTGCTTTCTATTTTTCTTTTATATTCTTCGTTTTTGGTTAATGTTATTCAATATTACTCTACTCACATTTTTTCTATTGGAATCGTTTTTGCCACTCTTTTAGCCCTAGGATTTACACATTACATAATTCATGATTTTAAAAATAAAAATACCTACTTGTATAATGCATTTCTGATTGAGGGCTCAATGGTTTATCACTCCTCCATTATTACTATCACAATGATTCTCGTTGATTTAGTTTAAACTCCAAAAAAGTATAAAAGCCATTAAAAAAGGACTCTTTATTTTGGGTTGAAAATCCATTTTCTTCAAATAAATTTTTAAGCTTAGGGAAGCTCTTCCTCTTGACTTTGGTAATGGGTTGAAATAAAACATACAATCCTACTTCTTTAATTCTTTTCCAAACATTTTGCGTGCTATTGTTTTGAAAATCAATGATATAAATGCTTGTTTTACCAGAGACAAACTTCTTCAGCCAATTCAAGTTTAAGTTAATTTCGGCATCCTCGAATAAATCAAAATAAAAAGGAAAAATCACAGCATCAAAAGATTGGGTCGTGGCAGGACTAAAACCCATAAAAGAAGAAACCTTAAAATCTACCTTTTCTTTATGTTCTTTTGGTAATGAATCTATTCTTTCCTTCGCTAAATTAGACATCACATTTGAAATATCCACATGAAGGATTTTATCACACTTTTCCCGTTTCAATAATTCTAAAACGGTATTATCAGCACCGCCTCCCACAACTAATATTCGAGAATGAAACGGTAGGCTTTCAATGCATTTTGATAGTACCTTTTCAGGATTATTAGCCATAAAAACCCTTTTTAATCCATTGTAAAAAGGGCCAATTAAATTAAAGTTTTTATGCAGTATTTCTGGATGATTATTCAAAAAGAAAAATCTACTTGTTTCTTTTGTTATCGGTTAAATCTTGGAAAACTTGCTCCAAATGGCGCTCCACAAGAGTCAGCTCTAAAACGGTTAAACGGTTTTCTACTGCCAGGGTAAAAAGCTCCGGTCGAATATCCAAAGTAGACTGGGTACGTATTTCAAAACCATTTTCTGCTAGTGCCTTAACCTCAATAATTTCAGGTATTTTTTCAAATACTTTATCGGTAACTGCCTCCTTAAATTGAACTTTAATAATTCTAAATCCTTCAGAAATTTCATTGATTTGTTCAATGGGTTTGTTGGCTACAATTTTTCCCTCATTGATTATTATTACCCGGCTGCAAATGGCCTCAACCTCCTGCATAATATGGGTAGAAAGCATCACTGTTTTGTTCTTTCCAATTTTTCGAATCAAATTCCGAATTTCAACTATTTGGTTTGGATCTAAACCAGTGGTAGGTTCATCTAAAATTAAAACCTGTGGATCATGCAATATTGCATGGGCTAAACCCACTCTCTGTCGGTAACCTTTCGATAAATTTTCAATTCGTTTGTTTTGCTCCTTAGTTAAACCCACCATTTCAATCACTTCGGCAATGCGTTCTTTACTGTTTTTTACATGGGTTAAATTCGCTGCGAAATGTAAAAATTCCCACACATACATTTCCAAATACAATGGATTATGCTCTGGTAAATATCCAATTTGTTGTTTTAAGGCCAAAGCATTTTCATCTATTT
Organism: Salibacteraceae bacterium; assembly: GCA_041563475.1. Taxonomy (GTDB): domain Bacteria; phylum Bacteroidota; class Bacteroidia; order Flavobacteriales_G; family Salibacteraceae; genus CAJXZP01. The sequence continues at coordinate 29,864 of JBFFMY010000027.1, forward strand.
CAAGGTCAATAACCTTTACTACACCCGATGTTTGCGGCAAATAGCCCGTAATGATTTTCATCATCGTAGATTTTCCTGCTCCATTAGGACCCAAAAAACCAACAATTTCACCTGGAGATATTTCAAAAGAAACATTGTCAAGTGCCTTTTGCTTTCCGTATTCTTTAGTAATGTTTTTTACCGAAATCGACATAAAATAGAAATTATTGAGCCAAATGTACAGTTTAGAAGCGTTCGGAACGAAAAAAAATCTAATCCTATTCGTGCCAGATACTATACTTTTGATTTCAATAACAGAAGATTGAATGGCAAAGGGGTACGTTACAAAATCAACCGGTAGTTGGTATCATGTGAGATTAGAGAGTGGTGAATTTATTAATGCACGCCTCAAGGGGAAATTTCGTACAAAAGGTATTCGAACTACAAATCCAATTACCGTTGGTGACGTTGTGGAGGTTTTGAATAGTGAAGAAGATGAGGCGGTTATTTCAGAACTCGAGCCTCGAAAAAATTATCTTATTCGAAAATCTACCAACCTGAGCAAAGAGTCGCACATCATTGCTTCTAATATCGATCAGATTGTAGTAGTGTTAACGGTGGCAATGCCTAGAACCCCACTTGGTTTTGTGGATCGCGTACTGGCTACAGCAGAAGCCTATGACATACCCGTAATTCTAGCCTTTAACAAGGTGGATATTTATTCCCCAACGGATGAAGATCGTTTTGATGAACTTATTGGTATATATGGTCCGATTGGATATAAAATGTTAGCCACTTCTGCAATTACTAACAAAGGAATTGCTGAACTACGTGAAATGATGAAGGATAAAACCACACTTTTCACAGGTCAGTCGGGAGTTGGGAAATCTTCCTTAATAAATGCTTTGGATGCAAATCTTGATTTATGGGTGGATGAAATTTCTGATTACAACGATAAAGGAAAACATACGACCACTTTTGCGGAAATGCATTTCACAGATTTTGGGGCACGTTTAATTGATTCTCCAGGACTTAGAAGTTTCGGAATGATTGATATCGATAAAGAACATTTAGCCCATTATTTCAAAGAAATGGAGCGATTTTTAGGGGAATGCAAATTCAATAATTGTGTACATATCAATGAACCGGGATGCGCTATAAAAAAAGCCATTGAAAGAGGTGATATTTCGGAAAGTAGATACCGTAATTATTTAATGATGTTTAACGATGAGGATCTCAAAATAAAATATAAAAACTAAATGAGAATTGTTATTCAACGTGTTTCACAAGCCAAAGTGGATATTGAAAATAAAACCGCTGGCGAAATACATACGGGGTTTGTTGTACTCGTAGGAATTGAAAATGACGATACTATTGAAGATGCTAAATGGTTAGCAGCCAAATGTTGTAAACTCCGGCTTTTTGAGGATTCTGAAGGAAAAATGAACCTGAATATCATGGAAGCAAATGGAAACATTTTGGTCATTAGCCAATTCACCCTTCACGCAAAAACCAAAAAAGGAAATAGACCATCATATATTAAGGCTGCTGATCCAGAATTTGCGGAACAATTGTATGAGTTCTTTATTGATGAGCTTATTCAAATTTTAGATAAACCCGTACAATCCGGTATATTTGGAGCCAATATGCAGGTTCACATGGTCAATAACGGACCCGTAACAATTTTAATCGACACAAAAAACAAAGAATAATGGCTGGATTTACCGAAATTCAAAAACAGGTGGATGAATGGATTCAAACTGTAGGGGTTCGATACTTTAACGAACTTACTAATATGGCCCAACTTTCCGAAGAAGTTGGTGAAGTGGCTCGAATTATTGCACGTAGGTATGGTGAGCAGAGTGAAAAAGAATCGGATAAATCAAAAGATTTGGGCGAAGAACTAGCCGATGTGATTTTTGTAGCTATATGCTTAGCGAACCAAACTGGAGTGGATTTAGAAACCGCATTTCAAAACAAACTGGTTGTTAAAACAAAGCGCGATAAAGAGCGCCACCAAAACAATCAAAAATTGAAATAAAAGTAAATTATTTTTGAGATGCGCGTAAAAGCCTATCATTAATTGCCTTTCCTAAACCAACATCTGGAACTTTTTCCGTTAAAATAAATTCAACAGCTCTAGAATCTAGTTTTCGTAACGCACCAAACAAATTTTTAGCCGCTTCCTTCATATCCCCTTTTGGCGATAGCGCCACTTGTTTGGTGACATTTAAATTCTTGAAAGTTCGTTTGAAAGATAAAACACCAATTCTAGCTCGAGGGAATTTTCGTAAATTATGATCAATATTGCCAATTATAACTTTTTTACCTGGGTTATAATGACTGGTCAGCATCCCCGGAGCATTAGGTTTATCGCTTGAAATTCTAATTTCGTCAACAGGTCTTCCTAGCGCTTTTTCCAACTCTTCAAGTGTAACTCCACCAAGTCTTAAAACTTCCACCTTATTATCCACACAACTTACAATGGTAGATTCAATTCCAACCGAACAAGGACCTCCATCAAGTATATAATCAATTTTGTCACCTAATTGGGTTACCACGTGAAAAGCTGTCGTAGGACTTGCATATCCAAACGGATTAGCGCTTGGGGCAGCCAACGGAAAATCTAGTGACTTTAATAGCTCCAAAGTAAGCGGATGGTTCGGGACACGAACACCAACGGTATCCATGCCTGAAGTAACTGAAAGGGGTACTAAATTACTCTTTTTTAAAACTAATGTTAGAGGACCAGGCCAAAACGCCTTTGCTAATTTCTCAGCCGATTCAGGGATTTCCTTCACCAAAGTTTTTGCAAACACCAAACTAGAAACATGCACAATTAATGGATCAAATTCAGGACGCTTTTTCGCCTCGAAAATTTTGATTACCGACTCCTCATCTAGAGCATTTGCAGCCAATCCATAAACAGTTTCTGTTGGGATCCCTACTAAGTTTCCAGCTTCTAAAGCTTCCTTAGCTTTTTTAATATCTTTTCCCAAATTCGCCACGAGATGCAAATATACGTTAAGAGCAATACAATATTTTGTCTTTAAGAAAAAATTGCTTGAAATTTTATTTTTAGGCTTTTTCCAAAGTAAAGGAAAACACGGAACCTTCTCCAAGAGCGGTTCTTACATTAATTGTTTGGTGATGGGCATCAATAATATGCTTCACTATGGCAAGTCCCAAGCCCGTACCTCCAGAATGACGAGATCGAGATTTATCCACACGATAAAATCGTTCAAATAACCTTGGTATACTCTCTTCAGCTATCCCAATTCCGTTATCTTCAACTTCAATTAAAATATTTTCATCCATATTGTAAAACCGGATTGCAATAAAGCCATCCTCCTCACCATAGCGAATGGCATTGGTAATTAAATTGCTAAAAACTTGAGCTACCTTATCCTTATCCGCTTTTACCATAAGGGGCTTAATCTGTTCTTGGACACGGATAGAAATATGCTTCTTTTTGGCTCTATCTTCATGGTCTTCCGTCATTTCTTTAGCCAAACTTCCTATATTAAAGGTCTTTATTTCAAGTTGATCTTTTCCCGCTTCAATACGAGAAATCTTGTCCAAATCATTAATTAAATGGATTAGACGTTCTAGATTTTTATCTGCTCGTTTTAAATACTTGGTGTTAATTTTAGGGTCCTCTAACCCGCCCTCTAACAAGGTTAGTAAATACCCTTGTAAATTGAAAGCCGGAGTTCTTAGTTCATGGGCTAGGTTTCCAATAAACTCTTTTCTGAAATCGGCTTGCTTTTTTAATTGTTCAATCTCTTTGGAACTTTCCTTCGCCCAACCCAATACATCCTTATTTACGCTGCCAATTATGTCGGTATCGAAATCAAAATCATCTTGCGGTACTCTGTTGGTTTTTAATCGTGAAATGGTTTTGTAAATGAGGTTAATTCTTCTATAAATGAAATAATCAATGTGGTAACTAATTAACCGCCAAATTCCATAAAAAGCGAGAAGCATTACGATTCCAAATATCAGTAGAGGTTCCCATCCATTGCTAAAGAAAATAAACAGAGGCGCAACCGCTACGATCAAAATGAGCCAAATGTAAATGGATAATTTCCGGGTTATTTCTTTTGGAGACTCTTCTTTCATTTGATTCTTATCAGACTACTTTATTCGGTTGAGATGTATTTATAACCCACACCCTTAATAGTTTTTATAAACTCACTCCCCAATTTTTCTCGTAGTTTACGAATATGGACGTCAATGGTGCGATCACCTACAACAACATCTTCTCCCCAAACGGTTGAAAGAATATTTTCACGGGTAAATACCTTTCCCTCTTTTGACATTAATAGGGATAATAACTCAAACTCCTTGCGAGGAAGTGGTATACTCACTCCTTTTAACGTTACTTCATACCGCTCATGGTCAATATTTAAACCTATAGAAGGTTCAGTAGATTCTTCGTTTGATGCCGACCTACGCAACAAAGCCTTAATCCTACTCACTAAAACTCTTGGCTTAACCGGTTTCAAAATATAATCATCTCCTCCTGCATCAAATCCAGCGATTTGCGAATAATCTTCACCTCGAGCCGTTAGAAATGCAATCCTTGTATCTTTCACCTCATCCATTTCTCTAAGACGAGCACAGGTTTCTACTCCATCCATTTCTGGCATCATCACATCCAATAAAATCAGGTCAGGCTTTATTTTAATTGCCTTTTCGATAGCTTCAACTCCATTTGATGCAGTTTCGACCTCAAATCCTTCTTTCACTAGGTTATATTCTATAAACTCAAGAATATCCGGATCATCATCCACTAACAAAATTTTAGTTCCATTCATACTTTACGTATTAGCATGTCAAAGGTAAAAAACCAAAATTGTTACACCCGTTCGGTTTCTTTATTTCCTCTTAGTTATGATCAAAGTTAATACTACATTAACATTCACCCGTAGTTGTTAACCTAAAATTAAAATACACATAAAGGCAAGGTAGTATGTTGTCTGTTCCTTTGCATCGAAATTAATTAAGAAATGAAAAATATCGGAATTACATTATTAGGGATAATTAGTTCGTTTGTTTTGTTAGGACAAACGGGCACAATTAAAGGTACAGTCACGGAGCCATTAGACGGGAAATCAGAACCCGTTCCATTTGCCAGTGTTTATTTATACGGAACCACTACTGGAGGAATCACGGATTTTGATGGTAATTATCAAATTCTAGCCCCTGTAGGAGCGCATCAATTGGTTGTGAGCTTTACGGGTTATGAAGCAGATACATTAAGCGTAAATGTTAAAGAAGGTGAGACCACCACGGTAAATTTTAAGGTGCGCCAAAAATCATTTTCACTGAAAGCGGTAGAGGTTGTCGCAAAAGTGAACCGCGAGTCGGAAGCTGCTTTAATGATGGATCGGAAAAATGCGGATGCTATTGAAGACAAAGTTGGTGCCCAAGAGCTTTCTAAGAAAGGGGCAGGTGACGTGCAAGAAGGACTTACAAAAATGTCTGGAGTATCTCAGGCAGGTGCAGGAAGTATCATGGTTCGAGGATTAGGAGATAGATACAACAACGCTTATTTAAATGGTATTCCATTACCAAGTCCTGACCCAGACAAAAAAGTAATTCCATTAGACATTATTCCTACTTCAGTAGTGAAAAGTTTAACCGTTTCTAAAACATTTATGCCGAATCAATTTGGAGATGTTTCCGGTGCGTCAATTAACATAGATACAAAGGATTATCCAGAAGAAAAAACATTAGAAGTATACGGTGGACTTGGTATAAACTCTCAAAATGTTGGGAAGACCATGAGGAGTTATGATGGTGGGAAGTCGGATTATTTTGGATTTGATGACGGAACGCGTAGTTTACCTTCCGAACTAAACGCAAAATGGTTTCAACTAGATAATCCTTCAAAAAATTTATATAATAGTAATGACCCAAACAAAAACCCAGCTTATCCAGGAACTCCATTTGCAAAAAACTTTAATCCAATAATTAAAAATGCTCCATTAAATTCAAAATTTGGTTTTAATGCAGGTAATTTTTTCGGTAAAGAAAATAACAAGAAAGGGTTTGGTTTTTTAGTTTTAGGATCATTTGAAAATAAAAGCCATAACGAAAATGGTATTTTTAGAGTTGTGAATGCACAGGACGCCAAATTAATTAATTATACCTATGACGCCAGTGTTCAATCTACGAGCACGTCTGCATTAGGGTCTTTATATTATAGGTTTGATCCCGACAATAGCATTAAGTTCAATAGTATGTTCGTAAATCTTTCGAATAACACTACTCGCGAAACAGATGGATACCACTGGGATTATGATAACATAGGACAAATTTTTTCGAGACGTATGACCTGGGTTGAAAATAAACTATGGTCAAACCAATTAATTGGGTCGCACAAAATGCTTAATAATAAGTTGAGCGTAAATTGGAGTGGTGCATATCAAATTACAGGTTCCAAAGAACCAGACAGACGTCAACTAATTTGGTCTCACCAAGAGGGTGATGACAGATCGCAATATCAATTTCACACCTTTGATATTGCCGATCAACATAGGTATTACATGTATTTAGAAGAGAAAGAATATAACGCCCAAGCTTCAGGAAGCTATATTTTATCTACGGATGAAGACGGAAAAACTAAATCTTCTATTACCGCAGGATATGCTGGCCGTTTTAAAAAGAGACAACAAGATTTTAGATTTTACTCTCACAATTTTAAAGATTTTAATGCGATTACAGAGGCAGAAAGTGTGGATGCCGATAATCCAGATGCCTATATTACAGATGCGAACAATGCAAATGGAGCCTATTGGCAAAGGGAAGAATCCCGGCCAGAATCAGCTACTGAAGGGTATTTAACAAT
>JBFFMY010000028.1:0-36055 GCA_041563475.1 Salibacteraceae bacterium
CTTCTGGTTTGTTCTTATCGAAAAATACAGCGGTTCCAGCCTCAACTTTGGCGCCTTCTTTCAATAATAGCTTTGGAGAAACCCCAGTAAAATCTGTGGGTTTTAAAGCAAAAACACTTGCTGAGGACTCTGATGTGACTTTTTCGGCTACTCCCGTAAGCTGAATATCAAGCCCTCGTTTAATGTTTATATGCTTTGACATAAACTAATTGGTTTGAGATTTGTATGAACAGATATGCTTTCGATAGAAAAATCTACGAAAGGATAAAAAATAAAAAATTTATATGAGCCTAAATTCATATAATTAAATGTCTTTTTTTTGACGGGGCAAATGTAAATAATTGTTTATTTGAAATATCATAAATGAAGGATTTCTTGAGAAATCCTGAAGGTTTTTTCACAACTTAATTAAAGAGCGCGCAGAGATGACATATATCCATAAAATTTTCGTTTTTATTTTCCTAATTAATCTCACCTTTATTCTTTCCGCACAGGAAGATGACTATTATGACCTAAACTACCTGAGATACGAAAATCATATTTACGATAAAAATATAAAAACAGTTCAACTATTTCGTAGAGGGTGGAATGAATCATTTCCTATTATTAGTCTAAGAGATAAAGGAGATCAACTCCATTTAACTTTTGATGATTTAAACAGCAACCTGAGAAATATTGGATACACTTTTATCCATTGTACTGCAGACTGGCAACCAACTGACTTTATGAAAATTGAATACTTAAATGGAATTACGGATCAAACCGTACGGAATTATGGGTTTTCCAGCACAATGTATCAACCTTTTGTAAAATACGATCTTAATTTTCCGAATAACGATATTTCATTTTCCAAGTCTGGAAATTATTTATTGGTAGTTTATGACATGGATAATAATAACTCCACATTATTGACTTGGAGGTTTTTTGTATTGGATTCTTATGCTACAATAATTCCAGATGTTCACCGACCTACGCAAGCAATTTACCGTCAAAATAGCCATGAAGTGGATTTCAGCATTAATCAAAACGGAATTCAGCTAGTACAACCATTTTCATCTCTTAAAGTTGTTGTAACTCAAAACCAAGATTGGGCAAACGCTATTACCAATTTAAAACCTAGATTCATTAATGGTTCTTCTCTAATTTACGATTACGATGAAGAAAATATTTTTCCTGGAGGAAATGAATTTCGGGTAATTGATATCCGAAATTCAAATTATAACTCCTTAACTACAGAAAGCATTACTACAATTCAAGATACTATGAATGCTTTTATTTTTCCGGATAAGCCAAGAAGCAGTAAAGTTTATTTAACTACCCCAGATGTTAATGGGCATTTCTATTTAAAGAATGATGATGTACGTTTTGATAGTGATTTAGAAATGGAGTATATGAAAGTCCATCTCTCTTTAAAGTACCCCGCCAAATTGTATAAAGCAGATATTTTTGTCTACGGACAACTTACGGGATGGCAACTTAACAACCAAAATAAGTTAAAATGGAATCCTTCTACCAAATCATATGAAATTGCTTTGTTTCTAAAACAAGGGTATTACAACTATCTCTATATGTATAAATCTCAGAATTCGAAAACAGCAGATATTTCAGTTATAGAAGGTAGCCATACCGAAACAGATAACGAATACAGTTTTTTTGTGTATTACCGTGAGCCAGGTCAAGTTTACGATAGATTAATTGGGTATAATACTGTTTTGTTTCCAGTATACAATGTAGATAAATAGCCTACACAGGTAAAAGCATTTCCAAATGGGGAATCCCATCTTCTAAATACGATTTACCCGTACTGTTGAACCCCAATTGGGAATAGAAATTTTCTAAATAGGATTGGGCAGAAATTCGGATGGGTTGAACACCTAATTCATTAGTGATAAATTGAATAGTGAATTTCATAAGTTCTTTTCCTAAATCATTGCCTCGACTTTTCTCAGAAACAACAACTCTTCCGATGGAAATTTCAGAATACGAAACCCCTTTATTTACAATTCTGGCATAGGCTACCAATAAATTTTTATTGTACCCACACACATGTATGGATTCCTGATCCTTTCCATCTAAATCTTGATAAACACAATTTTGTTCTACCACAAAAACTTCAGAGCGTAAACGAATTATTTCATACAATTCATTCGTTGTTAATTCACTAAATTTCTTAATATCCCAAGTCATCAGTCTATTTGTACCTGAACAATTTTGAATAAAAAAAGCCATCCGTTCGATTACAGATGGCTTTACAATTATTCCATTAAAAAGAATTACATAAAAGCATTGTTGATATTTTTAGATTCACGTCCGCTTCTAAACCCTATTTTATACTTCAAAGTCACTTCCATACCTCCCATTCCATTGGTTATTCTGGTAATGTTTCCAATTTCAAAATCGTATGAGAAAGCCAATTCAAATCCGGCTTTGTGTAATTTTACTACGGGAGATACAGTTTGGCTCCAACGGTTATATAAACCAACGGAAATACTCGTATATTTTCTAGTTCCTGTGGAACGAGAACCACCTTCTAGTCTGTATTCAACATCCATACCATAAATAAGAACCGATGAAGGTCCTTGCCAAGCATAAATTACATTCGGGTAAATAGCATACGCATTTCCTAAACCAAAATGATATTTAAACCCCGCATTCACATTAAATTTTCTGGCAATCACAATGTCATCATCTCCTAAAAAAGAAAGTTTCGGCTGATTCAAATGAGAGGCAGAACCACCAATATAAAATTTCACTAAATCATCCGGTCTAGAATAAAAATAGTTTACCCCTGCACCCATGTCGAAATAGCTTACCGCTTCATCCATGGTTTGATCTATCGTTTGGATAGTAGGATCAAAACCCGTTTGCGTCCACTGACTCCCCCAATTAACAGCTGTGGGATTAATACTTCTTTGTCCGTAACCTGCCTGAAACCCTAAAGAAAAAAAGTGACTTTTTTTACCATCCAAAGCTTTGGTGTAACTCAAAGAAGCGTTTCCTTTAAAGTTAGTAAGTTCAGTAGTTCCAGCTTTATCTTGGACAACATCGAATCCCATTCCAAAAAAATCAGCTCCTGAAAGCTCCCGAACAAGTTGAAAATCACCTGAAGCAGCAATAGTTTGAAATGCCGTTCCAAAACTTTCCCATTGACGTTTATAATTCGTAATGAACCTTCCTCGTCCTGCAAATAACCCAGCATTAGCAGGATTTATTTGAAGTGGTGTATTGTAATACTGCGTATACATCGGTTCCGTTTGTTGTGAAAAACCCAAACCAGTAAAGCATATACTCGCTACAATTAAAATAACTTTTTTCATACCTCTATCTAACTAATGTAACGTTGCCTTTTAATATTTCTTGGTAGCCACTTTCGTATGTGATTTTTGCGAAATAGGCATAAACCCCAGCTTCCATTGCTTCACCGTCTAAAGTTCCATCCCAACCAATAGATTGGTCATTAGATTCAAAAACAAGGCTGCCATGTCTATCATAAATGAAGAACTCAAGAGTTTTGATTCCGTTTCCGAAAACTTTTACAACATCATTTTGCTCATCACCATTCGGGGTAAAGGCATCCGGAACGCCTCGATAAAATTGTTGTATCACCACCACATTTACGGAGTCTCTAGATTCACAACCATTCTCATTAAATGCAGTCACAAAATATTGGGTGTTTTCTGTTGGAGACACAAAGGTCTGACCACAAAACGGACATTCGACATCTTCTGATGGAGACCATTTAAATCCAATTCCATCACCAAAGGCAATTAGTTTTACCTTATTTCCAATAAGTACACTTGTATCTGGTGGTGCCTGAATTGTTGGAAAAGGTTTCACCGAAATAATATCCACATCTAAAATTGGTGTACTCGGACCATAGTTATTAAAAGCAACAAGCTGCACATCAAATGTGCCCGTATCATCGTAACATACTATAGGGTTGGATTCGCTACTTGTTTGGTACAAAGGATTAGCTCCGAAGAATGTCCAAGAAACACTATCGTCTCGTGTTGAGTTATTGAAAAACTGCACACAGGTACCTTGACAAATTTTTGTGGTTTCCACGGTGTAACCCGCAGTAGGAACCGTACAAGAATCCACTAATATATATCCAACTTTAACCTCTGAATCTTGTCCATTTGCATTGGTAACCGTCAACATTACATCATATACACCAGGAATAGGATAACATATGTTCTGTGGGTTTTGCTGCGTAGAAACCGCGGAATCCGAACCAGGGAAAGACCAACTCCAGGTAGATTGTCCAATAACTAAATTTTGACTCTGATCTAAAAAGCTAATACAATTTCCTGGACAAAGTTGCGTAGAGCTTGCTGTAAAAGCAGCAATTGGAGCAGGACAACTTACAACATCAATGTAATTTATAAGTGTATCTCCGTATGAGCCATTAGCATCCGTTACTACATAGTACACACTATACGTACCTACAGCTGCATACGTCACAATTGGATTCACAGAAGTTGACGTAGCCGGAATTCCTCCAGGGAATATCCATTGTCTTCCAGTAATAGGTACTGAACCCGGAATAGTCGCATCCGTAAAATTAACGGTAGTTCCTTCACATACTGTGGTTGGGGTTCCGCTTATAGAAATTGTTGGTGGATTACAAGGATTTATGGTCATGCTAAAACTAAAAGTATCTAGCACCATTCCATCACTAACAATCAAATCAAAGGTGAATGTTCCAACATTACCCGCAACAAAAGTGACATTTTGACCCAAAACAGTTTGGGGGCCAGCAGCAGCTCCATTAAAATTCCAACCAAAATAAGAGAGTGTTCCCGTAGAATTATCAGCAACAAATAAAATGGTGTCTCCATTACAAATACTTGTAGGAATGGGACTTGGGCTAGCTACTATAGCTTGAGCGTTTGCGGTTTCATTCCCTAAAAATAAACCAACAAATAGCATTAATGCCAGAGATATCTTATACATAGATTTGTATTCAAAATTGAGCGCCAAATTAACGCCATTAACAAAAAAAAACAAATTAATCCTGCCTTATTAAATATTAGATGTACAATAAAAAATTTAAGACATCAATATTGTCTGAATAATCATTTAGTTTAGGACTTTGTGCCCCTCCTAAGGGCATATTTCCTAATCCAACCTTACATTGTATTTGGTCTTCTATAAACGTTAAATCTTTATTTAGTTGCTCTAAATCATCATACTCCTCATAATACAAAGTTCCAACTGGTGAGGACAGCGATTTTTCCTTTTTAAGAATCAAAAAATTATTGTCCCAAATTTCATCTCGATTAAGCATGAAAACACTTTTGTGATAATCATAGTTGTTTTGATATTTATGATTATTTATAACCTCTGAATGCGGCAAAACCCCTTCATAAAACCAATTCAAATCAAATCCTTTTGGAAAATACACTTTGGTCACATTTCTACAACCTAGTCCGAAATATCTAAAAATGTCATTTCCCAAATTTGTCAATTCCTCCTTCGTTTCATTGCCACTTAATATGGCTATTGAAGTTCTATTTTTACGAATAATATGCGGGATTTTTGAAAAATAATACTCGAAATATCTTGAAGTATTATCACTTCCTGTTGCAATTACCGCATCAACGCCCGTAAACCTTTCCTTACTAAAGTCAACCATTTCATCCAACTCGGGTGCAATTTTAAGTAGTTCTTCGTGTAAGAATTTCAACAACACCTCATCCTTAGAGGAAAGTTTTGCCCGTAATTTATGTCCGCTTATTACTACCGATAAATAATCATGGTACCCCACTAATGGAATGTTTCCAGCCATTATAACGCCAACGGTTTTTATTTCTTTTAGCCCATCAAAATCATAGGGCGCCACCCAATTACGTAGATCCGTTTTATTTAACCAAGAAGAAATTTCGTGTAAAGCGGATATTACCTGAGTTTCAACAAACCATCCATTTCGGTAAAAAGCTTGCTCAACAACCTCACTTAAAGGATTCAATTTCTGAGATTCATGATCTGTAAGCCAAGATTTAATTTTTTGACCTAATTCTGAAAATGCATTTATTCTATTTTGGACAGTCATATTTTTCGCAGTACAATATCTTTGCAAATCTAATTATCGATATGGAATTGCCATAGGTGAAATCAATTGTAATAAATCAGAATTAAATCGTTTGTACTGGATGAAAAAAAATAGTGTTATTTTCTTCGTGTTTTTAGTCAGCTTCACATCCATTCTTGGGCAGAAAAGTGATACGGCTAAAATTGCTCAATTCAGAAAACAAAGCATTGATGCAAAAACGGATGCGGAGAAAATTGTTTTTAACGATTCCCTTATAGAATATGTAACACTGTTCCTTGATCAAAGCAAAAGCTATAATACTCCCTTGAGCAATATTCACTACCTAGGCGATCTATATTCTCCGGATAATGCCTTTAGAATGGTTACATGGAACTTGAGCCGCACCGATGGAACGCATACCTATTATTGTTACATTCAAAAAAAACCAGATGATACCGGTAAATCTTCTTGGTACGAGTTGGAGGATAATCATCAAAATATTGACCGGCCGAACTACAAAACTTTGAAATCGGATAATTGGTACGGATGCTTATATTACAGTATTATTCCTTTCAAGAGCAACAAAACAATGATGTATGTTTTATTGGGATGGGAAGGGCATAATAATTACTCAAATAAAAAACTTATCGAATGCTTATCATTTGACTCAAAAGACGAGCCCGTTTTTGGTAAATCTGTTTTTGTGGGCGAAAAAAACACCTCACGAAGGGTGGTTTTTGAATACAGTAAGGAAGCATATCTGTTGTTAAGGTACAATGAAGATTCTAAGCAAATAATTTTCAATAGATTGGAACCGATGAAACCAGAATTGGAAGGCGTTTACTCCTTTTATGCGCCAAGCTTAACGTATGATGCGTTTCAGTTGAAAAAAGGAAAGTGGGAAAAAGTATTGGATATTAATCCTAAAAATGGGAAAACAAATGATGTGTTTCATAACCCAAAATCTGCTCCTAAACCACCGCAGTAAGCTATTTTTGCAAAAAATTATTGGATGACCGAAAAAAGAGCCAAAGAATTAAACGAAATAAGAACTGAACTGCAATCCATTGAGGATGTGCTGGTCTTAAAAGCTTTAGAAAAAATTGAACGAAAAGGTGATTCCAGTTTGTTACCCGACTTAATAGATTTATGGGCTACCACAGAGGATCATCCCATTAAAAAAAGAGTAGAAACAATTTTATTTGGACTAAAGGATAAAAATGCGCTACAATTTTTAATTGATTTCTTGGCTTCCGATGTTTCCGATGACAGAAAATGGTTGGCTTTAAATGCTATTTGGCAATCCGGGCTAGATGCTAGTGGTCATTTAAACGAATTGATTGATTTTGCTATATTCAATTCATTTACCAATGCTATTGATGTAATGACCATTATTGAAAATAGTGAATTCTCTGATGACATTGAAGCAACCGTTGATGCAAACATTAAAAAGCTGAATACTAAAATTGCCACTTCTAAATCGGATGTGACCCCAATTTTAATAGAAATAAGTTCAATTCTTATTGATAAAAAAATTGAAGGCTAAGCCTCTATTTCAAAGACTTTAAATAAGTCGAAAGGTTAGTTTCTACCCTTTTCAAAATATTATTGGTATCTGATTTAATAAATTTCTCACCGATAATTATTTCATACAATTCAATGTACCGCTCCGTTATGTTATTTACGAATTCATCAGGCATTACAGGCATTTTTTGTCCCTCTAATCCTTGGAAACCATTTGCCATTAACCATTCACGAACAAATTCTTTTGAAAGTTGTTTTTGTTTTTCTCCTCTATCCTGTCTTTCTTGGTATCCTTCAGAGTAAAAATAACGGGAAGAATCTGGCGTATGAATTTCATCTATTAAGGTAATTACACCATGCGCATCCTTTCCAAATTCATATTTTGTATCTACCAGAATTAAACCCTTTTCGGCCGCTATTTTCGTACCTCTTTCATACAAAGCCAAAGTGTAATTTTCTAATTGAGAATAATCGACTTCATTCACTATTCCTTGTGAAATTATTTCTTCTCTTGAAATATCCTCATCATGGCCTTCATCTGCTTTCGTTGAAGGGGTTATAATTGGTGTTGGAAATTTGTCGTTTTCTTTCATTCCCTCTGGCATGGAAACTCCACAAATAGTTCTTCTACCTGCCTTGTATTCTCTCCAGGCATGGCCTGTACAATATCCTCGTACTACCATTTCAACTTTAAACGGAGTACATTTTTTCCCCACTGTAACATTAGGGTCCGGAGATGCAATTTTCCAATTGGGAACAATATCTTGTGTGGCATCCAAAAATTTCTCCGCTATTTGATTTAAAACTTGACCTTTAAAAGGGATCCCTTTGGGCAGGACATGGTCAAAAGCCGAAATCCTATCGGTTGCTACCATAGCTAAAATATCATTTTGGAACGCATAAACATCGCGTACTTTTCCGTGATATACGGATTCCTGACCTTCAAAATTAAACGCTGTATTTCCTAAAGCTTTGCTCATAATTAATCCTCTTTATCGTATGCTTGAATGATTTTTTTAACCAATTTATGACGAATTACATCCGATTCATCAAATTCTATAAATGATATTCCTTTTACTCCTTTTAATATTTTAAATGCATTCACCAATCCACTTTGTTGTTTTTTGGGTAAGTCTATTTGAGACACGTCTCCAGTAATCAAAAATTTAGCACTTGATCCCATTCGGGTCAAAAACATTTTCATTTGGCTCGAAGTTGCATTTTGCGCCTCATCCAAAATAACAAATGCATTATCCAACGTACGACCACGCATAAATGCCAATGGGGCAATTTGTATCGTACCTCTTTCTAAATAATCTTCCAATTTCTGAGCAGGTATCATATCAAAAAGCGCATCATACAAAGGCATTAAATACGGATCTAACTTCTCCTTTACATCACCTGGTAAAAACCCGAGTTTTTCGCCCGCTTCTACCGCGGGTCGAGTTAAAATAATCCTTCGCACTTCCTTATTCTTCAATGCGCGCATGGCTAAGGCAACGGCTGTATATGACTTTCCCGTTCCAGCAGGTCCCACCGCAAAAACCATGTCGTTTGTTTCTGTGGCTTTTACCAACAACTGTTGATGTTTTGTTTTAGCTTTTATTAAAACTCCACCTGTTCCATATACAAGCACATCCTCCTTTCCAATTTTTGCATGTATTATTGCCTCTACTTTCTCTGTAAGAAGGGATTCAATATTTGCTGGTGTTAATTTGTTATACGTATTGAAATATTCAATTAAAAAATTCATTCGAATAGTGAATTTTTCTAATTCTACTTTTTCTCCTCGCGCAATTAAATCCGTCCCTTGAGCCGTGATCTTGAGTTTAGGAAAATGCTTGGTAATGGAAGTGACGTTCACATTATTTACCCCGAATAAATCGACTGGATTACTCGAATAAAAACTAATTACTGTTTCTTGCAATGGATGGTGAATTTCTATTTTTTTAACCTTCCACGAAATAACGTGGATTTAGTGTGGCAAATTTAATCTAAATTGAAAATAAGCTATAAACATTTCCTACTTTCGCATCCATAGAATTAGTTCGTTCATCCTTTCAAAAAAAGAATGTCTTTAATAACAATAACCAGCGACTTTGGAAGCTCTGATCATTATTTAGCCATAATGAAAGGTAAACTATTCTCACAACTGGAAACCGTTACTATTGTTGACATTTCTAACTCCATTGATAAATTTAACATTGCACAAGGAGCATTTATTCTTAAACAAGCCTACAAAAGCTTTCCAAAAAATACCGTGCATCTTGTAATGATTGGCGTAAGCGATTCAAATACAGATTTTGTTATTGTTAAAAGTGGTGATCAATATTTTATTGGACTAGACAATGGATTGTTCTCCTTAGTTTTTGAAAACGAGCCCATATTTGCCTACAAACTGAAAATTAGTGCCCCACCGGAATTATTTAGTTTCCCTGAAAGTGCCATATTAACGCAAGCCGCTTCTCATTTAATTCGAGGTGGCGTTCCTGAGGTAATAGCGGACCCTATCCAACAACTAAAACAAATGTTTAGTTACACCCCTGTGATTCAGGAAGATTTAATTCGGGCATCCGTTTTATATATTGACAGTTACGGAAATGCCATTACAAACGTAACCCAAGCATTGTTTAACAAAATCCGGAGAGAAAGAAAAGTCGATATTCGGTTTCGGATTCCACATGCGCGAGTCACAAAAATTAGCGCCCAGTATGGCGATGTATCTGGCGGTGATGTTGTGGCTTTGTTCAATTCTTCTGGGTTATTAGAAATAGCTATAAACCAAGGTAAAGCTTCTGGACTTTTAGGAATTAATATAAACGACACCATTTCAATCAATTTTTTATGATAGCACGTATTGTCACCATGAAATTTGACGAAAATAAAATCGATGAATTTCTAGAACTCTTTCATACATACAAGTCGAAAATTAGAAATTTTGAAGGTTGCACCCATTTAAGTTTGATTCAAAACATAAAAACACCCAACGAAATTTCAACATTTAGTCATTGGGTGGATGAAAACCATTTGAATAAATACAGAGATTCGGAAATTTTTAAATTAATTTGGCCTTTGACAAAAACGTTATTTATTGAGCAACCACAGGCATTTTCGTATGAGATTTTAACTATAGCGTAAAATCCTTGTGTTATAAACTCATTAGTGTTTACATTTATTAAAAAAATTTTTTTTTAAACCAAAGTTACCATTACATTTGCCCTTGGACACTCAAATTAAATTGCCTCAAATTATGAAAGATCAATTTACCAAGAAATTAATAAACGCTATTCAGCTGGCTATCTACATTTTGCTACCGGCAATTATGTTTGCTCCGCCTGTACCTCCTGGTCCAGGAAATACAAGCCCAGTTACACCAATTGATGCTGGTTTAGGATTCTTACTTATCGCAGGAGCTTCTTATGGGGTGAAACGCGTTATGGATTCCAGAAAGGAAAAAGCTTAATAACCTGAATAAATTATTGTGAAAGCAAGAGTCTTTGGTTCTTGCTTTTTTTTGTGCACTAAAGTTTTTAATCCCATACCTCTAAAATTGCATCCTATTCTTATTGGGTTAAATTTGCTCCTTTAATTTCAGTCCGTACATGATAGCGCTTTTAAGAAAAGAAATTTCTGTATTTTTTAGTTCACTTACTGGTTATATAGCTATAATCGTTTTCCTTACGGCTATTAGTCTGTTTATGTGGGTGTTCCCTGGTAATTTTAATATCATTACAAAAGGAATTGCTAGTATTGATACCCTTTTCATTATCGCACCTTGGGTGTTTATGTTTTTGATCCCTGCAGTAACCATGAGAACTTTCTCAGAAGAATGGAGAAATGGCACCATTGAATTACTTCTGACTAAACCTTTGACGGATTGGCAATTAATTTTCGCAAAATTCTTAAGTGGTTTATTTATTGTTATCTTTTCTTTAGTTCCTACCTTGATTTATTATTGGTCAGTGAAACAAATAAGCCTTGCCCCGGGTATTGATGAAGGGGCTACATGGGGCTCCTACTTTGGTTTGTTGTTTTTGGCTAGTGCATTTGTGGCTATCGGGGTTTTTGCCTCTTCCATTACAAAAAACCAAATTGTCGCCTTTATTCTTGGCGTATTTCTTTCTTTCTTTTTTTACGTTGGATTTGAACAAATAAGCAGCTTCTTTACGTTTTCGGGATTTGATACTTTAATTTTAAACTTGGGTATCAATGAGCATTATGTATCCATGAGTAGAGGTGTTATTGATAGTAGGGATTTAGTCTATTTTCTTAGTCTAAGTTTCTTTTTTCTCGTATTAACCAAATTAAAATTAGACAGTTTTAAATGGTAAATCAACAGAATACATCAAAAGGAAACCAAAGTCGAAAAACCAAATCAATTATTTCGGTTTTTACCTTCTTAATACTGTTAGTTCTAATCAATATTGCTAGCAGTCTCTATTTTAAGCGTTTAGACCTTACAACAGACCACCGTTATTCCTTAAACGATTTCACTAAAAATCAATTGGAGAATCTGGATGATGTTGTTTTTTTACGTGTGTATTTAGACGGTGACTTGCCCGCTAGTTTCAAACAACTCCAAAATTCAACTAAAGAAATTTTGGATGAAATGCGTATATACGCAGGTGATAAATTGCAATATGAGTTTATTGACCCTTCCGAAAACGCAGATCCAAAAATTCGTCAAAATATTTACCGAGAACTTTCAAAGAAGGGACTAAAATATTCCAATTTAACAACCAGAGATGGAGACAAAACTTCGGAACAAATCGTTTTCCCTGGAGCTGTTTTGGCATATCGAGAAAAAGAATTTCCAATTCAACTTTTGAAAAACACCATGGGAAGTGACCCCGATGTGATGCTGAATAATTCCATACAGCAATTGGAATATGAAATTTCCAGCACCATAAAAAAAGCCACTTTAATTCACCCAAAAAAAATCGCTTTTATTACTGGCCATGGCGAATTAACAACAAGTTATACTAAGGACATTACAAATTCTTTAAATGAATTTTATCAAGTTGCTGAAATTCAAATTAATGGACAAATTAATGCTTTGGACGGAATTTCAGCCATTATAATTGCTGGACCTGATTCGAGTTTTACGGAAAAGGATAAATACATTATTGACCAGTTTATAATGAACGGTGGGAAATCATTATGGTTTGTAGAAGGAGCCAAAATAAATGCGGATAGTTTACGTAAAAATGGCATTAGTATGGGGCTAGCCATTGAAAACAATCTTTCGGATCAGCTATTTAAATATGGGGTGCGCGTGAATAACGACTTTATAATGGATATTCAATCTCTTCCTATTCCAGTTGTTACAGGAATGGTAGGGAATCAACCTAAACAAGAACTATTTCCTTGGTATTATTTTCCTTTGGTTTTTAATTCTGTAGATCATCCAATTACAAAAAATGTAGATGCCATTGCTACCCAATATGCTTCCAGTATGGATACAGTGGGCGGTAAAGGCATTACCAAAACCCCCCTATTATTTAGTTCTAAATTTTCCAAGAAAACCAATGCCCCCACTCGAGTGTCTTTGAATATATTACGCGATCCACCCGATGAAAGACGATTTAATAAAGGCCAACAAACTCTGGCTGTTTTACTTGAAGGTGAATTTGAATCCCTATTTAAAGGAAGAATATCCAAACAAATTTCTGAAAACAGTGAGTTTCAATTCAAGGAATCAAGCCCAAAAAATAAGATTATTGTTATTTCAGATAAGGACATCATAAAGAATGAAGTTTCTCCAGATGGAAAAGAATTTATGGAATTAGGATACTATAGATTCACCAAACGTGTGTATGGAAATAAGGACTTTGTATTGAATAGTATGAATTATTTAATGGAAGAAGATGGGCTGATTTTTTCTAGAATTAAGGAATTTAAATTACGACTTCTTAACCGCCAATTGCTAGTTAAGGAAGAACGCAAATGGCAAATTTTCAATACGGCCTTACCTATTATTTTTATTATCGTTATAGGTAGTATAATTGGTTATTTACGGAAGAAAAAATACACTTCCAATTAACGAGATTCACTATGAAGTATTTAAAATACATAATTTCAGCTGTTGTAATAATTGGACTCTTACTTATTGTTTCACAGAAATATTTTTCATCGGATAAATCCACCATTACTTCAAATGGAACTGAATTTAGTATAAGCGACACAGGTTCAATAACCAAAGTATTTATTGCGGATATGAAGGGTAACCAAATTCTCCTTGAACGAGAAGGTTTACACTGGAATGTAAATGGCAAATATTTAGCCGTACAGCATAATGTAAATAACCTATTAGAAACCCTTAAGCTTATGACCATAAAAGCACCAGTTTCTAAGGCTCGATATGATAAAACAATACGAGATTTGTCCACTGTTGGTATCAAAGTAGAAGTATATCAAGATGAAACCTCCCCCTCCAAAGTGATTTATATTGGAACTCCAAATCAACACCATACCGGTTCATATATGATGATTGAAGGATCTGAGCTTCCATATCTAGTGCATATCGAGGGATTTAATGGCTATTTGTCTCCACGATTTTCGTCTCATGAAAACGACTGGAGAAATAAAACTGTATTTAATTACAATCCAAAAGATATTGCAGAAATAAGACTTAGTTACCCAGGTAATTTGGCCAATGGTTTTGTAGTAAAACAAAATAGGGCTGGAGAAGTTTCTTTATACAATAATGCAGGAGTTCCTGTTTCCGGATGGGATACAGGATACGTATTTGATTACCTTGACCGATTTCGATCTATCAATTTTGAAATGTGGGAAGAAACTAAGACTCCCATTTTTATAGATTCTGTAAGCACCTCTACACCCCTTGAAATCTATGAGGTTGTGGATAGATCAGGTGAAATAACACAGGTTAAAACTTTACTAAAACCGTTGAAAAGCGGGATGGATATAGACGGAAATCCAATCGATCACGATCAAGATAGAATGTATGCGCTGATTAACAATAAAGAATTTGTGATCATCCAATACTTCGTTTTTGATGCTTTAAATCACGAAATCAGCTACTTTTACTCGAAATAAATTAGTGTACAAAACCCCTCTATTTGTTAATAAAATTGTCAATTTAATTGGTTGATTTTTTTATCAAAAAGTAAATTTGCTACTTGCTAAATTAATCATCAGTCACATTGATTGTTCAATTGTTATTACATGAGTAATAGCTCCATTTAATTAATTGTATATGAAATTCATTGTATCCAGTACCTTATTACTAAAACAACTTCAAAATATCAGTGGGGTTTTAAACACCAATAACACATTACCCATTTTAGATAATTTCTTGTTTAAAATCAACGATGGTATTTTAACTGTTTCTGCAAGTGATTTAGAAACAACAATGACCACTAAAATTGAATTAAACAATGCAGACCAAGATGGTTCTGTGGCCGTTCCTGCAAGATTTATTTTAGATACTTTAAAAACGTTTGCTGATGAACCCTTAACCTTCACCGTTGATGAAAAGGGATTTGGGATTGAAATTAAGTCAAGTAACGGAAAGTTTAAATTAAGCGGTTTTAATGGAGAGGAGTTTCCACGAATTCCAGGAATTGAAAAATCATCGGAACTAACTATTTCTTCTCAAGCACTAAATAGTGCCATTACAAAAACTCTTTTCGCTACTGGAAATGATGAGCTAAGACCAGTAATGTCAGGTGTGTTATTTGAATTAAATGAGGATAACTTAACGTTTGTTTCTACTGATGCGCATAAATTAGTTCGATACAAAAGGCTAGATGTTAAAGCGAGTAAAGTGGCTACATTCATAATGCCTAAAAAACCCCTGAATTTGTTAAAGGGTACGCTAGACGCGAGTGATTCTTCTGTTTTGGTTAAATACAATTCAATGAACGCCTATTTTGAATTTAATGACGTTCAGCTGATTTGCCGTTTAATTGATGGTACATATCCAAATTATGAGGCTGTTATTCCAAAAGAAAATAATAACGTTTTAACCATTGATAGAAAAAGTTTACTTGGTTCGGTTAAACGTGTATCCATATTCTCAAATAAAACGACTCACCAAGTACGTTTAAAAATTAACGGCAGTGAATTAAACATATCTGCGGAGGATTTAGATTACTCCAATGAAGCTAATGAACGATTAACATGTTCATATGACGGTGAAGATATTGAGATTGGATTCAATTCTCGCTTCTTAGTTGAGATGTTGAATAACCTAGAAAGCACGGAAGTGAAGTTGCTTTTATCCGAGCCTAATCGTGCTGGATTACTTGTGCCAGAAGGTGGAGATGAAAACGAAGAAATTTTAATGCTCGTAATGCCAGTTATGCTGAATCGTTAGATTTAGGCTTAAAATGATATTTTACGTGCACCTCTGACCTTTGGTCAGAGGTTTTTTCTTGCCTTTTCTTTTGGTAATATTCATTGATTTCCTTTTGACTCATATTCCAAAATTCAATTTCGTAATTTTCTTCTTTGTTTTCCCAATCGTATTTTTTTCGCTGAGGGCCTTCACTTTTGAACACATAGGCCAGAATTATTCCTGCAATTGCGCCAAAAAGATGGGATTCAAAAGACACTTCAGGTAAGATTGGCAATACTCCCCAAATCAAGGATCCGTATAAAAAAACAATCAGTAATGAAAGACCCATCATTCGAATGTTTTTATTCAATGCACCACTCGTAAATAAAAAAGCTCCCCATGCATAAATAAGTCCACTTGCCCCTATATGAAACGAAGGTCTAGCCATCGCCCAAACCCATAAACCAGTCATTAAGAAACTGTAAATCATTACGGTATTGGCCGATTTCGAATAAAAATAATAGATAGCGGTTCCTAGAATTAATACGGGGTAAGAGTTATTTAGTATATGGTTAAAATCACCATGAATAAATGGAGAAAAAATAATGCCTCGTAATCCCGTAAAATCTCTCGGGTATATCCCATAAGAATTAAAACTTATATGCATATAATGTTCGATCCCGAAAACAATCCACATAATGGCCAGAAAAGCGAAGGGAATAAGTAAACTTCGCCAAATATTTGAATCACTTTGTGCAAATTTTTTCATTCCGTGCAATGTACTAATATTACACCAAATCGAAAATAACTGACGAATAGTCATTAATCAAAAAAATTAGGTGAGCATTAAATTAAGCATAAACAAAAACAATCAACATTTGCTTTGCGAATGCTTTGACATATTTGATAATAAACTTTCTTTGTGTGAAATCGCGAAATCTTAAAATGAAAAAAATATATATCGCACGACATGCAAAGTCTTCTTGGAATTATGGCGTAGAGGATTTTAACAGGGAGCTAAAAAAAAGAGGTCGACTTAACGCTCCTTTTATGGGAGAGAAACTAGTTTCAAGAGGAACAAAAATTGAAAAAATAATTTGCAGTTCCGCGGTTAGAACAAAACAAACCATTGAACTAATGGCTGACAAAATTGGCTTTGATTTAGATTTCGTAGAATATTCAAAAGATCTTTATCTCGCCTCCCCAAAAACAATAATTCAAATAATTCAATCTGTACCTGATAGCGTCAATGAACTGATGTTGGTTGGCCATAACCCTGGGGTGACTCAGGCTGTTAATTTTTTAGCCTCTGAACACTTTGAAAACGTACCCACCTCCGGAGTTGCGTGTATTATTTTTGATTTTGATTCGTGGAAAGAAGTCAAAAATAATGGTAAACTAGGATTTTTTATATACCCCAAACTATTTAAAAAGACGTACTAAAATGACACTTAAAAAAATAAATCTCACCATTCTATCCCTATTTCTTGTGATTTCTTTAGAGGGATTACCCCAAAAATTAGATGAATCTGGGTATGTATTTACAACGGAAATTTTATTGGATAATACAGAAGTAAAAAACCAACAGCACACTGGGACATGCTGGAGCTATTGTACAACATCATTTATTGAGAGTGAACTAATCCGACAAGGAAAACCGGTCATAGATTTGTCGGAAATGTTTAGTGTTCGCGTCCAATATGTGGAAAAAGCAAAAAATTATGTTTTACGTCAAGGTGCTGCTCAATTTAGTGAAGGAGGTTTAAGTCATGATGTTATGAACTCAATTTCCAAATATGGCATTGTACCTGAATCGGTATTTCCCGGAAACAAATATGATTCTGGTAATCATAACCACGAAGAAATGGTTGCTGTTTTGGAAAGTGAATTAAAAACTATAATTACAAATCCTAATCATAAACTGTCCACAGTTTGGCTTCAAAATATTGAAGGTACTTTAAATGCATATTTAGGAGAATTTCCATCGGAGTTTGCGTATAAAGGGAAAAAATACACGCCAAAATCATTTGCACAATATTTAAATATTCGTCCTGAGGACTATATTACATTTACCTCGTTTACAAACGCTCCATTCTATCAACCGTATATTTTACAAGTACCGGACAATTGGGCGAATGGTTCTTTTCAAAACCTCCCAATGCCAGAGTTATTGGATGTTATTGACAATGCTCTAAAAAATGGTTATACACTAGCCTGGGATGCGGATGTAAGTGAAAGAACATGGTCGAGGAAATACAGTATTGCCATTCTCCCTGAAATTCCAGTTTCAGAAATGACCAGTGAGCAAAAATCTTCGCTTTTTAAAACCGTAACACCAGAAATGGAAGCTACGCAAGAAAAACGACAAGCTATGTTTTTAAGTTACGAAACCACTGATGATCATTTGATGCATATTATTGGAACTGCAAAGGACCAAAATGGCAACCTATTTTATATAGTAAAGAATTCGTGGGGCACAAATCATATATATGATGGATATGTGTACGTTTCTAGAACGTATATGGCCATGAAAAC
Source organism: Salibacteraceae bacterium (assembly GCA_041563475.1). Taxonomy (GTDB): domain Bacteria; phylum Bacteroidota; class Bacteroidia; order Flavobacteriales_G; family Salibacteraceae; genus CAJXZP01. The sequence continues at coordinate 18,396 of JBFFMY010000028.1, forward strand.
AATGGGGATAATGGTTCATAAAGATGGCGTATCGAAAGATATTCTGAAAAAATAAATCTATAATCTTTTATGATAGCATCAGGGAATCTTTCTAAAATGAAAACCAGTCTTCACGATGAAGTTGAATATACTTTGTTTTTAGGTGAGGATGAAATTCAAATAAACGACTACATTGGTTCTGAAATATCCTTGAGTTTTACGGGGCGAATTAATTGTGTTTCGTGTGGGAAAATCACTAAAAAGGCATTTGGTCAAGGGTTTTGCTACCCCTGTTTTATCAACTCACCTTTAAATGCTGAGTGCATTATTCGACCAGAATTATGTGAAGCCCATTTAGGGAAAGGACGCGATCCAGAATGGGAAAAAAAACATCATCTTCAAAAGCATTTTGTGTATTTAGCATTAACATCAAAAGTTAAAGTTGGAGTTACTCGAATTGATCAAATTCCTACACGATGGATCGACCAAGGGGCATGGAAGGCTATAATTATTGCCGAAACCGAAAACAGACAGCAAGCTGGATTAATTGAGGTAAGCCTTAAAAACCATATTGGTGACAAAACCCCTTGGCGAGATATGCTAAAGGATGCAAGGGATACTACTTTGGATTTGGAGGAATTAAAGAACAAAGTTATTCCGCTATTTCCTGCGGATTTAAAACAATTTGCTTTGGAAAATTCAGATGTGCAAGAATTAAATTTTCCTGTGGATGAATATCCCCAAAAAATTACCAGCCTTAACTTTGATAAAACCCCTGAAATAAGCGGGACCTTAATGGGTATTCGTGGTCAGTATTTAATTTTTGATGATGGTTCCGTATTAAATATTCGGAAATTCTCTGGCTATTTTATTGAATTTGCTACCCTGGATTAAATTGCATTACTGCAATACCTCATCCAATTTAATTTCAAATATTAAAACAGAATTTGCTGGAATAGAACCTGTTGCTCGGTCGCCATATCCTAAATGTGATGGTACAAGCAAAAGCCCTTCTCCACCCTCCTTAAATTTAGGAATACCCTCTTTCCAACCCTCAATCAAACCATTTAACTGAAAAGTTTTTGCTGTTTTGGCTTCATCAAAAATTTTACCTGAAGTCAAATAACCCTTATATCTAATCTTTATGTAGGAGTGCTGAGTTGGGTTTTGTCCCACTCCAACTTTTTGAATCACATAATACAAACCAGAACTAGTAGAATCCGCATCCAAATTATTCGCCTTAATATAATCTTGGATTATTTTTTTATCAATTGTTGTGAAATCCTCTACCGGCTCTTGTTTAACACAAGATCCAAAACACAATACTCCCACTACGGAAAGAGCGACTATAACACGAAATAATTTCATAATTTATTTTTGAAGAGTCGAATTTACTTTTTTTTCTTGAATATTACTCATTTAATAATTCCAGAAAAATTGATTTCTAAACTTTCCGCCCTCTCAAAAAAGCTGATCTAAAAAAGAACAGCTTTCATTGTAGCGAGAGGCAGAATTGAACTGCCGTCCGTCAACTGACGGATATGAATACTGCAATTATTCAAGCAAAAAAAAGCTGATCTAAAAAAGAACAGCTTTAAATGTAGCGAGAGGCAGAATTGAACTGCCGACCTCAGGGTTATGAATCCTGCGCTCTAACCGTCTGAGCTACCTCGCCAAATTGGGCTGCAAATATAAGAGAATAATTCTCACATAAAACATCCTTTTTTGAAAAAAAATTGAATCCATTTCATCCAATAAATTACTTTTGAGTTTGATGAAAAATCCAATAAAATTTCATTTTCCGTATTTCTTAATTTACTTAGTATTTGTTCTGCTATCCATACTAATTCTAACCGCATCATCCAAAGCTCCTATTCATTTCCTTATCAATTCCTACCATCATCCATTTGCTGACACTTTTTTTAAATATATCACCTATTTGGGTGATGGGTTGACTATTCTAGTAGTTGCAATAATTCTACTTTTTTTTAGCAAAAGAAAATTATTGATGATCGTCCTTTCGGGAATATTTTCAGGATTAATTGCGCAGTTTTTAAAGAAAGTAGTTTACGGACCAATGGCTCGTCCTTCTCAATTTTTCAATGATTTGGACGTCCAATTATATTATGTTCCAGGGGTTGATTTGCATACTGTTTTTAGTTTCCCATCCGGTCATTCAACTTCTATTTTTGCTTTAGCCACCTCCCTTGTCCTAATTCAAAAAAATAGAAAATACGATATTCCGATAATAATTATCGCTATTTTAGTAGCATATAGCAGAATGTATTTGTCTCAACATTTTTTAATTGATGTTTTTGTAGGCTCTTTAATAGGAGTTAGCGTTTCCTTAATTGTATTTTTTATTCTCTATTCAAATAAAAGTTTACAGAAAACTGGATGGGATAATTCGTTAATTAATTTTGGCACAAATCGAAATTAACGCTCCTATTGTCCATACAATTTATATATATTGCACGCAGCAAACATTACAAATAAAGTAACCAAAATGGTAAAAAAAGAAAAAATTTCATTAGAGTATTACATGCGTTCGTCACCCCACGTTCTTTTCAATTATATAAGTGCTCCTAGTGCTTTATCGGAATGGTTTGCTGATAACGTTGTGAACAAAAATGGAGTGTTCACTTTTACCTGGGATGGAAGCGATGAAGTAGCTACACTAGTTTCGCGTAAGAAAGAAGAGCATATTCGTTTTCAATGGATAGTTGATGAGGGTACAGAATGCTATTGGGAATTAGCTATTAAAATAGATTCTCTAACAAAGGACGTGGCATTAATGGTTACAGATTTTGTTGACCCGGATGAAAAAGAAGAAGGAATATTACTATGGGACAATCAAGTTGAAGCACTTAAGCACGTAATTGGTTCCTAACCAAATAATTCTTCCTAACAATATTTATGATATCTCATTAATTCTATTTGAATGATGAGATATCTTTGTTTTTGAACATTACATTCTTGATTTGAAGAAGCTAGATTTATTTGTAATCAAAACGTATATAGGACCATTCATCCTCACGTTTTTTATTACGCTATTCATATTCGAAATGCAGTTCTTATGGAACTATTTGGAGGATATGGTAGGTAAAGGTCTAGAAGCTATTTTGCTGATTGAACTTTTCACATTTGCTTCCGCAAATTTGGTTGTAATGGCTTTACCTCTAGCGGTATTACTAAGTTCAATCATGACTTTTGGAAGTCTTGGCGAAAACTACGAACTGGTTGCCATGAAATCATCTGGTATTTCGCTTAATCGAATCATGAGACCTTTATTCCTATTTATCATTTTATTGAGTGGATTGGCTTTTTTTCACTCCAATTACGTGATGCCAGTAGCGAATTTACGTTTTAAAACACTGTTGTATGATATAATGCATCAACGCCCAGCCTTAGAATTTAAACCCGGTGTTTTTTATACTGGGATTGATGGATATGTCATTCGAATCAAAGAAAAAGATGAAGACGGGCAGAATATGCGCGGCATTCAAATTTACGACCATTCAAAACATGATGGAAACCGTAGTGTAACATTAGCCGAAAACGGCAAAATGTGGATGTCATCGAATCAAAATTTTCTGATTTTTGATTTGTATAATGTTAAACAATATCAAGAAGATGCCGGAAGAAACCACCCATTCACATTTTCTGAAATAGCAGAACATACAGTCCGGTTTGATTTATCTTCTTTTCAATTTAATCGTACAGATGACGACCTATTTAAAGATCATTACGAGATGTTAAATTTGAAGCAACTACAGGTATCTATGGATACTTTGGAAGGAAAGCTTCAAGGTCGATTCGATGATTATAGTAAATCAATGAAAAATCGCCTGCAAATTTATTCTGATACAAATTTGGCGATTGTGACCACCAAGTTCCAGGATACCATAAGTAGTTTAGATATCATGCAAGGATTGAAGGATAAAGAAAAAGTTGGGCTTTATACTACGGCTATAAATATTGCACGTTCTTCTTTAACATTTTCAAAAAGTATTGATGACGAAAGCAGTATGCGCCAACAGAGAATAAATCTTCATGAAATTGAATGGCATAAAAAATTCACTCTCTCCTTTGCATGTGTTTTCTTGTTTTTTATTGGTGCTCCTTTAGGTGCTATTATTAGAAAGGGTGGACTAGGAATGCCAGTAGTTTTTTCCATTCTTATATTTATTATTTACCATATTATTTCAATGACTGGGATGAAATTGGTTAAGGAAGGTGAATTACCTCCCTTTATTGGAATGTGGATGTCAACAGCGATTTTAGTTCCCCTTGGTATATTTTTAACCTATAAAGCTACTACGGATTCTGTTTTACTAGATTCCAACTTTTACAACACCATTTCGAACAATTTAAAACGCTTTTTTCATCCGGTTATATCTTTTTTTAAATCCAAAAAATCAAGAGAGTAAATGAATGTTTTGCAAATCTGTCCGAAAATGCCGTTCCCGCCAAATGACGGAGGAACATTAGCAATGTATCAGCTGTCCAAGGCTATGATTGACATGGGATGGAAGGTGAAGATTCTAGGTCTTGGCACAAAAAAACATCCAATCACAGAAATGCCATTAGATCCAATTTTCAATAAAACGAAACCAGAAGGCATTCAAATTGACACACGACCTACTTTAAAAGAGCTATTAAAAGCATTCTATTCAGATAATAATTATATCGTAAACAGATTTCACAATGTAGAATTTGAAGAACTTATCGTGAAATCCTTACAAGCCACAAACTTTGATATCGTAATTTTTGAAGGGGTGTATACGGCTGTTTATATTGATTTAGTTAAGAAACATTTCAAAGGCCTAACAGTTATTCGTGCGCACAATGTTGAATATCAACTTTGGGAAGACCGTTTGCTTAATGAGTCGAATGCCCTTAAACGGTTTTTGTTGAAATCTCCAGTTAAGCAATTACAAGATTTTGAATTATCAGAATTGAAGAAATTTGATGTTGTTGCAACTATTAGTATGAGCGATAAGGCCTTTTTCAATTCTTACATTGGTTTACACAAAACACTGTACCTTCCATTTGGGATTTCCTTACCTAATATTATCGCAGAAAATGAATCAAACAGTAACGTAATAGTTTTTCTGGGGGCATTAGATTGGGATCCAAATATTCAAGGGTTAAAATGGTTTTTGGATCAAGTATGGCCCTTAATTCAACTCAAAAATTCTGCGGTAGAATTTCATATTGGAGGTAGAAATGCACCAGAAAATTATGACAAAAATCTACCAGAAGGTGTTAAATTTCATGGTGAAGTACCCGATGCCCATAGTTTTATCTCTAGCGGAATTGTACTCGTTGTTCCACTATTAGCAGGAAGTGGAATTCGGATAAAAATTATTGAAGGATTGGCCTTGGGTCAGGTGGTTGCCACCACTAGTAAAGGCGCTTTGGGTATTCCTACTCAAAATGACCAAGATATGCTCATCGCGGACTCTCCTAAGCAAATGGCACGACAAATTTTAGAAGCAATTAACCAACCAAAACTACGCGAATCCATATCCAAACGAGCACGAAAATTAGCCGAAAAAGAATTTGATATTTCGAATTCACAAAAGGCGTTATTACACATGGCAAAAACTTTCAAAAAATGAAAGTCTTAGTCCTTTTATCACGGATTCCCTGGCCTTTGGAAAAGGGTGATAAGCTTCGTGCCTATCACCATATAAAGCAAATTTCTCAGGAACACGAGGTTATTTTAACCTGCCTAACGGATAGTGAACCTCATCCAGAAGCCATTGACAATTTATCCCCATTTTGCGCTGAAATTCATTTTATTAAACTTTCAAAAATTGCAATTTTGTGGAATCTTGCCACATCCATTTTTAATGACAAACCCTTTCAGGTAAATTATTTTTATCAAAAAAGTGCGCAAAAACGGGTGAATAAAATCATTGAGAAACATATGCCACGTCATTTGTTTGTACAATTGGTGCGAACCGCTGAATATGTTAAAAAATACCATGTAATTAGTTCTACTTTCGATTACATGGATGCTTTTTCCATGGGAGCTGAACGAAGAATTGCAAAAGCATTTCCTGGTTTCAAAACCATGTTGACCATCGAAGCCAAAAGGTTAAAAAAATACGAGAACTACGTGTTTAATCAGTTCACCAATAAAATAATAATCTCCAAAGCCGATAGAGAGTTAATTGAGCATCCAGATAAACATCAAATTCATATTGTACCAAACGGGGTTGACTTTGAAACCTTTCAAAGCAATACTTCAGTAGAAAAAAAATATGATCTCGTTTTTACGGGAAATATGAGTTATCCACCAAATGTAAATGCTGCCCAATACCTAGCATCAGAAATAATTCCACTTCTTACTGTTTCCAATCCTAAAATAAAAATGGCAATTGCTGGGGCTAATCCACAAACAGCTGTAAAAAGATTAGCGTCCAAAAACATTGTAGTTACCGGTTGGTTAAACAACATTACTGACGCGTATAATGAATCTAAAATATTTGTTGCCCCTATGCAAATAGGAACGGGAATGCAAAATAAAATTTTAGAAGCAATGGCTATGAAAATACCGTGTGTTACCTCTCCTTTAGCGGCTAAAGCTATCGGAGCAACTCATTTGGTAAATGTAGTTATTGCCAAAAGTCCAGAAGAATACGTGCAGCTAATCGACACCTTACTTAACTCTAGGGAATTACGCGACCGCATTACAAATGAAGCCTATATATTCGTGAAAAAGAACTACGATTGGGAAGAGAATGGAAAAGGATTATTAAAATTAATTTCCACTACAAATTAATTTTGGCACAAGCATTGTATATTAATACAAAATGAAAAATTATTTATCTAAATTTGAAACTTATTAAACAATCATTACCATGAAAACAGTTAAAGTATTATCAGCAATTTTTTTGGCAGGAGTTTTGTCCGCCAGCTTTGTAGGGTGTAAAAACAAAAAAGATGCAGGACCAGCCAAAGGCGAGGTTTTGGTTGATGTTTATTGCTCAGGACCTGAGTTTTTCACTGACAAAAAATTCTTTAGAGCAAATGCAATCGGAGAATCTTTAGATCAAATGACCGCTAAGAAAAAAGCAATGAGTAATGCGCGCGCTCAATTAGCCACCGACATGAATTCAACAATGAAAATTGTTGGGGACAACTATGTTAAATCTTCAGAGTTCAATAACAAAGAAGAAGTAACAGAAACATTCCAAGAAAATGCACGTACTGTAGTAGATCAGTCTTTACAAGGAATTAAAGTGATTTGCGAAAAGCAAACGAAAACAGCTGAAGGTAAGTACAAAACCTATATTGCGATTGAATTATCTGCAGAAGAAATTCTTTCAAAATACAACGAACGTTTGTCAAAAGATGAGTTATTAAAAGCAGATTATAACTACGAAAAATTTAAAGAAACATTTGATGCCGAAATGGAAAAAATGGGTCGCTAATTTTTTCTAGCCAAAAACAAAAAGCCCCGTTCAATAAATGATTGAACGGGGCTTTTTGTTTTAAATTTGTGCAATGCGTGTAGATAAATTTTTGTGGTGTGTACGTCTTTACAAAACTAGAAGTTTGGCCACAAAAGCGGTTAAAGATGGTAAGGTATCCGTTAATTCTAAAATAGTCAAAGCGAGTAAGGATGTGGAAGCAAACGATAAAATTTCTATTAAAATTGCGCCTACTTTCAGAACATTCAAAGTTTTAGGTTTTCCCAAAAGCAGGGTTGGTCCAAAATTAGTTTCGGATCATATTGTAGAAACTACTCCCCAGAGAGATCTAGATTTATTGGAAGAGTTGAACCAACAAAAAAGATTGAATACGAACTATGGAATTGTTGGAAGACCAACGAAAAGAGACCGAAGGGATTTAATGAAAACCCTTGAAAGAAGAAATTTTAAAGAAGAGGATTAATATTATTTAAAACATTGAAAAACTTACACCCCACCATCAACATCCCTGCGTTGATCTTTTAGAATGTTTTTTTTACCTGCCTTTTCAGAAGACTCTTCGATTTTAAGAGTTCTAACTGGAAAAGGAATTACAATATTATTTTCCTTCAAAATATCTATTATTGCCAGCATAACTTCACTTCTCACCGACAAGCCTCTTTCATTATTTACCCAAAATAAAAGCCTGAAATTCAAAGAAAAATCACCAAACTCATTGAAGTATACGGATGGTTTAGGGTCACTTTCAACACCTTCAATCTTAGAAGTTGCTTCTTTAAGCAATTCAATCACACGTCTTGGATCTGTTCCATATTCTACACCAATTTTAATTTCCATACGTTTGTTAGGATCCGACAATGTCCAGTTAACTAACTCCTTAGAAATTAAAATTTCATTTGGCACAACCACTTCAGAACCGGAATAAGTCCGGATATTTGATGAGCGAACACCCACATGTTTTACTCGTCCTAAAAGATTGTTCACCTCCACAACATCCCCTTCTTGTAATGGTCGTTCGAAAACAAGAATTAATCCAGATACAAAATTTGAAATTATATTTTGAAGCCCAAAACCAATACCAATACCCAGGGCCCCAGCCATTAAACTAAAACTACTTAAATCTACCCCTGCTACCGATAAGGCCAACATAAAACCAAGAACAATTATCGTGTATCTTACAACTAATGAAATAGCATGGGGAACTCCTCTATTAAGGTTAAATTTATCCAATGCACCTTCCTTAATTAAAATACTAATTAATCGAGTTACTAAAAAAGTTGAAAAAATCACAATTATTCCATAAACAACCATTTCAAGGGAAATAGAAACAGAACCTAATTGTATAGTCTTAATGAATATTCCAATAACAAAGTCTTTAATGCCATTGTAAATTCCTACAGTAGAAAGTATAGCCTTTAACCAAAATAATACCGCAAATAAGTTCACTACCTTCAATGCAATATTTTCAATTCCATTTCTAAACTTTAGTGAAGAGGCACTTTGGGGTTTCCATACCGAGGTAAAAAACATAGCAACTAGCCCATTTCCCGTAATCAATATTCCATAAAAAATAAATGAAACTGTTAGTATTTGAACCACGAGAAATACGCCCAAATCAGCCATTTTAACAAACCCCAACGTGTTAGCGATTAAACTTATAACTAATAACACATAAGTGAAGTTTGCGACCCCACCCAAATAGTTCCAAAATTTTGGAGCATCGGATGAAGCAAAAGATTTTAGATATTTTACAAATTCTGACACGGCCCATATGACAAACGTAATTTTTCCAAAAATGAAAACCCTAAACCAAAGCTCACTTAAGTAGATTTCACTATTCAATTGTCCTAAGGCATAGGTAAAAATCACGATCAATGCAATTTTCATGACCCTATGTGATTGTGATCTGTGAAGAATAATAACATTAAACACCATCAATATAATCACCAAAATTTGACTTAATAAAATAGGAATATAATCATAGAGAAATACCGAAAATAAAATAGTCAGATAGGTGGCTGTAATGAATAAATGATTTCTAACCAACTTAACACATTGATTAGCAAATTCATTATTAATCTCATCTCCTTCTCTTCCGGATCCTCTTCCATACTTGAAACTTACAATCAGAGTAATAATCCACAAGAATAGATGGATTAAAATAGTTTGTTCACTGCTACTTAAAAAAGCTGTAATTTGTGAAATTCCTTCTTTTGTGAGAACCCCAAATTGTGGACGCCCATCTGTTTCAGATAACATGGTATTATCATTTGAGATATTGGAGTCCATATCAATATTCTCAGACAATGAATCATTTGCATTCCAAATAACTTTCCATATTACAGGAGAGTTTTGGGTAAAAACATCTTTGGATCTTTGCTCAAATGCACTTTCTAATAGGCCGATAGCGACAAGGATAAATTCTTCAGATTCATGCAGTTTTGACTCACTAGTAACTAATTGGCCTAGATTATTTTTTAAGATTTCATCTGCTTTATTTAAATCCTTTAAGGCGGCTTTAATACTTACGTGAAGTTCCTCTGGAGATTCTGTTGATTTGAGATCCTTTAAAGTAACTTGCCATCGTTCTCGATCTTTTTTTACGTTCTCAATTTCAGCGGAGAAATCATCAAAATATTTACGAACTTGCCCTAAAATTCTTTGATTTTCCTTTCTATGTATTTCCCATTCAGCTAATGATGCATTTAAACTTGTTTTGCTAATCCTTGATAAATTAATCTCCTTCAATTGAGCTAATTCCACACCCAATTTTTCAAACCTGTCATCAATCAGGGAGTCGAGAGTTGTTATTTTCTGGGATTGGTAATTATTCTCTTCATAAGATTTCAACCGTGTAATGGTTATTTCCAGTTCTGAACCTATATCCGTCAAGTTGACTATAAGGGTTTTTGCTGCGGAGTCTAGTTGTGTATTTTGAGGGTATCCACTAATTGAAATTACTAAAAACGCAAGTACTAAAAACAAATATTTTAAACGCATAATCGAGTGAATTTTTTCCTGGGACAATTTAAAAAAACTAGTGGCAATTGAAAGGGTTAAAGGCAACTAAAACAAAATAATAAATTTGAAATTCTTTACAAGTTGTGGACAAAACTTTGCAATTTGTAAAGAATAAATCCATGATTCCCAGAAATGACACTAATTTTGCAATCGCATAAAAAAATCATAAATGACTAAAGTTCACAATTATAGCGCAGGACCCTGTATTTTACCCCAGGAAGTTCTTAAACAAGCTGCAGATGCAGTAGTAAATTTTGACAACCTTAATTTATCTATCCTAGAAATTTCGCATAGAAGCAAGTCCTATGTAAAAGTAATGGATGATGCTATTTCGATGGTGAAGGAAATGCTTAATGTTCCTTCTGGCTATTCTGTTTTGTTTTTACAAGGCGGTGCCAGTACTGGCTTCTTAATGACAATTTACAACCTTTTAAAAGAGAATGGGAAAGCGGCTTATGTAGATTCAGGAACTTGGGCTTCAAACGCTATAAAGGAGGCTCAAAGATTTGGGACAATTGATATAGTTGCTTCTTCTAAAGACAAAAATTACAATTACATTCCCAAAGGTTTTATAATTCCAAGTGATGCTGAGTATTTTCACTTCACTTCTAATAATACCATTTTTGGTACGCAGTTTAAGACGTTTCCTAAATTTGATGGAATCAACGTTTGCGATATGAGTAGCGATATTTTTAGTCGCCAAATCAATGTGGCCGATTTTGATCTAATTTATGCAGGAGCACAAAAAAATCTAGGACCTGCTGGCGCTACTTTATATATTGTAAAAGACTCAATGTTCGATCATTCCGGTCGAAATATTCCAGCTATGATGGACTTCAAAGTTCATGCTTCAAAAGGATCCATGTTCAATACTCCTCCAGTGTATTCTGTTTATGTAGCCATGCTGAATTTGCAACATATGTTAAAAAATGGAGGCTTATCTCGTTACGAGAAACTGGCGCAAGACAGAGCAGATTTATTGTATGGAGAAATTGATTCTAACCCTTTATTCTCCGGAGTTGCAGCGAAGGAAGATCGTTCAAATATGAACGCAACTTTTATTTTAAATGATGACTCATATCAAGAAAAATTTGATCAATTGTGGAACAATGCGAATATTTCTGGGCTTAAAGGGCACAGGTCTGTAGGTGGTTATCGTGCTTCTATGTACAATGCTCTGCCACTAGAAAGCGTTGAAGTATTAGTCAACGTAATGAAAAAATTAAACACATAATCACCAAAGAAAAAACACGTATGAAAGTATTAGCAAATGATGGAATTTCTCCACTTGGAGAAAAAATGTTAAAGGACGCAGGTTATACCGTTGAAACTACAACAGTACCGCAGGATAATTTAATCGATTACATTAATAAAAATGATGTTTCCATTTTATTGGTAAGAAGTGCAACAAAAGTTCGCCAACCTCTTATTGAAGCTTGCAAAGGCTTGAAAGCTGTTGGTCGTGGTGGTGTTGGTTTAGATAACATTGATGTTGATTTTGCAAAAGAAAGTGGTGTAGATGTATTCAATACTCCAGGAGCTTCCTCCCAAGCCGTTGCAGAGTTAGTAATTGGTCATATGCTAAGTCTTGCTAGAGGACTACACGATTCTAACCGTCAAATGCCAACCAATGGTAATACGGAATTCAAATCACTTAAGAAAAAATACGGTAAAGGCATTGAACTTAGAGGAAAAACAATGGGTATTATAGGCTTGGGTAGAATTGGCCAGCAAACAGCTAAATACGCCTTAGGAGTTGGTATGAAAGTAATTGCCGCTGATGCATTTACCACGGATGTAACTATTGATTTAGGCATTGAAGGAGTGAATTGTAGCGTTGAATTGAAAACCTCGGATATGGATACAGTTTTAAGCCAATCTGATTTTATTTCTTTACACGTACCAGCCCAAGCCGATGGAAAAGCGGTAATTGGGCAAGCAGAGATTGAAAAAATGAAAGAAGGCGTAGTTCTTATCAATTTAGCCCGGGGTGGAATTATCGATGAAATGGATTTATTGAATGGATTAAATAATGGCAAAGTTCGAGGCGCAGCAATTGATGTTTTTGAGAATGAGCCAACACCCAATGAAAAAATACTAAAACATGAAAATATGAGTTTAACTCCACATACAGGGGCTGCAACAGTGGAAGCTCAGGATCGTATTGGAGAAGAACTAGCAAATTATATCATGTCCAATTTTCCTTTAAATTAATTGTTCTTCTTCCAAGAAGTTATATTCTAAATTAAATTCATGTCAAGTAAAATAAAATCCAAGCTAAATAAGGTAGTCAATGAGAAAGGAGTACAACTTTCCCCGGCTCTACCCGAGGATGTGAAAAATTACTTGATTGATATTGATGGCACTATTACTGAGGATGTTCCGAATGAAGAACCAGATAGAATGGCTAATTGTATTCCATTCCCGGATGCTTTAGAAACCCTCAATAAATGGCATAGTGAAGGGCATATAATTACATTCTTTACATCTAGAACCGAAGAACACAGATCAGTTACCGAAGCATGGCTCGATAAACACGGTTTTAAATACCATAGTATTTTATTTGGCAAACCTAGAGGAGGTAATTACCACTGGATTGACAACCATATTGTTCGAGCAACCAAATTCAACGGAAAATTCACTGATTTAGTTACGCGCACTAAAAAAGTTGAGGTATTTGAACGTTAAATCCTTATTAGGGAAATTGATGTTGATGAAACTCTTTAGGATATGATCACCAGAAACGAGTTTGAAAATACCATTTTCAATGTTTCAAAAAAATTACTAGACGAAAAGAAAACGCCACGTATTTTCACTTTATCGATAAAAAAAAGGTTTGATGGCGATACCCTGATAGAGGTGTATTGCCAATCTTTTCCGCATGTTGAGTGTGATTTTTGGAGAGACAAAATTGAAAGCGGAAATTTGACCTTAGATGGTTGTAAAGTCTCACCCCAACAAAAGGTAAAGGCGGGTCAAATAACCCAGCATTCTGTCCCACCAAAACTAGAGCCATCAATCGATACTACCATTGAACTTATTTCGGCCACTCATGATTTCTGGGTCATTTCCAAACCTTCACCCCTTCCAGTGCATGCTGGGGGCAGGTACCAAAAGCATACTTTAACATCTATACTCCAATTGGCTTTCCCAAACCAAAGCTTCCATCTAATTAACCGTTTAGATGCCAATACAACAGGTATTGTTTTAGTGGCTTTAAATAAAAAATCAGCTAATTTATTAGGAAAGCAATTTGAGGAAAAACGCGTAAAAAAAACCTATTTAGCTTTAGTTGAAGGTCAGCCAAACCAAGATAGTTTTACCAGTAGTAAATCTATTGGCAAACTTAAAACCGCTGCTGGAGGAAGGCAAATTGAAGAAGGAAAGGATTCTATGACTGAATTTGAAATAATAAAAAAGTTTACAGAATCAACCCTATTAAAAGTTACTCCCCATAGTGGGCGCACGAACCAAATTCGATTGCATTTAGCCGATTTAGGTCACCCTATTGTGGGTGATTTGGGTCACAAGAACCCTCAATATTTTGAAAATAATCCACTTACCTACTCGACGGATTCTCTTTTTCTTCATGCATGGAAACTTTCCTTTTATCATCCAGTAACAAAACAAAAAGTCACGTTTGAGAGTTCCCCCAATAAAAAATGGTCAGCCTACTTTTAAGGGAAAAACTTGTTCATTAATCCATAATCGATATTACCACTTTGTTGATGGCAACCAATACATGAGGTTCCTTTCTTTTCAGCCGTTTCTGCTACCGTTCCATCAGAGTTAATATACCCCCAAACCCAGCCTTCAGCATCGGCATATTCATTCCCTGAATCCTTATATAAAATGGCATACCGCTCTAAACTACCGGAACTATTTTGTAGTTCCTTTACGATAAATGAACCTTCCTTAAATTTACTATTTGGCAAGACCATACCGATACTATCAAGGGAAGTTGACGCAATAGCATTATAGCGTGTTCTTAGAAATGGGTAATTATGCCCGCTTCCAGAACTTTTGGGTAAGGAAACACCCGTTAATTTAAACCATGTAAAACCACTCGAACTAGAGGCCATCGTGTATAACTCTTGATCTATTCCTGTCGCCTCCTTTTTACATGAACTAAAAAAGAGCAACCAACTACTAAAAATTCCAATTATGAATAATCCTTTTGACATATTGATTTAGTTTATTGATTTGGCTAATATAATCGTTTATAACTATGCACAAAAAAGAACTTTAAATTGATTCTCATTCTTTGAAAACCTTTTCCCCTGTTTACCTTTGTTAATGTGAACTTCGCAGATCTACAAACCATTGAGGATTTAGAATTTGCCACCATTAAAAACATGTTGGCCAAATTTTGTTTTGGCCCAACTGCCGAAAATCGTGTACAGCAATTAACCTCCTTACCTTCTGTTACCGAAGCTGATTTAGCCTTGTCCTTAGTCCAAGAATTTGTTGATATTCAGAAGGAAGATGTAGTTTTTCCGAGGTTAGAATTTTCTGAGCTTACCAAAGAAATAATTTTCCTAAAAAAGAAAGGAAGTCAATTAAATTTAGAAGGTTTTATAGCTATTTTAAATGCAAGTAGAACGGCTAATCAACTGGTTAGATTCATAAAAAACTGGGAAGAAGAGTATCCACATTTATTTGGATTGATTCAAACCACCTATTTTTCAAATGAAATAATTCAACCCATTGAAAAGGTATTAGATCGAAAATTCCAAGTTCGAGATGATGCCTCTCTCAGATTGTTCGAAATTCGCATGGATATTCTATCTATTCGAAAAAAAATAAACATAAATTTTGACCGAATATTAAAGCGTTTGCAGGGTTCTGGTGTTTTAGCTGATACGAGTGAAAGTTTTGTCAAGGGGAAACGGGTATTAGCCGTTGGCGCCAGTCATAAAAGATCCATTCCAGGAGGAATTGTAGGGTCTTCCAACAATGGTCATGTAGCGTATATTGAGCCGAAGGCGAACCAACCTTTGCATGCGGAACTTGAACAATTATTGGAGGAAGAACACCTAGAAATTATCCGCATTTTTAAGGAGCTCACAAAAGAATTAAGCGCGCATATTGAGCTTATTGAAACCTATCAGTTTCTCCTACCCGAATTAGATTTTGTTCAAGCGAAAGGACGTTTAGCCAAAAGAATGAATGGAATCAAACCCAATATTGATTCTAAAGAGGTGGTAATTGATTTAATCGATGCGCACCATCCGTTGCTTCTAATGGCGAACAATGAAGCGCAAAAACCTACTTTTCCACAGTCTGTGAAAATGGATAAATTTAGCCGTATTTTGGTGATTTCAGGTCCAAATGCAGGTGGGAAATCTATTACTTTAAAAACTATTGGACTGCTCCAACTAATGTTTCAATGTGGACTGTTAGTTCCGCTAGATCCTCGCTCAAAAATGGGTTGGTTTAAACTTATTTTAACGGATATTGGAGATAACCAATCTATTGAAAATGAATTAAGCACCTACAGCTACAGACTCCAAAGGATGAAATATTTCTTAGATGTAGCAAATAAAAAAACCTTGCTTTTACTCGATGAGTTTGGAACCGGTTCAGATCCAGAATTAGGAGGGGCACTAGCGGAGGTATTTTTTGAAAATTTATATAATAAAAAGTGCTTCGGAGTAATCACAACCCATTATGCTAACATTAAATTGAAAGCGTCACGACTTCAAAATGCGGTGAATGCTAGTATGCTCTTTGATAGAGAATCTTTAGCTCCAATGTTTGAATTATCTATTGGCCAACCTGGTTCATCATTCACATTTGAGGTTGCTCAAACCAATGGGATTCCTTTGGAGTTAATTGAAGATGCCAAGAAGTTATTAGATGTGAAAAGAGTGGAAATGGATAAGCTAATTGCTGAACTGCAAAAAGAAAAATCTTCTATTCAAAAAATCAATGAAGCCAAAACACAAGCTCAAAAGAAAGCCGAAGAATCAAAAGAGTACTACGAAGATTTACAGCATCATGTAACCCAGCAAATTGAAAAGCAACAGCAACAACTCGAGCAAAATAATAAGTACATCAATTGGGGGAAAAAAATGGAGCAATTCTTCGGGAAAATGAAGGGGAATAAAGCTACGAAACCCTTTATGGACGAAGTGCGAAAATACCTGATTATTGAACGAACCAAAATAACCGATGCCTCAAAAAAAGCCCAATTAGTGAAAGCGGTTAAAAAAGATTTTAAACCAAAAATAACCAAGAAAAAAACCGAAGTAGCCAAAGTGTTTAAACCCGTTTTATTAGGCTCCAAAGTGAAATTAATAACTGGCACGCAAGTAGGTGAAGTTGTGGAGATTTCAGGTGAAAACGCCATTGTGGTTTTTGGGAATTTTCAAACGAAAACCAAATTAGCTAAACTTGAGGCAGTGTAATTAAACAGTTAATTCTGTTAGTACCCAAGCGCTATTTTCGATACCCTCAAACATAATATTCACAATTTCTGGATTTTGAATGACTAACAAATCACCATTTTTCAAATTGTATTCCTTCGAGTCAATTGTGCAACGAATTTCCCCGTTCAACGCATAAATAAAAAGCCAATTGCATTTACTATTTACCGAATAATTACATATTTGATTGCGATTTAACTCAAGTCCTGCTAAATTACTTTTTGCTGGAATAGAAGTGATTAAATTAAAATCTGTACACTTCCTTCCGCATTAGTTCCCCAATCACCCAAAAACCGATCTTGATCAAAAGGCTTTAATTTTTTAGAATGTTGATTAACATGTGACAAAATCATCTCCCCTCTTAGGACCATCAGTTTTCGTGTACAACCTGGCAAAGAAGTAAATTGCGTCTTTTCTACCTCAACAGTTGCCATGCTGAGTCTAAAAATAAAATCACGGTCCTTGAATTGAGAATTTTGTGGGTTTATAAATAACTCCGTGGTTTCACCCCCTGACCAACCTGTTGTACAAAAAGAAAATGCTTTTCTTATCGAGATTTTCATAACATCAAATAAAAGAGTAAATAGTTAATTATTTTTTATTTTTATTTAACTGTGGCCATTGCCATTTTTTTAGTTTTTCCATGTACAAGGACTTATAGTAAAAATTATTTAATTCCCTTAAAATATTGATTGTTAACAACAATGAAAGATTCTGATTATATTCTACTTGGAAAATTCTTATTTTTAAAGATTAAATCAAACCAACAATAAACTATTATGAAAAA